>CALIGI010000001.1 GCA_938021205.1 uncultured Pseudanabaenaceae cyanobacterium
GCTATACCCCCCAGGACACTTGGTACCACAACGACAAACCGTTTCATCCTAGCCACCCCCATTACAACGTTGGCGGCAATACCAAATTCTACGGTTCCGCCCTATTTCGCCTGCGAGAAAAAGACTTCGAGGAAGTCGAACATTACGACGGTCTCTCCCCAGCCTGGCCCATCAGCTATAACGATCTGGAGCCCTACTATGCCATCGGTGAAAAATGGTACTACGTCCATGGCAAAGCAGGTGCAGACCCAACGGAATCGCCTCGCAGCTCCCCCTTTCCCTATGAACCGCTCCAGCATGAGCCCCGCATCCAAAAACTGAATGACGATTTAACGGCCACAGGACTGAAGCCCTTCCCCATCCCCATGGGCATGCGCCTGGGCCATGACGGAGAGGAAGGTGCAACCAGCAGCTTAGACCTCTGGCCTCAATTTGATGGTTACCCCGATCCCTATGAAATTAAGGCTGATTCTCACATCGTCGGTGTGCGCCCAGCGTTGCAGCATGACAATGTCACGCTGAAAATTAACAGTCCTGTTGAGCGTTTGGAGGTAGATGGCTCGGGGCGTAAGGTCAAGACCGTTGTGGTTAAAACCGAGGCTGGCGAGGAGGTGAAGTATTCTGCTGATGTGGTGGTCGTGGCAGCCGGGGCTTTGGGCTCAGCATTGCTGTTCTTGCGATCGCAACAGGACAAGCATCCCCAAGGCCTTGCCAATCGCACCGGCCTCGTCGGACGCAATTTTATGGGGCACAACAATGCCACTCTAATTGCGATTAGCAAGACCCCCAATGATGCCACGTTCGAAAAGACCCTGGCCCTATCCGACTACTACTGGGGAGATGAATCCTTCAAATACCCCATGGGTCTGATTCAAATGTTGGGCAACTTCAACGAAGCCATGATGAAGCTGGAATCGCCCACTCCCCTGGAGGGCATGACCCATGCCGAGATGGCGACCCACTCCCTCGACTTTTGGCTACAAAGTGAAGACTTGCCTCGCCTAGAGAATGGCATTTCCTACAATAGCCAGGGCAACATTGTCTTCGACTACACCGCGAACAATGTAGAACCCGCTAATCAACTTCGGAAACGTCTGACAGACTTTTTAGATTGCATTGGCTGCCACCCCGGCACCCATAATGTTGACCTCTATTTAGGGAATAGGGTGGGCATTCCTCTGGGTCACACCATGGGCACAATGAAAATGGGAATCGATGCCAACCAGTCAGTCCTGGATCCCTATTGCAAACCCCATGATCTGGATAATGTCTTTGTGACAGATGGCAGCTTCTTTGTATCAGCAGGAGCCGTAAACCCAACGCTAACAATCATTGCGCAGACATTAAGAGTTGCAGACTATATCAAGAGCCAGATGCTTTAAGGATACTCTAGCTTATAGCTTTGCCTGCCTGCGTTTCATATCACTCTTATCTAAAATTTGGTCTCACAAATTTCGAGTGATTTCTTAACCTTTTGGTACGTGCACTTGATCTTGACCTAGTCTGAAATTTAGATCAGCTTGTTTTGCGCTGTTTTCAGTTAGTTGTAGCAATGAATAGTTTCGCGATCGCCTGTATTCCCCATTTAATGCGCGTTATTAGCATCTATCTAACAATAGGTGCCATTTTCTCAATTCCCTTTGTCACCTTCTTAATCCGATTTGTGGATCCTTCTGCAAGAGGCTTGGCCATTGGTTTTCGCTTACTGATTATTCCTGGCGTTTGTATCTTTTGGCCGCTCTTTGTATGGCGTTTAATTCGTCGCAAACAGACGCCCACAGAACGAAATATTCACCGCTTGCGTGCCCAACAAAATGCGGCCTAAGCCAAAGGAGATCCTGAATGATTCATGAGCGTCGGCAGGCTCACTTCTACGCCTCAGTAGCCCTAGCCTGCATTTTGCCCCTAGGCTTTTTAGCCTCACTGCTATTGCGGCCCAACTATGGCCCAGTTGAATCTACCGCAGTAGAACTATTTGACCAGTCTGGTTTTGCAGCACCTCCCACATCCCGAGAGGAGAAAATCTTTCAATCAATGGATTGGAAAGTTGCAGGGGTGACCCTTCGAGGAGAAGCATTGAAACCGTCTGGAGAAAGCTCAGCGGTTCTTGCAATCACGCCCCAGCGAGAGATCCGGCAACCCGACGTTCTGGTCTATTGGCAAGCGGGTGACCAGGCTTCGACGGAAGCCTTAGCTGACGATGCGCTGTTCCTGGGTTCGCTCGTCGGCAAATCCCGTCGGGAGTTTGAGTTAACCAGTGCGATCCAAGGAAAAGCGGGCAATTTACTGATTTATAGCCAAGGCAAAGACAAGGTTCTAGCTGCCTTGTCTTTGCCTGCGGAGATGACCACTCCAAACTAAATCGCCGTAGAAATGATGACCCTTTAAATTGTTGGAGCGACCATAGCCGTGAGTGTTGCGTATAAGTCGATTCAATGGAATCGCTTTAAAATTACCTACGATATACTGCTGTGGGTATCCATAGCCCTGTACATCGCCCTCTTTACCTGGTCAGCCCACCTGATGGGCCCCGACCTAGACATGCGTGGGTTGCAAATTCGAGCCTATGGCTCAGCAGCCTTTCTTTTGCTCCATGTGATTTTATCCATTGGGCCGCTCTGTCGGCTGGATCGTCGCTTTTTGCCTCTGCTATACAATCGGCGGCATATGGGCGTGACCATGTTTTTGTTGGGGCTAGTCCATGTAATTGGCTTTAACCTAGCGAAAATTCCGCTGTTAGATAAGATTCCCTCAATCAACAAGTTTCCGCTCAAAACGACGGGTGCCTTGACTTGGTATCACGACTTTGGCAACTTAGACCCCATCGTGAGCTTGTTTGCAGGCAATACCCATTACGAATCTTTTATTCGTTTTCCCTTTGAGTCACTCGGGGTAATCGGGTTAGCCATTCTCTTTCTCATGGCGATTACCAGCCATGATTTTTGGTTGGCAAACCTGACGGCTCCCATCTGGAAAGGGTTGCACATGCTGGTGTATGTGGCCTATGCCGCCTTGGTAGGCCATGTGGTGTTGGGGGCGATTCAAACCAATCGCCATCCAATTCTGACAATAATGGTGGGCTTAGGTCTGGTCTGGATTACAGCCATTCATTTGATCGCAGCATTAAGGGAACGTAAGGGCGATCGCCCCGTTGCAAATGCTACGCCCGCCGTGGATAACTACGTCGAGATTGGCAGCATCAGCGAGATTCCTGACAACCGAGCCAAGATTGTTGCGGTTGCGGGAGAGAGAGTTGCAGTCTTTAAATATGACGGTAAGGTCTCAGCAATTTCCAATGTTTGCCAACACCAAAATGGTCCCTTGGGTGAAGGCAAAGTGATTGATGGTTGCATCACTTGTCCTTGGCATGGCTATCAATATTTGCCAGAGACTGGCGGGTCGCCACCGCCCTTTGCCGAGTCTGTGCCTACGTTTAACGTGCGGCTTGAAGGCGATCGCATTTTCATCAGCACCATCCCCAATCCTCCTGGAACGCAAACACCCGCTGCTCCCATCCATCCTGGCATGGAGGGTAGAGCATGAACCCTGATCCCATGAATAAACGTGATTCTCAAGCATCCAATCCCACTGAAGATGAATTCTTCAGTGGCTACAGTCGCCTACCAAAAGGTATTAAGCGCTTTCTGTTTCGGTTCATTCCGCTACTGTTTGTCGGAGTGGCATTATTTGGCTTCTTTGTTCCCCGCCTCCATGATCAATTCAATGCGGGCAAATTTGGCGGAGGTGAATTACAGGGATTTCTAGTGGGTGAGCCAGTCCCCCACTTACTAGTTCCTCGTAAAGGAAAGGTGGAATCTGGTTCCAAATTTTCCCGCTACTTACTATCAGCTAACAATAAGGCAGGCGTTTCGGCCAAGGTGACAGACCATGTGGGCAAGTGGGTCAAGATCAAGGGACTGATGGTCCACCGCAACAACCTCACCTTAATGACAACTGGCAAGGCTGAGCCCGTTGCAGCACCTGCCAATGCTCCGATCGCGCCAGAACCAGGTATTGAACTGGGTGAGTTCTCCCTCAAAGGGGAAATCCTCGATGGTAAATGCTATCCCGGTGTGATGAAACCTGGCCAGGGTAAAACCCATCGAGCTTGCGCCATTCGCTGCATTAGTGGTGGTGTTCCAGCAGTCTTCCTCTCCCACAACGATCAAGGCGATCCGCTCTACTTCCTCTTGGCAGATAGTGCTGGCAAAGCCGTGAATAAACAGGTCTTGGAAATGGTGGCTGATCCCCTTGAAATTACTGGGCAGGTGACTCAGTATGGCGATTTCTTTTTGCTAAAGGCTGACCCCTCAAGCTACAAGCTCAGTTAACCTGCTGACTTCGATGCAGAAAAACATCCCTCACCCCAGTTCATCTGAAGAACTTACTTCGTTTTGCGTTCGGTCCCCCTTCTCTCTTAGGAGAAGGGGCTAGGGGATGAGGTTCGTTTTTAGTCAAGTGATTCCCAAGGCTTTATTCCTGGTGACAAAGTCTGATTACTTGGGATAGGTGCTTGCTATGGCATCTATCCCTAAATGCTTCTTGCACAGTCTTCAAGCTCTCACTAAGGTTGGTGGCGAGCATGGAAATGCGATCAAAACCCGACTTATTTTGGAAGGAGAATCTCCATAGTTATGCCTGGGATTTTATTGGCGATTGGCTTAGCTTTAATCCATGGGTTTGCCTCTCAAATTCCCATTGAGGCTTTCGTTCCTAAAAAACGCTGGCTATCTTTTGCTGGTGGGGTTTCCCTAGGCTATGTCTTCTTAGAGATTTTCCCGGAACTGAGCCATGCCCAAGAAGAGCTACTTCACTCAGAGGCTCCTTTTCTAGGCTATCTAGAAAATCACATTTATATCCTGGCTTTACTGGGATTAGTAATGTTCTATATTCTGGACAAAATTGCCCTGGGTACTAGAGCTAATCAGAATAAGAATGGTTCACTCTTCTTCTGGATTCATATCTTTTCGTTTGCATTATTCAATAGCATTTTGGGATATTTACTTCAGGATTTAGCTCGACATAGCTTGCTCTCTTGCATTCTTTTATTCGTAGCACTGGCTCTGCATTTGTTCATTGTGGATGAGAGTTTGCGTGAACATCATCGAGTTCCCTATGACAAAATCGGTCGTTGGATCTTAGCTGCCGCAGTTATTTTAGGCATGGTGTTAGGTCAGGGAATGCATTTACAAGAGGCTACCCTCTCAATTGTCTGGTCTTTCTTGGCAGGGAGCATTATCCTAAATGTCTTGAAGCGGGAATTGCCATCGGAGCAGGACACCTGTGTTGCTTCTTTTCTAGGTGGCACCCTATTGTTCTCTGTATTGCTGAATTTACGATAGGAACTATGTCATGAATGTAGTCAAAATTTCAGACTGGAATGAGTTGGGAGATCGCCCCCCGCAGCAGGGAGTTTTGCTACTTTCTGTGTTACTAAACTTACAATAAAGGATTGATTTAATCATGTCTGAACAACTGAAGAAAATTACTGAGCATCAATGCCAGAATGCACCTAAAAATTACAGCGATTTAAAAGCTCTCTTTTTAAATTGCACATTAAATCGAACCCCTGTGCTTTCCCACACTCGCGGTGTGATTGATATCGCAAAGACTATTTTTGAAGCCAACGGCGTTCAAACAAAAGTGATTCGCCCGGTTGATTATGACATCCCTGCAGGTTTGGGGGTAGATATGTCTCAAACCGCCGAATGGGATAAGGATGACTGGCCACAACTTCAAAAAGAAGTCGATGACACTGATATTTTGGTGCTTTGTACTTCGGTTTGGTTGGGTGAAAAAAGTTCTGTCTGTAACAGAGTTCTAGAACGAATGTATGGATACACCCACTTACTCAATGATAAGGGTCAGTACCGTGACTACGGCAAAGTTGGGGCGACATTAATCACTGGAAATGAAGATGGGATCAAACATTGTGCGATGAACATCCTGTTTTCTCTATCGCACATTGGCTACACCATCCCCCCCCAAGTCGATGCGGGCTGGTTAGGTGAGGTTGGTCCTGGTCCTTCTTACTCAGACCCTGGCTCAGGAGGGCCTGGCAATGATTTCACCAATCGAAATACAACATTCTTGGCTTGGAATTGCATGCACATGGCTCGCATGTTGAAGGATAACGGTGGTATCCCTGGCCATGGCAACCAGCCTAATGCTTGGCAGGCAGGCTGCAAGACGGATTTCAAAAATCCCGAGCATAAAATCTAACGGTTTCATTTCAGGAATCCCAACAATGTCTCAAGTAACCCATGGAGAAAAAATGCAGTGGTTCTGTGTCGCCGAGCTAGACGAACTCCCCGAAGGTCGTGTTAAAACCGTCGTTGCAGGGCATAAGAGCATTGCCCTGACCCACTACAACGATCAATACGGTGCCCTGGATAATCGCTGCCCTCACCAGGGCGGTCCCCTGGGCGAAGGCTCCATTGAAAACGGACTGCTGCGTTGCCCCTGGCATGGCTGGGACTATTGCCCCCTGACGGGGCAGCCGCCGGGAAACTTAGCTGTGGATGATTCCCTCGAAACCTTCCCAGTAGAAGTCCGAGAAGACGGTATTTATGTTGGTCTGACAACTGAAGCCCCACACATTCGTACCGTCACTGATGTCATGGCAGAGACCATGGTTAATTGGGGCGTCACCCATGTGTTTGGCATGGTGGGTCATTCCAATTTGGGTCTCGCCGATGCCCTGCGACGGCAGGAGCTACAAGGCAATCTCACCTTCATCGGCATTCGCCATGAGGGAGCTGGAGCCTTTGCGGCCTCGGCCTATGCCAAGCTGACCGGCAAGCCTGCTGCCTGTTTGACCATTGCCGGGCCAGGCGCAACGAACCTGCTAACCGGGATGTGGGATGCCAAGGTGGATCGGGCTCCGGTATTGGCTCTAACTGGCCAGGTCAGTTCCCAAGTCTTGGGCACAGGCAACTTCCAGGAATGCGATCTGTCTGCTGCCTTCAGCGGTGTAGCCGCCTGGAGCGGCACGGTCCTTAGCCAGAGTAAACATGCAGAGCTGATGAGCCTAGCAGTGAAGCATGCCCTGCTAGAACGCAACGTTTCCCACCTAATCTTCCCCGACGAAATCCAGACCCAGCCAGCGGGGGATGCCAAGGCCGGTAGCCCCGAAGGTCGCATCACGCCCCTGCAAATTGCACCGCCACCGGATGCCCTAGCAACTGCTGTAGAAAACCTGCAAAAGGCCAAGCGTCCCGTCATCATCGTGGGGCACGGCGCTCGGTTCCACATGAAAGCCATTACGGCCTTGGCGGAACAGCTGAATGCGCCAGTGCTCACAACCTTTAAAGCCAAGGGACAAATCTCCGATCGCCATCCCCTAGGCTGCGGTGTCCTCGGTCGCAGTGGCACCCCCATTGCCAGCTGGTTTATGAACGAATCGGATCTACTGGTGGTCCTCGGAGCCTCCTTTTCCAACCACACCGGCATTTACCCCGGCAAGCCGATCATTCAGGTTGATTTTGATCCCTTGGCCCTGGGCAAGTTCCATCCCGTTACCGTACCCGTTTGGGGTGAGCTCAGCATCGTGGTCGAGCAATTCAAATCAGCCGTGGCAGGCAGCAATCAAGCCACGGATCAGCGGGCTGAGATTGGCGATCGCTGGAAGATCTGGCGCGAAGAAAAGCTCCGCCGCGAAGCCGACGACCGGGGCAATGGCGTCAACTCCGCCAGCATTTTCGCCGCCATGACCCGTAAGGTTCCCGCCAATGCCGTCATCTCAGTGGACGTGGGCAACAACACCTATTCCTTCGGGCGCTACTTTGAGTGCGAAGCCCAGTCAGTGCTGATGTCAGGCTACCTCGGCTCGATTGGCTTTGGCTTTGCCGGAGCTTTAGGAGCTTGGGCCGCAGCGGGGCACGAACGTCCAATTGTTTCGCTGTCCGGCGACGGTGGCTTTGGCCAATACATGGGCGACTTCAACACAGCAGTGAAGTACGAGATGAACATCACCCATATTTTGGTGAACAACAGTCAGTTGGGCAAAATCAGTAAGGAGCAGCGGGCCGGGGAGTGGGATGTTTGGCAAACATCGTTGCACAATCCCAATTTTGCCGAGTACGCCAAGATTTGTGGCGGCTTTGGCATACAGGTGACGGATCAGGCTGAACTGGATGATGCGATCGCGGCTGCCTTGGCTTATGAGGGACCGGCGATCGTCGAAATCATTGCTGATGCTGAGCTGATTTAAGGATGTGCACAGCATTGGCAATGGGCTCAATCCTTGCAGTTATTCTCAATCCTAAATCGTGGACTCCCACACACCCTGCAAGCGCATGCCTGTGTACCTCCTACAGTCAACTCTTGTGATAAAGCTGCTTTGACTCGAACTGAGACATGTATGAGCCGGTGGCGACGTTTCATGGCTGGTCAAGGTTTCAAATTTAATGCTTGGCCAAATTCTCAAACAGCCTCTAAGGACCATTCTCTAGGATGTCTTGGAGTATTTCGCGAATACTGCGAGGCTGCCAACCTAGCTCTTGCTGAGCTTTAGCGGCATTCACACGCACGCAACGATCATAAATATAATGAACTCGCTCTCGGCTCAGCAATGGATTAATCGAGAGCGCACGTCCAATGGGATCTAGGAGATTTCCCAGAAGTCGTACCAAGAATTTAGGGGGCTCTTGGGGGACAGACACTTTGGTTTTCTCACCCAACATTTTAAACATTTCGGTGGTGGAGAGCTCCCCAGCAGAAATGATGTAATGCTCTCCAGAGGGGCCTTGCTCAGCAGCTAGGAGCATGGCACTAACCAGGTCATCTACATGAACAATACCGGTGATGCGATCGCCCCCCGGCCAAAATTTAAGCTTCCCATTGAGGAACAACCGAATGACAGGCCCAAAATGAGGATCACCTGGCCCGAAAATCCCCACGGGCATCACGCTCACCGTCGGTTGCCCCTGGGCCGCTGCTGCATCCACCAGTTGCTGGGCCTCGTATTTCGTGCGATCGTAGGCGGAGGAAAAATCGCGCTGGGTTCGCACGAAAGTCTCATCCACAGCGATTCCAGCAGTATCGCCATAAATCCCAATGGTGCTGCAATAGACCAACTTGGGCATGGGAGACATCTGGGCCGCAGTTTCCAGCACAGCCTTGGTGCCTTCCACATTAACCTGGGTCATTCGCTCCGCATCAACCAGACCTAGATCAACATAGGCGGCTGTGTGAAACACCACGGCCACATCTGCCATGGCTTGCTTTAAAGCAGTGTGATCGGTGATGTCACCATAGACAAATTGGGCGCTCGTTTGGGAGAGGCGATCGCGGTTAGGGCTGGACTGTCGAACCAGCGCAATAACCTGATCACCTCGGGCTTCCAAGGCCTTGACTAAATGAGACCCGGTGAAGCCACTGGCCCCTGTTACTAGCACTTTCATAGAGCTTTTTCGTAAATGCGGTAGGTTTTATAAATCTCAGCGCCACCGGATTCAATCAGTTTTCGCGATGCCATGTTGTCTTCAAAAACCCAAGAGAGTTCGGCTCGCTTGTAGCGTTTTCCGTTCATCAGTCCCCCTTTCATGCCTAAATAAATCACGGCGATGGGGACCATCTTGCGGCGATATTCTGGCAGAGAGCAAATCGCTACAACCCGGGCTTGATCAATTCTTCGCTTGTACCAGAGAAATTTCAGCAGGCCCAAACCCTTGAGCTTTCCGTTCTTCATCGATCGCTTCAAGGGCAAATTGGCATCCGGTAGACCCATAAACAGGCCCACCATCCTACCTTGGTCTTCAGCAATGATAAAAATATCGGGATCGACGATGGCTTTGAGCTCCTGGGCCTCAGCTAAAAACTCCGCTTCGGTGCGGGGAGTCGAACTCCAGTTATCCGAAAAGGCTGTTGTGAATAGCTGATACAGATCGCGACAATCCTGTTCAAATCCTTCGCCTTTAACCCGTAGAGAGCGAAAGGTGACCCCAGACTTTTGGGCAATGTGGTAGCCTCGCTCGAACTTGCCATAGGACTCTTCATCCAGGAGCCAGTTGTAAGCGTAACTATCTTTAGCTTTGTGCAGACCCACCTGTTCCATTAAATCGCCATAGTAAGGCGGGTTATAGGGCATCATCACCCTGGGAGGTGAGTCAAAACCATCAATGAGAAAAAAGCAGCCGTTGTGGGTCGAGAGATTGATGGGGCCACGGATCTGGGTCATGCCTCGATCGCGTAACCAATCACCAGCAGCCTCAATTAATGCTGACGCAACTGCTGGGTTCGCTACAGACTCAAAAAAACCAAAGAGTCCAATTTTCTGGTTTTCTCGTTCTATCAGTCGCCTATTAATTGCTGCAACAATGCGACCAACGGTTTGGTCACCCTCTAGCGCAATAAATTGCTGTAACTGCCCGTATTCGAAGAAGGGATTTTCGGCTGCAAAATTTTTGGCCACGCTGCTGGTGAAGGGAGGAACCCAATGGGGGTCATCTTTGTAGATGAAGGCAGGCAGCTCTAGGAAAGCCTGCTGGTCAGACCTTGTCGTGACAGCCTTAATTTGAACGGGAGTCTGCACCATGACTTATGGGGAAGAAGAGAAGGGATAGGGACATGCCATGTCATGCCCCTAGGGGGATATCAAGATAGCAGAATGACAGGCCTAATCAACGCCCCGCGACCTAAGCCATCACTTTCACAGCAGGGCTAAAGAGCTTTTCCCGGACTGCGACCATGCCACTGACCAACTGCTCAATTTCTGCCTCGGTATGGAGGGCATTGGCAGTAATGCGGAGGCGAGGTTTGGCAACAAACCAAATGGGAGACACCCACAGCTTGTATTCTTCCATCAGAGCCCGAGCAAAGCTCTTGGGATCTAGCTCCGGTGGCAAGATGACGGGAATCACATTGGTTTCGCCGATGGCCTCAAAGTCAGCCTTGGCTAACTGCGATCGCAGATAGCGCGTATTGTGCTGGAGCTTAGCTACCTGCTCGGGATATTGACGCACTTGGCGAATGCTCTCTAGGGCAGAGGCCGTGACGGGCGGTGGCAAAGAAATCGTGCCAATCGAGGTAGGACAGATATCGAGCAGGTCGATGAGCTCACGGTTGGGGGCGCTAATGGCCGCCCCAGCGGACCCGGCAAACTTAGAGAAGGTGGTCATAATAATGGGCACTAGGCCCCGATCTACCACAGACTGAGGCGTAATATTAAAGTGCTCATAGATACCGCCACCCTTGGCTCCAATTGCACCACTGGCATGGGCTTCATCCATGACAACGAGGCTGCCGGGATACCTCTCCATAATATCGAGCATCTCAGGTAGAGGCACAATGTCTCCATCCATGGAGAACACGGCATCTGAGATGACGATGATGCGATCGCCCGGTTTGGCATGACGCTCTAGTTTCTGAGCCAAGTTGGCCATGTCGCAGTGGCGATAGGCCTTGACCCGTACCTTGGGGCTGTGGCTAAACATCTTGCCCGAGCGGTTGGTGGCATTAGTCACAGCCGAAATAATACAGCCATGATTCAGCACATCCGTGAGAATCAGGGTCTCTCGTTCATGGCAAAAGCCAGGAATAGGCATGGCCAGATGGCAGAAACCATCAACCAAAGCCTGCAACGCCATCCAAGCATTCATGAAGAGATGGGTGTGAGGCAGGTGTTTAAAAGCGGAGATCTCCTGCTCTAGTTGACGATGGAGATCAATACGACCACTGAGAACGGAACAAGAACTGTTGGAGGTTCCATATTGCTCAATCGAGGCGATCGCAGCTTGCTTAACCGCTGGATGTTGTGCCAAGCCCAAAACATCATTCGTACAAAATGTAAGTACATTATGATACTGACCCGTGGATGCCTCCTCAATTTCAAATTGATTGCCATGCTTTTGATGGCAGATAAATTTGTCGGGATACAAGCCACTTGCATGCCATTGGCGCATGTAATCGTTAATGACGTCCAAAATATTCTCCTTTCACGTATCTCGGGTAATCCTGACTCGACGGCTCAATTCTTAAATCTTACTTAACAGATGAACGCGCAGAACTAAGGTACCAGCTTGGTGCTATCAAAGCCCTATTGTGAGCAATGTCCATATTGCCTTATCCGCAGCGCACATTGGTTTTGCATCATTCAAGATTTAAAATGCAAAGCGGTGGTAAGGCTGAGAGAGACGATTAGGAATGCCTTTCCCAAATCTCATTCGACTAACGCCCAATTCTAGAGCATTGCTGGGGGTGGGGGATAGCTTACCAAACGTTTCTGAAGCCTAGGAAAAGAAAAGCAGCTAAGGGACCTCTAAGGATTTAATCATCCTCTTTCAACCGATGAACCTTGCACTGCTGAGCCATATCTGATGAGTTCGCCAGAGCGAAGCTGCCCTCACCTTGGTTAGCCTGAATCAGGCCAACCAGCCTCTAGCCCCTAGCCCCTCTCCCTGGGGAGAGGGGAATATGAAAGGCTCTGAAACAGACTGCTGGCTTCGGTTCCCCTTCTCTCTTGGGAGAAAGGGTTAGGGGATTCTCCATCGAGAATGGAGTTGGGGTAAGCCTTATATTCATCGGTGACGTAGAAAAAGCACTTCCACGCACCGACAATTTCCCATAAAAGCTCGAAGGTCTGGGCACTATGATCTCCCACGACCCAAGCTAAGAGGCCAGGCTGGAACCTCGACGAATTACCGTCCGCAATCGAGAAAAATGTGATTTTTTTTGCTTCGACTCTTCTCATTTTTACGGATATAGTGTGACTTGCATTCTGGGCAATTCATCGCTTTTTAACTCCTAAGTCATCCCTCAATGATGCAACGCCTTCTATTTCCTTAGTATGAATTCATCAGCGAAGCGTGGGTCATCAGCGAAAGCTTATTCTCTTGATCTGCAACAGAAACTAGTCGAAGCGTATTCGCAAGATGGCATCTCCCTACGGAAGCTTGCTCAACAACTTGGAGTTGCGGCGCACTTCGTTCAAAAGCTACTGAAGCAAGCTCGCAAGACGGGTAGCCTCACTCCTAAGCTCCGAACTTCCCCAACGCCGACCAAGCTCGAAACTTTCGTAACCTTAGGGCATTGGTCACCACTGACACCGAGCTAAAAGCCATTGCTCCTCCAGCAATCATGGGATTGAGCAATAGGCCAAACGCAGGGTAGAGAATTCCCGCTGCGACAGGAATTCCAATGATGTTGTAGATAAAAGCAAAAAAGAGGTTCTGGCGAATATTAGCGATCGTGGCCTTGCTGAGCTGGATGGCAGTGACGACGCCTTGGAGGTCGCCGGATATGAGAGTGATGTCGCTGGCAGCGATCGCCACATCGATCCCCGTCCCAATTGCTATACCCACATCAGCTTGAGCCAATGCTGGTGCATCGTTAATGTCATCTCCTACCATGGCAACCCGCTGACCCTGATCTTGCAGACGCTTAACCTGGGCCGCTTTTTCTGCGGGACGAACTTCGGCTAGGACGCGCTCAATGCCAACAGCCTTGGCGATCGCAGCAGCAGTCTGAGGGTTATCCCCCGTCAGCATCACCACCTCCAGCCCCATGTGCTGCAACTGTTGTACAGCCTGAACCGAGGAAGGCTTCAGGGTATCGGAAATACCGACTAAACCCTGTACATCGCCATTCACCGCAATCCAAGCCGTGGTCTTCACCTCAGATTCCCATTGCATGCGCTGTTGCTGCAGCATCTGAGTCTCGATGCCCAGACTCTGCATCCAGCGCTCCGTGCCAATTTGCACGAGTGAGGCCTGGCCTTGAACTATGACATGGCCTTCCACAGCTCGACCGGTGACCGCCTCAAAAGCGGTCACGCTGGGTAGCGCTTGGTGATTCACACCTTGGGCTTCGGCGTACTGCATAACAGCTTCGGCAAGGGGATGCTCAGAATTGTGTTCCACCGCAGCGACGAGGATGAGCAGATGGGTGCTAGCTCCTTCGAGGGTGAAGTAGTTCGTGACGGTTGGCCTGCCTTGGGTGAGAGCTACAGTTTTATCTACAACAATAGTTTGCAGCTTGTGGGCTTTTTCTAAACTGTCTGCCCCCTTAATCAAAATACCGTTCTCAGCTCCCTTGCCCGTGCCCACCATGATCGAGGTGGGAGTTGCCAAACCCAGGACACACGGACAGGCAATGATCAGCACGCCAACGGTGGTGAGTAAGGCCAGACTCATGTTGCCCGTAGCGTTGAACCAAATGACGAAGGTGAGCATAGCGATCGCCATTACCACCGGCACAAACCAACCCGTCACCTGGTCCGCCAGCTTCTGAATGGGGGCTGTGGAGCCCTGTGCATCTTGCACCAGCTGGACAATTTGGGCCAGCATTGTGTCTTTACCCACGCGGGAGGCTCTGAATTTGAACCGCCCCGTTTTATTGATCGTCGCCCCAATCACCTCATCTCCCACCGTTTTTTTGACCGGTAGAGATTCCCCCGTAATCATCGACTCTTCCACGGTGGAACGACCCTCTACCACCTCGCCATCCACGGGCACCTTTTCCCCCGGACGCACAATCACGACGTCACCCACTATCACCTGCTCCAGCGGCAGATCGATCTCCTGGCCATTCCGCACAACCCTAGCGATCCTAGCCTGGAGCCCTATCAACTTGCGAATTGCATCGGAGGTTTGCCCCTTAGCACGCTCCTCAAAGTAACGACCTAGCAACAGCAGGGCAATAATAACCACCGCTGCTTCGTAATAAACATCCGGGGCGAGTCCCTGGGTGCGGAGCAGACCGGGGAAAACGGTCACAACCACTGAATAGAGATAGGCCGCTCCCGTCCCCAAAGCAATTAGCGTATTCATATTGGCAGCGCGGTGGCGCAAGGCCTTCCAAGCTCCCCCATAAAACGACTGACCACACCAAAACAAAACGGGGGTTGCTAATACAAGTTGAAGCCAGGAATTGTGTAAGAACATTGGCCAGCCGGGGATGTCAATGCCCAGCATCATCGGCAATGTACCTAGCACTAGCAATATACCAACAGCACCGCTGATCATGACTTTTTTGAGCAGAGCTTGCTGGGTCAGGCGGCGATCGCGCTGTTCCTGGGCATCTACAGCCCCGCTATCCAGCTCGTTCAGCGGTTGGGCTTGGTAACCTGCATCCACAACCGCTTGCTGGATGGCTTCTACATTGGTGGCGCGATCGTTATATTCCACACTGGCCTGGGCTGCCGCAAAATTAACCTGGGCCAGGGTGACCCCCGGTACCTGCTGAATTGCAGACTGGACACCATTGGCACAAGAGGCACAGCTCATGCCCTTGAGTTTTAAGGTTGCTAAGGCCATTGAGGCAACTCCCCGGCTGGAACGCTCTGGGTTGGCGATCGAGACTCTGTGATTAATACGAGAATTAACTCTCCAGTGAACTAGAGAGTCAAGCCAACCTGAGAGGAGCTTTAAAATTTGTGATATCTGAATTTAAGCTTGCTTATTCAAAATAGATACATAAATCTACAATTAAGCGAGTTTTAAATGAGAATGTACAGATCATCCGGAGGCTTCTCAAGTGAACAGCCTTGCACGATTCACTGGAAGCGTGAATCGTGCAAGGGCAGTGAAGTAGCGGGTTTCAGCCCATAGTTTCGTCAATTCTCTCTTAAGAGAATAATGCCGAGTCCAGCATCACGAGAGTCTTAAACTTCTCCATTTAATAATTATTTACATCAATCTACTTACAAAATATACCACTCATAGATAGATCAGTTTACAATCACATCGGTTTCGAATTTCAAGGACTGCATTTCTTGTTAATCAGAATTTCTCGGCATACAAGAAAAATCTGCCTCCCAACATTGGTAGATCTCTAAATGTCTGAGATGACAATTGCATTGATTTTGAGCTTCAAGGACTGTATTTCTTGTCAATCATAATTTCTTGGATAAAAGAAAAATCTGCCTCCCAACATTGGTAGATCTCTAAATATCTGAGAAAAATGTGTTGAAATCACATGGTTTTTCTAAGAGTTAGGACAGATTAATGAGTAGGGCACTTGATTTGAGCTTGCTTTCACAAATTGGTGATGCAGATACTCGTATCCTCATCGGTAGTTCTGGTGATGATACCCTCGAGGGTAATTCTCGGGATAATTATATCTCTGGGAAAAGGGGAGATGACTTGCTTCTAGGAGATCTAGGAGACGACATTCTCAGTGGCGGCAGAGGTCATGACACCCTTAGAGGCGGAGAAGGTGATGATTTTCTAAAGGGAGGTAGAGGTGATGACTTGCTTGAAGGCGGAGAAGACGATGACATTCTCAAAGGAGGTAGAGGTGATGACCTTCTCCGGGGGGGGCAAGGCAATGACCTCCTTCAGGGGGGCAGAGGCTACGATATTTTAGATGGAGGAGAGGGCATCAATGTCTATCGTGGGGGAAGGGGAGCCGACACTTTCGTGATTGGTGCTGACAATAGCTTCAATACCATTCAAGACTTCAAGCTGAATCAGGAAGACAGCTTAGCTTTGAATGGTGACTTGTCCGTAGATGACCTTTCATTTGTTGATTTTGATGGCGGGACAATCATTGAGGCTCAGACAGGAGGAGAGATTGCATTCCTCTCCAATGTCTCGGCTGACACCGTCCGTGACAATGTAGATACCATTTTCACCACTGTTGCAGCAGAAACACTATCCGTAACATTCGGTGACATTACCCTCCCAGAAACCATCGATTTTGGTGCCGCTGGTTCTGTCACCCTTGAGGTGACCAACAGGCTGGGGCAAGCTTTTTCCGGCCCAGTCAACCTTGAGTTGTTCATCTCCACAGATGACGATCGCGACTCTATCAGTGATGAACGCAATGATGGTCTACTTCGTCAACTCGCGGTGGATGTCAACCTAGCAGCTGGAGAAACGACCACAATTGAGGTTGACTACGAGAATATTTCCTCTGCGGTTGCTCCTGGCTCCTACTATCTCCTGGCCGGAGTTGAAGGGGGGCAACTCGCCAGTGAATTAGTGTCAGCAGAAAATTCGAATTCGGTCTTAGCTTGGCATGCCACTGCACTCAACTCCGTTCAGGAATTTGGCGAAGATGATCCCAATGGGATTGGGATTCAACCAACAACAGGCTCCAGGGCACTGGGTATTGTCCAAACTGCGGTTTTCAATGCCGCGAATGCTTTTGATGGTGGCTACGAATCCTATCTCGGCTTTGACCCAGGTACACCGACTGAGGGGGCTTCTGTCGATGCGGCAGTTGCAGGGGCAGCTATCACTGCGCTAGCAAGTGTCTTCCCAGCAAATGAGGCCTTTGCCAATCGACTAGTCACCCAACTAGAACAGAGCTTGGACCTGAATCGAAATCAGGTCGAGAGTTTGTTCGCTGCTAGTGGCCTCGAAAGCATCCTCGGAGAAATCACGCCAGGAGAAGTGGTGCCATTTTTTGCATCACCCTTTCTGGGCAGCGCTCCTGATGTTCCGGTCGATGCTACAGCTGATGTCTCTGCTTCAATCTTGGATGGTTTCTTACTAGGCATCAATGCAGCCAGCCAAATCATCGATGCTCGCGCTGATGATGGCTATGTTGATTTCTTCCAAGGACCAGATGATCCCGGTAGCTATGACCAGGCTGGAGTTTTCGAGGACTACACTTGGACACCTGAAATTCCACTCAGCCCGACAACTGGGGAACCGATCTTTGGTGACACTCCCTATGCTCGTAGCCCTGGCTGGGGAACGATCAGAACCTTCTCTGGCAATAGCGTTGAGAACTTCCTCAATGATGCTGGGATTGACCAGAACGGTGACGGAAACAACTTAGACGGCCGTCCCTTTGCCAATGCGATTGACCCGGTGGTCGGCAGCTTCCAGAGAAATCTATATGCCACTGAAATCGAGCAAGTGCGAACACTGGGAGGCCTGGAAAGCACTGATCTAACCAATATCACTCGTTCTCAAGACCAGACGGATGTTGCTATTTTCTGGTCCTTTGACCGCCAAGATACCTTCCGCCCCTATGGTCATCTGCACCAAATTGCTCAAGAAGCCGCATTCCGTCAGGGTGCTGATTTAATTGAGAGTGCTCGGATTTTAGGGCTAACTGGTATTGCATTAGCGGATGCAGGTATCACAGCCTGGAATCAAAAGTACGCTGAGGCACAGCCACGTCCAGAGGATGTTATTTCTGGTGACAGTCAAGGCGTGGCGATCGCAGAAATTGATGGCCTGGATCAGACCATTGCCGATCCAGACTGGCAACCCTTGCTGCTGGATCCTCCATTCCCTGATTATCTCTCAGGCCACTCCACGTTTGGTGGTGCATTTGGTGGCGTCTTAGATACGCTCTTCCCGGATGCGACCAATATTCAAGTGGTGTCCCAAGACATCATTCCAGGTAACGGTATTTTCGAAACCTCCAATGATGAGCTGTTCAATATCGACGACTTCAACCCCGTTCGCATTTTTGAGAGCTATGCCGAGATTGGAGCAGAAGATGCTGTCAGCCGCCTGTTTGCGGGTGTCCATGTCCTAGAATCTACCCAAGATTCTGTGATTGTCGGTTCTGACATTGGTCGGTTTGTAGCTAGCAATTTGCTGGCACCCGTTGTTTAGGAGCAAGGCTTAAGTTAGACCTTCCCCCTTTGCCTTCGGCAAGCTCAGGCACTGCAAGGGGGATTTGAGGGGGATCAGCGATTTGGCTTGCCTCGGCTCGATCCCCCCAGCCCCTTTGAAAAGAGCAGGGTTAATGACTGGAAAAAGTAGCTTTTCCCAGTCATTAACCCTACATCTTCCGAGGAGATAAAGCGCTGATTAACTGATTAACTAACACATCTTAGGGGTGTTGAAGCCTAAAAAAGGGATTAAGAATAGATTTCATCAAGCCTCTGCAATCCGTGGGTACTTGACCCAGCTGGAAATCTCCAGTAACCCAGATTGGTGCGTGTAATCCTTGGCTTTAAGGATTATAGCGGTTTGACTCTGGGATTCGAATTCTCCTGGGAGTGAAACACCCAGTGTTTCGAAAGACGCCGGGTGTTTTGCTTAGGGAATTCCCAGAATTAAAACATCCAACCTCAGTTTAATAGCGCTTGGACTAACTCTCCGAACCACCTGGGGATAAATCCCCAGGCTAAGAGCGAAAGCCCACTAAAGTGGGCTGAAATCCAAGATTTTAGGGCTGTTCAGTCCGTTTTAACGGACTTGAGCTTTGAGCTGTGAACTTTAGCTCACAGCAGCCAGACGAAGCCAAACTGGCAAGGGTTGAATACAGATCTGTCCATAGAGCTGTTTTACTTAGGATGCTTTATTCCTAGGAAGTCCCTTATCCTAAAGCTTGAGAGTTGCAGTATTGTCGATCGCCCCCTGGTGAATACCAAAACGCTTGAAATAGCCCTGCAACTCTTGTGGAAATTGCTCAAAGTTAAATTCACTATCCCCTTGGGCGATGTCTGCCCAGAAGTAACGCAGGTGGGGAGTCAACTTAGCAATTTGGTCTTCTGACAGGTTAAAGGATGAAACAGATAGAAGATTGGCCATGAAAGGTGCGGAGCGATCGCCCATCCAGTCCCGCGACTGCTGCTGCAACTCCGGCCAATCAGGTGCACTGCCAATGCGGAAGCTTTCAAAAGATAGCGTTGTCTCCACTGCTGATTGTTTGTAATGCAACAGCCGATAAGGGTGGGGATAGCTCACCAGCGAGCCCGTTGTAATTTCAGTCAACCCAGCTTCTTGGTTTACATCTTGGACATGGAGATGACCCGTAAAGACAAGCTGCACATTGTGTTTTCTAAGAATGGCCTTCAGTCGCTCCGTGTTGCGCAGCAGGTAGCGCCGCCCCATGGGATGGGTCGCCTGCTCGGGCAAATGCTCTAAGACATTGTGGTGAATCATCAGCCAGGTGGCTTCAAATTCATCCTGTCCCCGACTCAGCTCCGCCTCTAGCCAATCCAGTTGGGCCTTGTTCAAGCGACCGATCAACTTTCCCTCATCATCGAACTGATTGGAATTAAGCCCAATCAACCGCAGCCTCGGCACCGGACTGACGCTATACCAAATCTGCGTTGGGTCTGCCTGTCCGCCTGCGCCGTAGCCAAACGACTTATAGAGCTGGGCAAACTCGTGGCTGCCAATGCGATCTTCGTCGCCCTCCGGAACTACGACATCATGATTACCTGGAATGACGTAGCAAGGAAAGGGCAGTTGCTTGAGCCTTGCGGAGAGCCACTCGTGATTCTCCCGCTCGCCGTGCTGGGTGAGGTCGCCGGGCAGCAGCAGAAAGTCAATGTCAAGCTGGCTGACGTGGCCCAGAACTTGCTCTAGGGCGGGGATGCTGACTTCGACGAGGTGGAAGCGACTGGGGTGATCCCAAATGGTATGGGGTAGGCCGATGTGGAGGTCGCTGGCGATCGCAAAGCGAATATCTAAGCTCATGGAATCCGTTCCAATAGGACAAGCGGCGACTCAGCACAGGCACCAGTTCCCTATTGTAATCAGCAGGCAAAATTTGCCCCATTTTCTGTTGTCAGAGCTAAGCTCTGACAACCTTCTGCCTACATCTCCTGCCGCCCGTATTTAAGAAATAGCCTGAAAAAAGAGTCAAACAAATTCTGAGGCAAGCCAACAAGAATCACAAGACATTATGAATTCTGACAAATTTCCTTAGCTTCACGAGCAGCTCGCGAAGGACTGTTATAAGCTCTATTAAAAGTATCTACTGATTGAGCAAGGCAAGAAGAATCTCCTCCATTATTACAGAACTCTTTACCCTCACGAGCAGCTCGTGAAGGGCTGTTGTAAGCTCCACTCAAAGTATCTACTGATTGAGCAAGACAAGAGGAATCTCCTCCATTGTTACAAAACTCTTTACCCTCACGAGCAGCTCGTGAAGGGCTATTGTAAGCTCTACTCAAAGTATCTACTGACTGAGAAAGGCAAGCAGAATCCCCTCCATTGTTACAAAACTCTTTCCCTTCACGGGCAGCTCGTGAAGGGCTATTGTAAGCCGTGGTCAAAACTTGTATTGCGCTTTTAATGCACTTAGCCTTAGTTTCTTCGGGCTTTGAATCTGAGGGAAATCCATGTATTCTACATTCGTTAATTGCTCTATCTGTTGAGATTCCAGGAAATTCTAACTGCCAGGCTCGAACACATTTTTGAAGATTTTCTGCTGACACGGATAGCGCGGGCATAACCACACTCATAGAAATGAATGCAGTGGAAGCAAGCGTTCGGGCAAACAAGTGATGCATGTTAACTCCTAATAAAGAATAGAATAGTTCGCTACTACACAAACAGAGTGGAATAAGAAAGAAAGCCCCGAATAATAATCCCTAGCAGTTCTATACCTCCTAACCTCCAGAACATACAGATACAAAATCTTTCAATGCGAGTCAACACCTAGACATTAATTCAATCTGCAAACCCATCCAAGGTCATGACACCAAACTAGAGTCTGCATTATTCACCTGAATCAGGAATTTACAAAGAGAGCAAATCATCTATTTAGAAAAGAGTAACAAGCCTTAATTTCTTTCCTCGTTATAAAATGGGGTTCTAGGGTTTATGCTCCTTTGCTTAGCAATGATATTGTGCTCTCGTTTATAACGATTAAAATTCGGTATAACTTCCCAAAGAGAGTAATGTGGTGTGCAACTAAGAGCTTTCAAGAGAAGCCTTACCATTGAAATCTATAGCTACTCTACAACAGAGAGCTTTAGCATGGCAAGGTCATATTTGATAAAGGTGGACAAGTAGGTAGGTACAATTAATTTGAGCCTAAAATCCTTCACTGCAAAGGTTTTAGGCTTTCTCGTTTAACGCTTATTTGCATCCACCCACTTAACTCTCCTAACGAGAGAGGCTCTTCGGGAACTACCATGTAAACCCGCTATATCTAGTAGTTTACTGCTCATAAGGGATCACACCTAAATTATAGATATAGCGGCTACTACAGCAGCTTTTAGAGAACCATTAGAGAGTGATAGCAGCTGAAATTCTTGTCTTTAATAAAGTTGAGAGAAAGATCCTTTACAATCTCTAGAATGCATACCATAAAACATTCAAAGAGTCTGTCTCTCCTTGCAAAAACAGTGTCCAGTAGTAGGACAAACACATGTAATTAGGCTTATGATTCAATGATTTTCACCAATAGTTCCCTTTATAATAGGCCTCCCCTAAATACGCTCGCCTAGCCCAAGAATTCAGAGCAGAACTAAATCATGAGGCAGGACTCCCAGAGTTGTTAGCCCAAAAACCTTCTCCATTGCGATCATCGCTATGTTCAAATAAAGCTGTACTGCCCTGAGCAGTCATATTCCCTCCAGCTCGCATTGTCCAATGGCTAAAGGTCAGCTACGCATTGAACCCAGCAAAATCATCTACCTACTCACCTACCGTAAAGTGGGTGACAAATCTAAAGCGATTGCCCAAGGCGGTTTCGCCATCACCAACCCCGAAGCCCTACGCGTCGGCATCGAGCGCTTGTTCTGGCAGGGTGAGCTGGTCCCCGATGGAGACGATGGCTAT
The DNA here is from genome assembly GCA_938021205.1 of uncultured Pseudanabaenaceae cyanobacterium. Classification (GTDB taxonomy): domain Bacteria; phylum Cyanobacteriota; class Cyanobacteriia; order PCC-9006; family JAAUQQ01; genus JAAUQQ01. The sequence continues at coordinate 22,431 of CALIGI010000001.1, forward strand.
GGCCCCAAGTACAAAATCACCGGGACAATGCAAGGCACCCTAGGTGAGTCCCTAGACGACGTAACGCTAGCTTTATTGCATCGCCCAGAGGTCGGTATCTACGATTTCATCACCTTATTTCTAAAGTCAGGGCGCAAATAAATGAACAGCTCCACAGTTCAACTCTTTCAACGAGTTCGCCTAGCGCGTGACCTAGAGCAGTCTTCTGGTCAACAGGGCTGGACCGGCACAATCATGGACTACCAAGCTGGGAGCGATTACGCCCAGGTCGAGATTGACCCCCGATTCGCACCACAAACGTTTCTGGGTGTTGCCTTGGCAGATTTGGAATTACTCTCGCTGGAGCCTTCGAAATAGAAACCCGATTTTTAGCCTCTGTCCCCACCAGCATGGCTATGACAGCTCAGTCAAAAATTTCTCAGGGCTAATCATCTCAGGGCTAATCGTGGGATGCTAAAGACCGAAATTCTAAACCAGGAGCCCTAGCCTTGGCCGTTGTCCGCCGCGTTCGCCAGCATGTCAACCCCTTCGCCATTAAATACCAGACCCCAGTCACCCCACCGGACTGGAGCCAAATTTTTGATGACCCGACCCGACCCCTCCACCTCGACATCGGCTGCGCGCGCGGGCAGTTCCTCCATACTTTTGCTCCCATCGCCCCAGACTGGAACTTCCTCGGCATCGAAATTCGCCAGCCCCTCGTGGACTCCGCACTCAAGCAACGGGATGCAGAAGGCACGCGCAACCTACATTTCATCTTCTGCAACATCAACAATTCCCTCTCCCCTCTGCTCAGCTCTTTTCCTGAGGGCATTCTCCAGCGCGTTAGCATCCAGTTCCCGGACCCCTGGTTTAAGAAGCGCCATCAGAAGCGACGGGTGACCCAGCCAGCCCTGGTACAGCAGCTAGCGGATGGCTTGCCCAGTGGCGGCATGGTTTTCTTGCAGTCCGATGTTTTGGAGGTGGAGCAGGATATGTGCGATCGCTTCACCGAGAACCCCAATTTCAAACGCCAAGGCGAAGACTGGCTACCCGAAAATCCCCTATCCGTCCCCACCGAACGGGAGCGAGTCACCCTCGAAAAGGGCCAACCGGTCTACCGCGCCCTTTACATTCGCCAGTAAACGCAACGATCTGAGTCGTCGCGAGAAATCGCGTCTCTCCCAAGCGATGGCATAATACCAGCGACCCATTCTTCGAGCGGGGTAACCTCACCTCAGCCCCTATATGGAATCTCTCTGGCAAAGCATCACCCTAGCCCGCCTCTCCATTACCCAATGGCAGCGGGGCAGCTGGCTACACCGCTTCACCGTTGGCCTACTCGAGCCCTGGCGCAATAGCAGCCTACTCAACCACTATGGCGAAGCCCTCGGCACCTTGCTGATCAGCATCGTCCTAGGCCTGGCTCCCTTTGTGGACAACACCCTCACCGCTGTGCTGTTAATTGCCTGCGGAGGCCTCTGGTTTCTACTGACGATTTCTGACAAACCGGGGCGGGGTCTCACGCCCATTCACCTCGTGGTGGCGCTCTATTGGGGATGCATGTTGCTCACCACGGGCTTATCGCCGGTGAAAACAGCTGCCGCCACAGGCCTCGTGAAAGCCAGCCTCTATTTGGCGCTGTTCTTGCTGGCAGCGAGAGTCTTCCGAAATGGTCGTCTGCGCAACTGGGCTGTGATGGTCTATCTCTTTGTCACCCAAGTGGTGAGCGTCTACGGTATTCGCCAGCATTTCTTTGGGGCAGATGCCTTGGCAACCTGGGTAGACCCCAATTCTCCCCAGGCCCAAACCACTCGGGTTTATAGCTACTTGGGGAACCCCAACCTACTGGGTGCTTATCTCATGCCCGGCATTGCCCTCAGCATTGCAGCCTTCTTTATTTGGAAAGGTTTAGGACCCAAAGCTTTAGCAGTGCTAATGTTCCTAACCAATTCGGCCTGCTTGGTGCTTACTTACAGTCGCGGTGCCTGGATTGGCATGTTGTTGACTCTGGCGACCTTTGCATTGCTGCTGCTGGCTTGGTTGAGTGTGAAATTTACACCCTTCTGGCGACGCTGGGCCTTGCCTGCGGTCCTTGGGGCCGGTACAGCCTTTGTCATTGTTGCCGTCGTGGCGCTGGAGCCTCTACGCACGCGAGTCGCCAGCATGTTTGTGGGGCGTGAAGATAGCAGTAATAACTTCCGCCTCAATGTCTGGTCAGCTGTGGGAGACATGATCAAAGACCGCCCCTTCTTCGGCATTGGTCCAGGGAATAAGGCATTCAACTCCATTTATCCGCTATATCAACGGCCTCGCTATACAGCGCTGAGCGCCTATTCCATTTTTCTGGAAACAATTGTTGAGCTCGGATTTGTTGGGTTTGTCGCTTTCATTTGGATGCTGACAGTGATCTTTAACCAGGGCTGGCGCTCCTTGAAGCTCCTGCGAGACAAAGGCAATCTGCAAGCCTTTTGGTTGATGGGAGCGATCGCCACTCTCCCCGGAGAACTGGGCCAAGGCCTCTTCGACACCGTCTGGTACCGCCCCGAAATCCAAACCCTCTGGTGGCTCTGCGTTGGCCTCATCGCCAGTTTCTATAGCCCTATCCAGCAGAGTTTCGTGGACAAAGCGCATGAAAAGGCGCTTTCAACCGCGCGCTAGCAGGGGATTGTTCTGGCCTACCGAATCGGCCCCTCGGTGAGTCGAGCCAACGATTAGGCAATGTCGAGGCTGAGACAATCTCCGGGTGACTATCTCAGCATTTCTATAATCAGGAACCTGGCCCTGGCCCCTGGCGTCTTTAAAGGGGATTCCCCCTGTCCCACTTGGCAAAATTCTCTATTAAGCTGATAATCGCCAAGGCGTTCCGGGAACGCTATATACCTGAAGGTTAAACCTGTCGGCAAATCTATGGCCCTGTCCTCTATCAAATTATCTCCTCGGAAAATGGCTCAGCGATCGCTGATGCGCAACAAGGACTTGGACTTCTTGATCCTGACGGGTTGCTCCTGCTTAATTACCTTGCTACATCACCCCACCCTGAATCATCTCCAGGGCAATAGCGGCAGCAGCAATGCCAAAACGCCGACACCCACTGGCAACCACCACAGCAGCTCTAGCCCCTCTCAAAATAGCCTAGGCAGCTACAGCGCAGTGACCCCCAAGCGCCAGAGCTTCACGATTGAAGATGAGGAAGTTTAGAACACCAAGCTCTCCATTCCATAAATATTAAAAGCCCCGTGACTAGACTTTAGTCACGGGGCTTTTAATTCTCTATTGAGCTAAGACTGAGGCAGAGCTGCCTCCAATCCTAGCCCAAGCGGACTTACATCAGAGAAGGCTTATGGCGAATCATGTCCATGAATTCGCGACGCTTCATCTCATCTTCGGCGAAGACACCACGCATGGCGCTGCTAGCCGTCCAAGAACCAGGCTTCTGCACACCACGCATGGACATGCACATGTGAGTTGCTTCTACGACTACAGCGACACCCTTGGGGTTGAGCGCTTCTTGTAAGCCGTCAGCGATCTGGCTGGTGAGGCGCTCCTGCACCTGCAAGCGACGGGCAAACATTTCACAAATACGAGCCATCTTAGACAAGCCGATGACTTTACCATCGGGAATGTAAGCGATGTGGGCTTTGCCGATGATGGGCAAGATGTGGTGCTCACAGGAGCTAAACAGATCAATGTCGCGGACCAAGACCATCTCGTTGGAGTCTTCGTGGAAGATGGCATTATTGACCACTTCCTCGAGGTTCTTGGTGTAGCCCGATGTCATGAACTGTAAAGCTTTGACCATACGCTTAGGCGTGTCGATTAAGCCCTCGCGATCTGGATCTTCCCCTAGGCCAATTAGCAAAGTGCGCACGGCTTGTCTCATCTCCTCTTCAGAGACTTTGGACTTTGCTGCAGCCTTAATGGATTGGGCTTTAAGTGCGTCAGGAGAAATCGATAGTGTCATTGGTGTTTGTGGTATTTCCGTAGGCTAAGCGTCATGTAGTAACCCAACATGGAGCTTCCCTTCTAACTAAACCCCATCGACAAGTGAGGGTGGCTTAATGCTGAGCAAACCCATGATGCATCCTGAGATATCTCTTGGGTAAGCCCAGTGGCCTAGGAAAGGAAGGTTGGTCAGGATTCAGCGGGTCAGGGGCATTGAGCACCCCAGCCATGTATCTCTGAAACTGACTTTCGTAAACAGAAGGAGTCTCGACTCCTTTTCCCATCGCAGTTTTGCGATGAAAACTTGGTTGCTAGGAGATCAGCTCACCAGCATTTCCCAGGGGCGATCGCATCGACATCTGGGACCTAACTCAAGCGGTGAAAGGTTTGCTTGGCCAGGCTATAAAACTTGTTTGACTGGGGATTGAGGCAACCAGACCTGGCTTGGGCTATACCGCCGCAGCCTCATGGAGGATTAAGGCTTTCTGCTTCATCATCTGAAAGATGTTGTAGAAGCCGTTAGCGCGGGATGGAGTCAGGCTCACATTCAATCCCGTTTCCTGAATGAAGTCAGGATTAACATCCATAATCTCCTGACTGGGGAGCCCATTAAGCCCCTGAATCAGTAAGGCAACCAGTCCCTTAACAAGCTGAGAATCAGAATCACCCTTGTAAAAGACTTTGCCATCGTCTAGAGTCGCGGAAATAAAAACCTGGGACACACATCCCTGAACTTTATTATCGGTAACCTTTGAGGCTTCTGGCATAGGTTCGAGTTTCTGAGCCAGCCAAATCAAAAGCTCATATCGACGCTTGGGGTCGGACTGCCGTTTTAATTTTTGGACCAGCTTATCGAGAGCCGGTGGACGAGATGCATTATTGTTAGACATCACAAGAATTGCGTGATGAGAAATGGGAGCAGCAAAATATTTTGTGTCCCACCGTCAAGATAAAGGCTGCTAATCTACCCGGCAAGTTCGGTAAACTCCCTTGCATTTTAGATTCACAGTCTATGAAAGCTGCTAACAAAATTAAGATTATTAGACTCGCACCTGCTCATCGTAACATTTCTAAACCTAAAGTGGGGTAAGAAGCAGTGAGGAGGCGTTATGAAGACGATTGAAAGACTCACTTGCCCCAGGAGCTTGCGAGAAACCGGAGTGTACTGAAAGTGAATGATTTTCTCTAATCGTAGAGATATCTCAGGCCTAAGACAGCGCAAGCGGTGTGACAGGGTGTTAACCATTGCACCATCTTCCTGAGTAGGTAGTCTGTGGGAAGGGCAGACCCACGAAATCGGCTGTATGTCTTGCTATAGCTAGAGTTAGCCGGGTTGAAAGGGCGGCTTTGGAGCCTCTGCAGAGCTACTTATTAATGAGAAACTCTTGTATCGTTTTTTCACATGTTTACAAACTGCTTCAGCACTCAATGAATCGGGAAAACTATAGCTAGGATTTCAAAGGAAATTGGCTTAACTCTGTAGGCACACATGACAGATCTCAATCGCGGCATTATGAAATTTGACGGGGCCGATAGCCCCGCTGCCATTGTTCTTTCGGCGGTCATCATCCTCGGTGGCATTAGCTTGTTGGTCCTGTGGGCCATGCACAGAGCCTATGGAGGTTAGGTCCTTATCTCCTTCCAGGAGGCCATTGCTGCTGGAATGGGAGTCTCCCATAAACGATGCTGTGCTGCTGCATCTTGGCTCTAAAAAGAAAAACACATCCCGAATCTAGGTTAATAGCCTAGATTGAACGACCAATTTGAAGTCTGCTCGAAGAAGTGTGTGGCGATGTTCACGCATGGGTCACAGTCTTTCTCGTTGAGTCAGTTCCTCAGGATAAAGTTTGGGGCTAGCTGTAGTTGAAAACATGAAAAGACACCGGGAGCCTGAAAGACCCGGTGTCTTTGCATTACAGTCATTCGGTCTTCTAGTTGGCCGCTGCTTCCAGCTCATCCTCCGACTTCAGCGAAACAAAGAACTCCACCTCCGAAGTCTCAGCCTTCTCCCAGCGAGAGGCCATACCAACGCCTTCCACCATGCGCAATAGGTCCAACACCTGGGGATCAAGCTGTTGACTCAGGGGGGAATTTAGGGCCAGGGCCAACGCTTGCTCCACATTCACAAAGCCATAGCCCATAGCGTTCTTAGGCAAGTCTGCCATGATGCTCTGGAAGATAGGATTGCTGGGTAGGGATTCGACAGGGGCTTCGCTCATGTTAGCCACGAGGGTATCGCCTGTGGCGAGGAAGATGGAGTCCTCATCTAGCCAACCACGACCGACGATCGCTTCTTCGCTACCAATGGGAGCCTGCCAAGCCGTAACCGCTTGCTTGCCGACGCTCTTCTCGCCCACCTTAAGCTGGTTGCCTGCGGCGAGTTTATCCAGCTTGGCAAACAATGCTTCGGTAGTGGGGCGATCGCCACTGTCCATAACAAACACAGCCCCCATGCCCACCTGACCCACCAAGCCTTCCTGAACGGGAACGATGCCAAAGGCAAATTCGCCCGTCATCCAACCAAAGACTTCCTTGTCCAGATCCACATCAATTTGCTGAGAGGCATTACGCATCAAGTCAAACACCATGGTGCTTTCCGGCAGGGCTTCGGATTGCTCCAGCATTTTGTCCCAGGACTGACTGATACCTTGACCGTTGAAAAAGGCAACGGTATTGGCAGGGAAGCGATTGACCGCCTCCCCTTGACCCGCTTGATAATCAGTGGGGCGAAGAGAGGGATCCAGTTCACTGGTGGCTTTCAAGCGCAGACCCGCTTCTTCCACGGTGAGACCCGCGACAATGCTGTCGATTTTGCCCACTTGCTCCAAGGCTTCGGGAGACAAGGGGGACGCATCGGGAGACAACGCCATGATGTTGGTGAGCAGATCCCCATAGTCAGGGATGTAAAGGCGCAAGACAGAATCATCGCCGCCTTTGAGGGCCTGGGCCGCTCGGGGTAGATCTGCGAGAGAATCATCACCTTTGCTGGTTTCAATTGCCATTTCCACGGGTCGGCGAGTGGGCGCAATCACCAGACGTTGATTGAGAATGGCACTGTAGAACTTGCCCCCTTCGGGTGGGGTAATTTCAGACAGGGTAACGCCCTGGTGCTCGCTGGTTTCAATCTTGACTTCACCACCATCCTTGGCTTTGGTGAGGAGCTGCAATGCCTTGATGGGATTATTGGTGCTAATCACCGCGAGCATTTCCGGAGCATCAGCGGATTCCACGCTGGTGGGGGGCAAAAGAGCCACCACGACATCCTCTAACAGGGGCAAGATATCATCGTCTAAGGACAGACCCGTGTCATCTAGAAAGGATTTTTTGAAGTCTTGTAGGGCTCCATCAGCCTGGGCCTGGGTTGCGGCACTGCCAAAATTGCCCAGGTTTTTCCAAGCCTCAGCATTGTTCGTCAGGGCCACAGCGGCCATAGCATCATCGGGAATAATCTCAGCGCTGCCATAGAGTCCTTCACCGCCGCCACCACCGGGCAGACCATTGAAGTAAACATAGGCTCCGGCCCCCCCTGCGATCGCAGCGGTTGCTCCCAAGGCGATCGCGCTCTTACGAATAAGACTCATGGATTAGCTGTGAATAGGATTAACTGTGGGTTTCGAAACTTGTGGTATTGCCGGTTCGTCACAGCCTGAACAATAGCTGCGGGAACATCCCTAAAATAAACAACCGCTTTGAGCGCAAGAATTCCCGAAAGTCCAGTAAATGTGACGAAGCGGAGCAGCCATAAGTTAACTCCAAGTCCATCGCGATCTTTCCATTGACCTACGCAACCATTACCAACTGTCCTAGCTGCTGCAAGTCCAAGAGGAAAACACTGCTAGTCGCATCCGCTTCGCCCACCATAATCATTTGCTGGGCTAAACCGTTCAGGTCTTTTTGGTAAGCCGAGGGCACATTATGGACCGTAGCCAAAGGGAGGTCCATCATCACCGGCGGGGTTTGAGTGGCGATCGCCAGGCGCTTACCCACCCCAGTCACCACAAAAAAATGAGGCTTTACAACAACAGCCGTAGGCGTCAGCAATCGCCCCAGATCCAAAACCTCCAAAGGCTGATGTTCGAAATACAGCAGATCCTTAATCTTGGGATCTTCCTGGAGCATCGCTCGGTGCACGATGCGATCGACGCTGTTCAGCGGTAGGGCAAAGCGAAAACCAGCGGCATCAAAAACCACAGCTTTGCAGGTGGAGTTGGCATCAATTTGAGTCATGATCGGTGGGAAGGAGTATTGAGGATCGGTAATGGATTTGCCTAAGGAATGCCATTGGGCCAGGTTAAATCTTCGTTTTTAAGCCCCCGTCACAGCCATTTTCTGCTTCAGTAATTGAGTGGCCGTATTGAGCAACTCATAGTCCGTGTAGGGCTTGCTGAGAAATTCTTCTGCGCCCAGCTCCAGCGCAAGCTGGCGGTATTTGCCACCACTGCGGGACGTGAGAATCGCGATGGGAACGCCCGCGATGCCTTCGATGCTGCGGCTCTGGCTCAAGAACTCAAAGCCGTTCATGCGGGGCATTTCTAGGTCGCAGAAGATCAAGTCCACATCGGCATTCTTTTGCAAGCTAACCATGGCATCGAGGCCATCTTCTGCTTGGATGACTTCGTAGCCAACACCTCGGAGGGTACGTTCCAGGGTGCGGCGCTGGGTGAGGGAGTCATCAATAATGAGAATGCGGGGAGCACGATCCTCTGTCGGTTGAACCTGATCTGTTGTCTCGCGACGCCGGAGAGTGACGCTGCTGGCTTGGCTACCCGTTTCGCAAACTTGCTCCAGCAACAAGCTGGGTTCAATGGCCAAAGCCAAGTGAGCATCACCCAGAACCGTACAGCCCTGGATATAAGCTGGCGGCGCGATAGTAGCCCCCATAGCGCGGATAGATAACTCCTGCTCGCCCAAGACCTGATCGACTTGGATGCCTCGCAGGCCATCACTACAGGAAACCAACAGCACGGGCTGCATCACCACAGCATCACCATCATTGCTCGCTGTGGGGGGATGGGCGTAGTCCACTAGCTCCGAGAGGTTGAGCACCGGAATAATGGAATCTTCATCGCCCTGACGCAGGGTCAAAACCTGTCGGCCATCGCTGAGGATGCGCAGTTGCTCGCCGCGAGGCAGGAGCACCTGCTCGATCGCATCGGCGGCGATGGCATAGGTGGTGCCTTTGCTGCGACAGATCAACTGCTTGGTGATGGTGACGGCGAGGGGGAACTGGAGGATAAAGCTGGTCCCTTTTCCAGGCTCAGAGCGAATCGAGAGGTTGCCATCTAGAGCTTCGATTTGGGAGCGCACCACGTCCAAGCCCACGCCCCGACCGGAAAGGTCGCTGACGGCGGCGGCGGTGGAGAAGCCGGAGTGGAACATTAACTCCAACAGTTGCCCTTCGGTAACATCTTCCACTTCTGTGGCGCTGAGCAATTCCTGGGCGATCGCTTTCTCAGCAATACGTTCTAAATTGACACCCTTACCATCATCGCGAATCTCGATCACCGTGCGATTGCCCTGCTGATAAGCCGAAAGCTCAACCCGCCCCTTAGGGGACTTGCCTGCAGCTTGGCGTTCTTCTGGGGTCTCAATACCATGATCGAAGGCATTGCGAACCAGATGCAATAGGGAGTCGTAGAGGGAGTCTAGGGTGACCTTATCGATCAGGACATGCTTGCCAAAAAGACCCAACTCCACCTGCTTACCGTAGGTCGTACTCAGTTGCTGTAGCACCCGAGGGAAGCGCTGGAACAGTTCTCCCACGGGCTTGAGGCGAACAGAAGCCAGGTCGTCACGGAGTTGACGAAACAACCGCTGGCGACCATCACAAATCTGTTGATTCTGCTTGGTTTGCTGCTCCAGAGCTTCAATCACGATCTCCAGCTGGACGGACTCATTCAGCGCTTTTTGAGTGACGATGTGGAGATCGCTGTAGCGGTCCATTTCTAAAGCATCGAACTGCTCACTCAGGGCCACTTGGGGCGGCAAGTGAGGAATCGCAGGGGCGGGCTTGGCATTCGATTTTTGGGGATAGCGCGCAATGCTAGCCAGGGCATCGGCATCACGCTGGGCCTTGGAGAAACCCCACTCGTCTGTGCCACCTTGCTGGACCGCTGTTTGCAGGTCGCTGAGGGTCCGGCGGTGGGTCCGCAACTGGGCAAGCAGCTCCAGAATGCCTTGGCGCAGTTGATCATCTTGTTCAGAAGACTGAATTTGATTGGTGAGCAGTTCACCCACGAGGTGATCTAGGCGTAGCACCTGGTCTAGGCCTACGCGCATGGTCACCTTAGATTCTCGCCCCCGGCTGAGCTTAGTAGAGCTTGAGGCAATCAGGGTGGCTGCTTTGGAACTGCGACGGGCTTGGGGCGTTGCCGGTGTACTGGCGGCGGGTGACTTTGCGGCGGACTGCGCCTGGGACATGGCAATAGCAGCAGCGGTACCAGCGAGACTGGGCTCCGGTGCCATAGGTTCCTCAACCTTGTCAGCCGCTGTTTGCGTTAGAGCAACTTCCGGGGTGGCTTCTGCTTCTTCACGGGACGTAACGGTGTCTGCAATAGTCGTTGATTCAACCTCGCCAAACAGATCATCTAGGTTGGCTAGGGGAGCATCAATGGTCTCTGGAATACCTAGCGCTTCGGGACTTTCCCCCATACCCATAGGACTGGGAGCCATGGCGGTTGCCCCCGTAGCAGATAAATCTGGCACAGTGACATCTTGCTCTTCATCATCGAGATCGCCAAATAGCGACTCCAATTGACCGTCTAGCATGTCGGGGATGTCAGCAGAATCATCACCAGCAGTTAAGCCTGCCGCGACCGGTTCCTGAGGTGTAATCGCCGGTATGACTTCACCAATGCCACCAAAGAGGCCTTCCAATCCGCCAATGTCAAGATTGTCGGGCAGGTTGCTAGGAATATCCGTTGCTGCAACACCAGCATCGGTGATGTTGTTGGCAGCCATGCCGACTCCACTATTGCTAGCTTCGGAGACTAAGGCTATCAATGTCTCGGAAGGCTGACCACCCTGCTCGCGATCGCCCTCCAGAACTAATTGCTGCCCAGCCCGCAGGTCCTCATAGGACTGTTGTAACAGCGCCAAATGACCCGGCTGACTGGCTAGGCCATCCAGGGTAATCTGGGCAATGCTACCAAAGCCCGGCAGTTGCAAAGATTCTGCTAGGCCCAAAAAGACTTCACAGGTCGTTTGTAGCGTTGTGGCAATCTCGTCGGGGTTAGCACCATCTGCCAAGGCCGTTTGCAGCGTATTGAGACGCTGCTCCACACCCACCTCAAACATGGACTTAACCACGTCAAAGCCCAGCTCTTCCGCTGTGGGAATAGGGGTTTCGCGATCGAACAAATCGCCCAGTTTGTCCTGCAACCGAGAAATGATCGCCGCTGCCCGATTAAAGATGTCCGATTCATCGACGGAGCTGCCGTTGATTTCGGCCATCAGGGGCGTCCGTAGGCAGTCATAGCCCTCAAACAGTAGGGCCTCTACCTCATCATCAATTTCAATATCGGGGTTATAGAGGGCACGGAAGACATCCTCCAGGACATGGGCCACATGCTTCACCGTTTCCAGACCCACCGTTGCCGCTGCACCTTTGAGGGTGTGGGCATAGCGCATCAGGCTATGGACACGGGCAGAGGTGCGGTCTTCCCGCAAGCTCAGCAGATCCTGCTCAATATTTTGCAGCAGGTCTGTCGCCTCATTGACGAAATAGGGAAAAGCTTCTTCGCGGAAAGAGGAGTCGGTGGACATGGCGGCAGGAAAGGAGAGGGCGGGAAGAGTCGGGGCTTGGAAGAGAGAGTCTTAACGTAGGTTGGGTTGAGGCTTCCGAAACCCAACAGGTTCAGGTAGTAGCTTTGTCTCGTTAGGGTTGAAGCATGAAACCCAACAAGCTTGAGCTTGGGCCTGTTGGGTTTCATGCTTCAACCCAACCTACGAGTTACCGATCGCGGGGTTTGGTTAGACCTTGAACTTGCCAACAGTGGCCTGGAGATCTTCTGCCGTCGCCAGCAGTTCCTTGAAGGAGTCGGAGATGTCTAAGGATTCCTTCGAGGTCTCGGAGGCTAGCTCGGTCACACCGTTCATGGTTTTGGCGACGGACTTGAACTGCTTGGACTGGCTGTTGGCAGAGAGGGTGATGCCCTCGACGAAGCTACTGATTTGAGCGGTGGCTTCGACGATTTCCGTCAGGCTCTCGCGGGTCTCATTCACCAGGTTGGTCCCGCTGACGACTTGGTCAATACCGGTATCCATGGCCTGGGTTACCGCGCTGGTTTCAGCTTGGATTTCCTGGACCAGCTTTTCGATTTCCGTGGTCGCTTCCGCAGACTGGCGAGCCAGGGAGCGGACTTCGTCGGCAACCACTGCGAAGCCTCGACCATATTCACCGGCGCGGGTGGCTTCGATGGCGGCGTTGAGAGCCAGAAGCTGGGTTTGAGTGGTAAAGTCACCAATCAGGCTGACCACGCGGGAAATCTTTTGGGAAGATTCGCTCAGGCGCTTAATCTTCTTACTGGTCTCGGACACGGTGGAACGAATGGCCATGATGCCGTCCACAGTGCGGTTCATGGCGTTGTCGCCACGTTTGACCACTTGGTTAGCCTGCTGAACCGCAGCTTCAACACCTTGGGCGGTGGTAACCACTTCTTCGGTGGCATCCTGCATACTCTGAATTTCGTTCAGGGCTTGCTCAACCACATGAACTTCCTTTTGGGCCTTCGTGGAGAGTTGAGCGATCGCCTCACCACTGGTCTGAGACGTGGAGCTCACTTGAGTGGCCGCTTCCTTCACCTGGACCACGATGCTGCGCAGGGCATGGATGGTGTTGTTGTAAGCATCAGCAACAGTGCCCACCTCGTCTTCGGTGACGGGAGCACGGACGGTGAGGTCACCCCGCAGGGCAGGCGCTACAGCTCGTAGGAGTTCTACAACTTCGCGCTGGAATTCCTCTTTGGCTGCTTTCTCGCGGGCAACCACAGCACCCAGCTCGTTGGATTTCTTTTGAATCTCTGTGACGAACTCGGCTTGTTGTAGGGCAACGCCACACTGGGTCGAAATTTGCGCAATCAGTTTACGGTCTTCTTCTTGCCAAGCCCGAGTCTCGCCATGGTAGACGGCCAACATTCCCCATAACTTGTCCCCCACAAAGATTCCAGTCATCAGGTAAGCACGGGCACCAATGCCATCCATGGCTTCCATGAAGTCGCCCGGTAGATCATGGGCCTCAATGTCATCGAGGAAGAAGCCGCTGGAGGTGTAATCCCGGCCTTCTTTGATGCTAATTTCCGCAATTTTCACATCACGACTGTCTTGAGGCATCCCTTCGGGGCGCAGGCTGGTGAGGCTATGGCAGTTACCCATGTCGGCACTAAAGCCCTTGCCCAGGATGGAGTTGAGGCGAGAGCCCACGGACTCGGCAATGAAAGTACCGCTCCAGTCCTGGTTAAATTTGTAGATAACAGCGCGATCGCAGTTCATGAAGCGACGAATTTCCTTCGTCGTCACCTTGAAGACCTGATCGGTATCAAAGCTTCCGCGAATGCGATCAATGATGCTGCTGGCGAGTTGTTCACGCTTGGCTGCTTCAAAGAGTTGATTCGTCTGATCTTTGACTTGCTGAACCGTGCGGGACATTTGTAATGCGGTGTTGAGCGGGGTCGCCAAGTTGACCATTAAGCTCGCTTCACCCATGGTCCATGCACGAGGACCGCTGTTTTGATAAGCGCAAAGAATGCCCCAGAACTTACCATCTTGGAAAATGGGGGCATGGATATAGGCCCGGCATTGGAACTTCTCAAGGGTCTCAATATAGCAATCTGAGAAGCCCATGGCATAGACATCATCAACCTTGCGGTAGGGTACGCCATGGTTGAATTGACCGCCATTGGTGGCCCGGAACAGCGCATTGTCCTTTTCAAAGGTGATGACTTGCTCATCGTCGGGATAGAGGTTCACGAAGGAGCAGTTGTCCGGCAGGATATAGCTGCAAAATGCCTGATCCCGCTCCTGTTCCTTAAGGATAGAAACCCAGCCTTTACCGACAGCTTCGGCAACGACCTTGCCACTCCAGTCTTCGTTGCATTGGTAAATCACGGCGCGATCGCAATTGAGTGCCTTGCGAATCGCTGAGGTTGCGGTGCGGAAAATGCCTTCAACACCTTCTGCTCGCTGAATTTGCTCAATCACCTTGACCAGAGCTGCCCCATGGTCAACTTGCTGCTGAAACGCAAATTCAAACTCTAGTGCTTGCAGCTTGAGGCGGATTTCGGTGACGACTTGATAGAGTAAGTCAATTTCAAAGTCGCGCCATTGGCGCTCCTGCTTACACTGATGAACAACGAGGAACCCCCAGGGCTTTTCGTTAAGCACCACAGGCAAAGCCAGGCTTGCCTTAACCTGATACTGGTCCATGAGCTGGTGCTGATAAGGCGAGAACTCCAGCTCCTGATCGCGGCTAAAGGCAGAAACTTGATTTTTCTGATAGTCCTCTAGATTGCCACTACCCAAGAAAACAAGAGGCAAGTGTTGGCCCAGAGCTGGCGTCCAACCCTGAACGACAGCCTCTGCTTCTACTAAACCTTGCTCAGGAGAAGTGCAGCGGTAAAAGATAACGCGGTCTGCTTGAAGGGCTTCTAAGGTTTTCAAGACCGCAGCTTTCATGACCGCTTCGCGATCGGTGGCGCTGCGAATTTCTACAGCAACGGTTTGAACCTGAGCACGAAGCTGTTTCAGCCCTTCTTGGTTCAGCGCGTCGGTGCGTACATGCTGCTGCACAGCAGTTATCACGGCTTCTTCAATTTGCTGACGGTTGGGGATGTGGTCTGTACTTTGGCGTTGACCATCAACCTGGGTAGGCATGAGGGAATAGGGAACCGTAATAAATTTGCTGTTGTCGCCGGCCATTGCTGGATATCCTTGTTGATTCTGACCTTGACTGTTTTGAGTGGCAGACTGGGGTGAATAGGTGCGATCGCCGCCGTTTTGACGCAGGTTCTGAACGTAATTCCCCGTCGGATCCGCCTCAACTGAAGCAGCACTGGACGGAGTCTTGCTGGCCGGTAGTTGGGGGCGGTTGGGATTGGTGGCTTGGGGCAGTTCACCTTCGTCATAGACAAAAACCTCTTGGAGGCGATCGTCGATTTTCTGGGAGTCGCCCACGTTAGAAGTGGACTCAGACTGGGGACGGCGTTGGAAAATTTTCATGACAATGGACTTCGCAGGAAGCTAGGCGTTATGAGCGTTGTAGTTGGAGATGTTCAATTAGGGCGCTGGCACTAAAAACAGGGCTACAGGAACGCGTCAGATAGCCTGCGAGGAAAGGCAGCAGTTGGGAGGAGAACAAATCAGCAGATGGCGGTTGAATTTGTTGAGTGGCATGGGTTTCAATGTCCATCACCTTAGGAACAACCAGGCCGAGTGACTCACCTGCGGCTTGGATCGTAATTATGTTCAGGGATTGCTGGGCGCGATTGAGGGCCTGCCAAGGCTGGGCCGCAGAGCTGGTGGGCGCTGTTTCTAAACCTAGGAGCAGTGCCAGATCCACCATCCAGAGAATGGAGCCTCGACAATTGGAAACCCCCAGAATGGAACGAGGCATTCCGGGAACCCGCAGCAGCCCAAGTTTCGGGACCTGCAAAACCTCCTGAATGCTGCTGATCGGCAGTAGCGCGCTCTCATTACCTTGGAGGTAAAAGCGCAGCAGGCGCTGTTCTTCAACAGCGGCTGCAACTGGATTAGTGTTGCTCCCTTGGCTATCACTGTTGCCTTGATTCAGCCAAGTTTGCAGTCCAGCGGTGGCCTCAGCGTTCAGCTCAGTGGGGCTATCCTTCAGGGCAATAGAGTTCTCTGGGGCCAAATTAGAGGAGGTCGTCATAGCATTAGGCCTTAACAAGCTTGCGAACGATCGTTTCAAACTCTTGGGGGTCCACTGGTTTGGCACAGTAGGCATCGGCCCCGAGCATGTCACCCCATAGCTTGTCGGTCTCAGTATTTTTCGTGGAGCAAATCATCACGGGAATACTGTCTGTGGTCGGGTCGCTCTTCAGCTCACGGCAGAGCTCGAATCCACTCTGGCCCGGGAGAATCACATCCAGAACAATTAAGTCCGGTGTGCCCTTGCTGAGATGCTCCTTGGCTTCTTCGCAGCTATTAGCCCAAAGCACTTGGAGGCCCAAGCCCTTGAGGTAGCGTGTGATGACTTCGACTTCAGTCAGGCTATCTTCAACGAGTAATGCGGTGCTCATGATCAAAATTGAGAAACGATTGAAAAAGCAAGTTGTGAGTAGATGAGCGGGCTTTAAGCCTCTAGACCGCGTTGGGAACGCGATCCGGAACGTAGTGCCGGATCGTTGCCAAGACTTTGGCAACATCTAGGGGCTTAGAGATGAAGTCTGTGGAGCCCGAAGCCTTGGAGCGAATCCGGTCAATGATGCCGTCGTTACCAGTGAGAATCACCACAGGAACATCTTTGAAGCTGGATATCCGACGGATTTGGGAGCACACTTCGTAGCCACTAGCGACGGGCATGACCAAATCCAGGAAGATGAAATCAGGCTTGCGCTCCAGCAGGACGGGGAGGGCCTGAAGTGAGTCTTGAACACCGACGTATTGATAGCCTGCGCTAGTGAGAATTTTTTCCAGCATTTCGCAGACCTTGGGATTGTCGTCGATGCACATGACCAATGGCGCACCATTGCCACCAGGGGGAGCAGTCCTCGGATCTGGGGGAGCTGCAATTCCTTGGTCAGCCTGGGAGGCGATCGCCCTCTGACGACCGGGCCGTTCTATATCGGCGAGGGTTTCCAGCCCAATTAACTCCCACTGGGCATAGGCTAGAAGCGTCTGAGTCAACATTTTGAGGTCTTGGCGCATCACCACGGCCAGTTCTCGCAGGGTCGATTTCCCATTGAGTAGATTCGTCAGGGTTTGATAAGTCTGGGGGGAGGTGCGCTGCTGGAGAGCAGCAGCATTGCGCACCACAGGAGCCGAATCGGGGGAGCTATCGCTGAGACCCGCTACCTGCCAAGCCTGCCAGTTCTCCTGGGCTTGATTTAACAAAGCGAGACCATTTGGAATGCTAAGGAGCTCGCTAGTGGAATCAGCTCCCAGAGAGTTGCTAAACTGACAGCCCCCCTGGGAGCCCTGAATCATGTCGAACATCGATTCCAGGATGGTTTGCTCCATCAGAGCAATGGCTTGCTCCTGGGAAATCTTTTGTTGATTAAGGCCTGCGATCAGGACTTGGTATTCCCAATCGTCCTCACGGGTTCCCGCTGGAGGAGTGACCCCCTCTAGCTGGAGACCTAGCTGTTGGGTTAAACGATTCCAGCGACGCCAACGATGTTGACCCCCAGTCACCCAAAATAAGCGACCCAGCTTAAATCTCAGGCAACCTATAGGGGTTCCATTGATGCTGCTCACGGTGATAGTGCCACTAGCAGGCGTTCTCAAGACCTCTTGTAAACGGCCTAGTAATTGCTCTACCGAGAGCGCTTCTGAAACTTCGTAGGTGCCCGCAATGATACTCATAGGCCTAAAAGTTAGACGATTGTTTCAAGTCCCTTCATTCAGTGGCAAGCCAATCTGAAATTCATGGGAATCGAGGTGCTTATAGCTGTATAGTGCCCAGCTACAACTCAAGTGCCACAAAGTTTTGGTATTTGGAGATGATTATTTTATCGAGTTGTTTTCGCTTGGTTGAATGATAGTTTTACTCAAAGCTATGAGATCTATTTTTTTGAAAAATCGAATTTTATGTTCGGAGATTGAAGTTAAAAGAAGAGGGTTTAGATGTGGTAAATCATGATTTTGAGCAATTCCCAAAGCCTTCCTCTAGCACCTAAGTACTGTTACGGGATTTTCTAATTCAGTGAGGGCTATATCTCAGGGAGGTCCCTTAGAGATAGTTTGATTGATATCGACTCAAAAAGGCAAGATGGCTCTGATACAGAAGCTTTAGAGGATCCATTTCGATCTCTAGAGCAGAAAAATTGAGGAGGACTTTTGATGGCTAATATTCTTGATACTTAAGGTAAATACTAGGCTTCATTGTGGATTCGATGGGGTAGAGCTCATAGAAAATAGAGAGGAGTAGATTTTGAATTCAAAATCTACTCCTCTCTTCAGTTTTTGTTAGCTCCAATTGATTTTGATTAAATTTTATTATTCTTCCGGATATAGAAAGAACATCATGATCTCAATTTTTGATTCATCAATCTAGCTGAACTGTGGATTGATGCATGGGCAGAGTTCCTGAGTTATCTCAGTGGATAATCGCAGAACTGAATTCAGTAGTTATCAGCAAGCTGATTACGACCAAACTCACGTCTAGAAATAGCATCAATCGAACTTTTTGAGTTTTAGTTCTACTGTTTATGGATGGGCATAGTCGTCACAGAGAATTTGCCTAATCTGCTTGTCCTAATTGAATCCGTGGATCTATCACGGAAAGCAGTAAATCTGCCAGTAGATTCCCGATGACGAGCATGACGGCTCCCATCATAAGACTCGCCATAACCAAATAAAGATCTTGGGCGAAAACAGCTTTAAGGATAAGGCGACCCAGTCCAGGCCAGTTAAAAAAGTACTCTGCGATAAAGGCTCCGCTGAGCAGGCTGGCAAATTCGAAACCCAAGAGCGTAATCAAAGGATTAATAGCGTTGCGTAGGGCATGGCGATAGATAACACGATTTTCAGGTAAGCCCTTGGCACGGGCGGTTCGAACGTAGTCCTGGCGTAACACTTCAAGGAGTTCGCCTCGGGTGATGCGTTGAAGACCGGCGAAGCTGGCAACGCTCAGGGCGATGGTGGGCAGGATCATGTGCCAGGCTACATCTAGAATTTTGCCGAGCCAGGACATGTCGGCGTAGTCGATGCTGGTCATGTCGCCGACGGGGAGCCAAGGCGTGACCCGCTGGGCCAATATGAGCAGGAGCAGGGCGGTGATGAAGCTGGGGAAGCCCTGGCCCAGGTAGCTGAGACTGCGCAGGAGGCGATCGCGACCTTTATTTTGATTAACCGCTGCGGTGACGCCCATGGGAACGGCGATCGCCCAGGTCAGAACTAAAGAAGATAAAGCTAGCAGCAGCGTTGCCCCCACCCGTTCAGTCAGCAATCCAGCGACGGGGCGCTTAAACACAAAGCTCTCGCCCAAATTGCCATGGAGTACTTGACCGAGCCATTTGAAATAGCTGGGGATTACCCAAGCCAACCAGGGACCAATGCTACCCAGGAAAGAGCGCAGATTATCCAGGGATTCAATGGGCGATGCAGGCTCTCCAGCTAGGCCAAATTGTTGTTCGAGACGGTCAATCAGCTCTGGATCATTCTGGAGGTTCTCCCGCAGACTATCGACATAGTTACCGGGGGCTAGCTGAACGATGACATAGCTGAGCAGAGAGGCAATGATGAGCGTGAGCAATGCCTGGAGAAATCGCTTAACGAGAAAAGCGAGGGTTTGGCTGGGAATAATGCCTGAGCCAACACCGTCTTTACCCGGACGGCCACGTTTAAGCTTGGATAAAAAGTTACCGTCCATAGGGGCTGTTTCTACGGAGAATTAATGGGATATTAATCAAGGATGAAACAACGGAGGAGTTGTTTTCATCAACGTCTTAGCTGACGGCTTGGAGAATAGGCCTTGGAAATCGGCTTAGCAAATCCGCCTAGGCCAGACTAGCAGCGGCTTCCTTAGGAGCCACTGGGGTATGATACAGCCGGTTTGGCGCTTGCAAAGGTTGTTGCAACGGGAGAAGGGACAAACTGTGAGTAGTTGGTATCGTTCTATTTCGCTTGGACTGAATTTGGGTGCTCGGCGTTTTTGGCATTGGGCCAGGGCTGACCGAGGCTTCCGAGCTCAGCTTGGCAGTGGATTGTTCTGGCCTTTGCGTAGCGCCAATCGTTTCACAGCATTGGGACTTTTAGTCAGCCTGGGCATTATTGTGGCCGGTTTAGCGAGTTTTTCTCCGGTTGCTCAGGCTCAGTTGACGGGCTGGGGCGGGAGTAAAACTGCTGTGCAGATTTGGCGCAATGCTTCTTTCCCTGTGGAAGGTTTCCAGGCCTATACCTCGGCCTTTGGTTATCGGCGATCGGCTACGGGGGGGCGCAGCAGTGAATTTCACTATGGTTTAGATCTGGCTGCCCCCCAGGGAAGCTTTATTCGTAGTTGGTGGGGTGGCCAAGTTGTGGAGGTGACGGATGATACTCGCTGTGGCACCTCGATTGTGGTCCAGTCCGGGGAATGGGAGCATATCTATTGTCATATGCAGGGTAAGGTCGAGAAGATCAGCGGCCAGCGTTATTTAGTAGATCGCGGCGGTAGCATTCAAATTCGTGAGGGCCAGGCGATCCAGACTGGAGCCCGCATTGGCAGAGTGGGGATGACGGGACGGACGACGGGCCCCCATTTGCATTGGGGCTTGAAGCATCGAGGGAGCTGGGTTGATCCAGGTTTGGTCCTACGAGCGATGCAGTCGGCTAGACCTGTTTCCTAAAGAATCATCTACATGTTGGTTTGAGTAGAGAGCAGGAGCAATCGGTTTTGTTTGAATGGCCGGGGTCGCGTTACGATTCCGGCCATTAATATAGGTGGATGATTGTTGTGATTTGCCCAGGGATTCATCCGCCTGAATTGACGAAGGCATTTGGGGCGGCGCTGGAGGGAGCGATCGCAGTGCAAGCTTCTTTCGATATTTCAGCCCAAGCCGCAGCGGCTAGAGCATTACAGCTCTGGCTGTTGCCCTCCGAGATTGCGCCCTATGGTCCTGACTTAATCCGGTCTTACGTCTTAGAGCGCTGGCAACAAGCCGAGCTTTCGTCAGGCTTTCCGACTGCCTGGATTGGTTTTAGTGCTGGGGTGGTCGGGGCTGTAGCTGCCGCGCGATGCTGGCAAAGGGATGGTGGAGAGGTTACAGGATTGATCGCGGTGGATGGTTGGGGGGTGCCCTTGGGCGATCGTTTCCCTCGGTTTCGTTTGGGCCACGATCGCTTCACGGCTCAAAGCTGTGAATGGCTGGGGGCAAGTGATGGCTATTTCTATTGCGACCCGGCGGTGGGACATCTGGAGTTGTGGCGATCGCCCCAACAGTCCTCGGGCCATTGGCAGCCCAATCTAAAGTCTCCCTTCGATCTAGATTTTGGACGATTGGGCAACTGCCAATCTATCGATGCTGCTCAATTACTGGCCCAGCTCTTGATTCTGCTGGCACAGACTCAAAAACTTCAGCCTTAACTGCCCAATTTCAGCCAGTAGATGAGGTTTTATTCTCGAAACCCCCTACGGCTAGATCTTTGGTGGCAGAATATTTTGTATCCCAGAACGTATTCCCAGACCATCTTAAATAATTTGGGAATCGCTTCTGTCTTCTTCCGTACGAGAGCGAGCTGCCATGAGGTCTACTGTTGCCCAGCCCACCACCGTTGCCAGTCAACGGGCGACCGGTGCTTTTGCTTTGATTGACAGTCTGCGACGCCATGGGGTGAAGCATATCTTTGGTTATCCCGGTGGCGCAATTCTGCCAATCTACGATGAGCTCTACCTAGCCGAAGAGCGCGGAGAAATTGAACATTTCCTCGTCCGCCATGAGCAAGGTGCTTCCCATGCTGCCGATGCCTATTCCCGTGCCACGGGTAAGGTCGGGGTTTGCTTTGGAACCTCCGGCCCCGGTGCAACGAACTTAGTGACCGGTATTGCCACGGCCCAGATGGACTCGATCCCCATGGTGGTGATCACGGGTCAGGTGGGACGGGCTTCCATCGGGACTGATGCTTTTCAGGAAACGGATATTTTCGGCATTACCCTGCCGGTGGTGAAGCATTCCTATGTGGTGCGTGACCCCAGGGACATGGCTCGCATTGTGGCGGAGGCGTTTTACATTGCTCGCACGGGTCGCCCTGCACCAGTCTTGATTGACGTACCCAAAGACGTCGGCCTAGAAGAGTTTGACTATGTGCCGGTGGACCCGGGTGCAGTGAATTTGGAGGGCTACAAGCCCACCGTTGAAGGAAGCGCTCGTCAGGTGGAAGCTGCCCTACAGTTGATTAAGTCCGCCAAGCAACCTCTGTTGTATGTGGGAGGCGGTGCCATTTCTTCTGGCGCTCACAGCGAAGTTAAAGCTGTGGCCGAGGCGTTCCAAATCCCCGTGACCACAACGCTGATGGGTAAGGGGGCCTTCGATGAGAAGCATCCTCTCGCGGTGGGCATGTTGGGCATGCATGGCACGGCCTATGCCAACTACGCCATTAGTGAATGTGACCTTTTGATTGCTGTGGGCGCGCGATTTGACGATCGCGTCACGGGCAAGCTGGATGAATTTGCTCGCTATGCCAAGGTCATCCACATCGACATTGACCCTGCGGAGGTGGGCAAAAACCGTCAGCCCGACGTTCCCATTGTGGGAGATGTGCGCCATGTGCTGAAGGAAATGCTGCGCCAAATGGGGGCGCTCAATGGTCAGATTGAGACCGAGGCAACCCAGCCCTGGCGCGATCGTGTTGATGCTTGGAAAGCCAAGTATCCCCTGGTTGCTCCCAGCTACCCCGATTGCATTTCCCCCCAAGAGGTTGTTGTCGCCTTGGATAAGGCTGCACCCAATGCCTACTTCACCACCGATGTGGGTCAACATCAGATGTGGGCAGCTCAGTTTCTCAAGAATGGGCCTCGCCAATGGATTTCCAGTGCGGGCTTAGGCACCATGGGCTTTGGCATGCCAGCGGCGATCGGAGTACAAGTGGCCCTGCCTGACGAAACGGTCATTTGTATTGCCGGTGATGCCAGCATCTTGATGAACATCCAGGAGCTGGGCACCCTGGCCCAGTACAAGATCAAGGCCAAAACGGTGGTCTTGAACAATGGCTGGCAGGGCATGGTGCGCCAGTGGCAGCAAAACTTCTACGGCCAGCGTTATTCCTCTTCCAACATGGAGACGGGCATGCCTGACTTTGTGATGTTGGCCGAGGCCTTTGGGGTCAAGGGCATCTTGGTGAAGGAGCGTGGAGAGCTGGAAGGGGCGATCGCCGAGATGTTGGCCCATGATGGCCCCGTGTTCATGGATGTGCGGGTCAAGCAGGATGAAAACTGCTATCCCATGGTTAAACCAGGCTGCTCGACGGACCAAATGTTGGGTCTTCCAGATAGTGAAGATTCAGACAGTTAGCGAGGCTATAGATCGGCATAATGCTGCGGAAGGTGTCTAGGTATTTCTTTCCCGTTACTTTTCTACTTTTGTTGATTTACCTTTAAACGGTATAAAACGCCTGATCCCCATAGGGGTCAGGCGTTTTTGCGTTGGGGATCATCACGAGAGCGTCGTAATTTGTAGATTTCACAGAGTTGAAGGTGATTTCAATATGAAGAAACTGCCGCTTTGAAGTGAGCTATTACGGCCAGAAGGTTAAGTAATTCATAGGGATTCCGCAATTCTTATAGCCAATGCATAACATAAGTGAAGTCAAGGCTGATCGACTGCCTAATGTTGTAGCGGCGACCTAACTTGCTTAGGGCGTTTGGTAACTCCATTACTACTTATCATCTTTAGATTTCATTCATTTGGAATTTCTTAGGCGATGAGGCTTACGCTACAGATTAGGAAGGTCTTTCCCCCTTTATCACTGGGGTTGAACTGTAATAGAGCAATTCGTTCTCTGATTTTGATGATGACGAAAAGGTCTTTTCTCCCAAGGCTAATTTGCTTTGAGAGCTCAGTTTTACTCGGAGACTCTCTCTTGGTCTTTGTCAGGCACATGCTCTAACTTCTTAGAACTGGTGCTGCTCCCCTTTAGCCACTGTGACAGCTAGGCTTATGGCCCTCAACTGTCCCTAAGAAGGCTGAGCTGAGCCAATATCAATTGAAGATGCTTCACTCAATTTCCCCTTGAGTGTCTTGCTTGCGAACCCATTCGTTATCTCGCAAGGTTAGGAGCTTTTCTAAAGCAGCTCATCTCCGATTCTTCTCGTTACTGTCAGTTCATGTTGTCGTTATTGCAGTGTGGTTTTGGTTCTATTGCAACCTCCTCGTCCAGGACTGCTGCTCAATTCCGCTTTCGGCTCACTGACTGTTAAGTGATGGCATTACAAGTATTCCTTAATCATTTGGAAATATTGGGTACTTGTCTTTGTGTGGGTGATTCTTTCTATTTAGGTATGATGCGATGAGTTCCACAGATCAAAGAATTGAAGCTGTCGAAGCAAAGCTCGGCAGTATAGTTGAATCAATTAGTCAGCTAAATAACTCTGTTGGACAGGTTCTGGGGAACATAGATTCCCTGCGTAACTCTGGTTCAGCACAGAAGAATGTTCAGACAGTTCAGCATTCTCGTTCCTATGCCAAGGCCATGAGTCACAAGGACGTCTTGGATGATGGTGATGATTCTGTACTGCCAAATAATGGCGAAGGGCAGTTAATTATGCCGCCTGAGATGCAGGTGCAACGCTTGACGGCTCAGTTGACGGCTGCCTATAGCCGCATTGCAGCGTTGGAAGAGCAGTTGCTGTCGCGACGGATGGGTTAGTTTTAGGTCGCTCGCTCGCTATTCAGATGCGATCGCCCTAGGTCTAGAAATGGCCTGGGGCGATCGCATTTGGTTGTCTTTTAGGATTTTCACCTGGATGACGTGATTAGCGGGTTCGTCAATGGCGGGAGAGGTGATAGGCCGCTAGGTGAATTTGCTCTGAACTCAGTTGGCTAGGAGTGCGCTGTAAGAAGGAAGGGAGCACTTTGGGATTGAGAATCCAGAGCGTTTCTTTTTGTTGGGCTGACAGCGGCTCCACAAACCAGCCGGGAAAGACGATGACGGGTTTGATGCCGTAGCTTTTGCGGCACGGGCCATAGCTGCTCATTCCTGACGGGATCAGCTTTAGCATTCCCGAGTGGTCAGTCTAAATTGAGTTGCTGTTGCCTATTTGATTGCTGTTACTTATTTGGTAAAGCGATTCGATCTGGTGGTCCTTTAGCTCTGCGGTGGGGCAATCGAAGCAGATTTGCCCTTGGCGGAGGCCAATGATGCGATCGCACCAGTCCCTCGCCATTTCCAAGTCATGCAAGCTAACGACCAAGGCTCTACCTTGACCAGCATTGGGGCTAGCACAAAGTTGAGTCAGCAACGCCATCACTTCTCGGCTGCGCTCGGGATCGAGGCTGGCGATGGGTTCGTCGGCGAGGATGACTTGGGGATTTTGGGTGAGGACGCGGGCGATAGCGACGCGCTGCTGTTGTCCGCCGGAGAGTTGGTCGGTGCGCTCAAAGATTTTTTCGGGGATGCCAACTTGGGTGAGAACTGCTTGGGCTGCTGCTATCTCTTGGGGGATGGCTAGGGAGAAGATGGCTTTGGGCAGAGACCAACGACCCAGGTTGCCTGCGTTGACATTGTGGATGACGCGTAGGGAGTTGATCAGGTTGAATTGCTGGTAGATGGTGCCGATTTGGCGTTGGAGTTTACGGCGCTGGCGGTTGGAAATTTGGTTGAGGTCGCGGCCTAGGACATGAATGCTGCCCTGGTTGGGAGAAAGGCTACCGTTGAGCAGACGAAGCAATGTACTTTTACCTGCACCACTGGGGCCAACGAGGGCGAGGAGATCGCCGGGATACACCTGCAAATTGATTCCACTCAGGGCAGCTCGCCCCTGGAATTGGTGGCTGACCTGCTGGATGGCAAGCAGTGGCTCTGGGCAGAGCCGATTAGACATTTGACCAACAGATAATTGCGATTCTGGCAGAGACATCGGGCAAGTTAGGGAAAATCTACCCGCAAGAGGCTGGTTTGCGACAGCCTGATCATAGAGCTGATCTGCACTGGCGTTCTTTACTGCGCCTAGATAGGAAGAATCTTCGCCATTCTTGAGTCACGAGTTACATCAAATCCGGTTTGCAAGGCTAGGCATTGAAGGCTTAAACAGCGGCCCAAATAGTAGCAAAACTACCGTTGTTGAAGTCGCATCGCTTCAACGACCGAACTGCCGGGCCAGCGTTTCGTTTCGGTCAACTCAGTGGCATCAAGATGAATATTTTTCCTTTGCCAGGCAAGTCCGCCTTGGCATCAGCTTTGTTGGCGATTGCCAGCTCCGTCGCCTTGGCAGCACCGAGCTCTGCCATGCCCGCAAATCCAGCGGTTGCAAATGCAAAAGCCTCCTCAACTCCCACGGCTTCTAAAGCAAACCCCATAGCCCGATTGCCAGCCGATGCCCAGGCCAAGGTCACTGCGGATTCACGAGGCTTTATTTATTGGTGCGATCGCCGCATCACGGCCCCGACGGAGATGCAAGTCACCCTAGACTTGATGCTTCAAGCCGTGGAGACCCAGGACTGCCGCGAAGCCCATATGCTGCTGAGCCGTTCGACTCAGTTGATTATTCTGGGGAGAGGGTTGGCGACGCTGGAGCCGATTAGCTGGTATCCCCAGTTGCGGCGGCTGGTGATTCGGGAGAATACGATTACCGACTTGACGCCGCTGGAGAAGCTGAGTCAGCTGGAGATTTTGGATTTGTCGGGGGTGCCAGAAGTACCCTTTGGACTGTTGACCAGCGATCGCCGCACCCATGCCCACCGAGCTAAAGCCAATCTAGATAAAGCGACTGCGTCCAAGCCAGATTGGACTGGGATGGAACATGAACTTGAACAAACCAAGCAGCTCAGTATTAAGCCCAGCAAACATTTGGCAGAGGGAGCTGAGGTTAAACAAGCAACTGGGATCGACGCCGAGGCAACCCGGCCTTTTGTCTGGGGCAATATCATCCAGCTTGCAAAAACGAATCAAATTAATGATCTCAAGCCCCTGTCGAAGCTGACGCGACTGCGGGAATTGCATTTGGGTGGCAACAGCATCACCAGCATTCGCCCCCTGCGTGACCTCAAGAATCTGGAAGTGCTGTCCATCCACAGCAACCCGCTGAAGTATTTGGACAGCTTGGAGCAGATGCCTCAGTTGCGATCGCTGGACTTGAACTCGGTCCATTCCCAAAACCTCTGGCCTGTGACAAAACTGCGCAATCTGGAGCGCTTGAACCTCGCCAATAACGGCCTTGGCGATGTCCGGGTGGTGCAGCGGCTGAAGCGCTTGGAAATGCTGGATTTATCGATGAATGAAATTGAGGACTTGAGCCCGCTGCGCCAGCTCCACAGTTTGCGCTGGTTGAGCTTGGACCACAACCAAATCCAGGATTTAGGCCCCATCGGTCATGCCTTCACCCTGGAAGGGCTATATGTGCGGAATAACGAAATTCGCAGCTTGCAGCCGATTTCGGGCATGTCGCGGCTGCGGGAGCTAATGGCTTGGGACAATCCCCTGGTGCGGCCTCAATGTCCAGTGCGTCGGGAGGATCAGAGCAGTTCATCGGTCTGTCAATTCACGGTGCCAGGCGGGATTTATTAATCCAATCTGAGTTCGACAACGCTGATGCTGCCCTCACCCCTAGCCCCTCTCCCTGGGGAGAGGGGAAAATAAGAGGCTGAAAAGCATGCTTTTGCGTTGGTTCCCCTTCTCCCTTAGGAGAAGGGGTTAGGGGATGAGGTCGGTTTTGTCCTGTTGTCTCTTGCGCTATTTGATCTTGCCGACTGCCCGCCCTACCGTTTCAATGGCGTTGTAATTGGCATTTTCCGTTGCGATAAAGCTTTCCGCACCAAACAGATCCAAAATCTCAGCCTGATCCGCATCGCTTGCATCCAGTGCCAAGAATGCCTGTTGAACCTTTTCACTGAAGCCCTCGCCAAAGCGCTCATCCACACTGGGTTGCAAAATCCAGTGGTAGTTGTAGTAGGCGGGAGTTTGGAAAATCACCTGAACTTTGCTCTCGTCTACCTTGCCTTCTTCCAGGCGACTGCTCCAAACCTGCTCATTCATGGCACCGACCTCGTAGCTGCCCGCTTGGACCACTTCTAGGATCGTGTCATGGGAGCCTGAAAAGCCGGGCTGCCCCTGAAGATCCTCCAAGGTGACGCCCGCTTGCTCCATGAAATGCTGGGGCATGAGGCGACCGGAAGTAGAGGACTCGCTGCCGAAGGTTAGGCGGCGGTCTTTGATCGCGGTGAGACCTTCCACGCTATCAAAGGGCTCAATACCACTGGATGTATTGGCAATAAAAACGCTGGTGAATTCGTCGTCGATATCTCGCTGGGCGATCGCCTCAGCCCCTTCCACTTGCAAACGCGCCTGTACCCCAGTCAATCCACCAAACCAAACTAGGTCCAGATCCCCCACCTTAAAGGCGCTGACCGCAGCGGGATAATTTGTCATCTGCTTGTACTGCACCTCCACATCTAGCTCCTCCGCGAGATAGCTCGTCAGCTTGTCATAGAGGCGGTTGAGTTTTTCGGGATCTTGGTCGGGAATAGCGCCAATGACCAAAACATTCTTGTCAGCGCGATCGCCAATATCGGTGGCCTGGTCACTGCTTATTGCTCCATTTTCCTCAACCGCTACATTGGGTGAGGAATTGCAGGCTGTCAGCGTCGTAGCACTAATGAGTAAAGCAGCCAGAGCTTGGCAGAATAGGCGATTGCGCATGGTTACGGGAGATTACGTGAACAGATTAGGGCTTCTAACCATAACGGCAGGGTAAGGCTCCCTTCATCCGCAGGTGTTGTCTTATTTACTACTTTGTTGATTCGTTTGGCTTAGAGTTGCGTTGACTGATATGGTTCTGGCCCCCTGGCGACGGGGTATGGCGATCGCCACAATGGTCAGCGCAATCGTTTAGCGCCAGAGATCCCCAAACCGCCATGACTGAAGAAACCATTTGGGTCGTCACCAGCAACGGCCAGCCCCCAGCCCCTGGCCCTAACCTGCCCGAAGGTACCCTCCGGACTGGCAAAGGCGCTCACTCCTCCCACCAACGCTTCGTTGAGCCCAAGCCCCACCCCATCAGCACGAAAAAACTGGAGCAACGCATGGGCCAGTTCATCAACGCCATGGGCCGGGTCTTTGACCAAGCTGAAGCTCAGGCTCAGAAGAAAGAAGGTCTGCGTTTGGAAGAGATTGAATTGTGTGTGGAAATTGGTGCGGAAGGCGAAGTGCGGCTTATGGGCATGGGCGGCGCTAAAGCGGGCGGGCGGGGGGCGATTACCCTGACCTTTCGGCGGCCTGATAGTGATCGCTGAACAAATCGCTGTCCATCACGGTGTTGTTACAACTGCTTTACCAAAAGATCCAAAGCCTCACCTAGATTTACGGGCCAAAACGATTTGCTTAAAAACCATGTCGAATAGGCTCTGGGCTGATCCCCGCTGCGTTAGGGTCCGAATAGGCACCGCAGCAGAGGCCCTCGCACCACTTCTGGTGGATCTCTTGCATCAGACCTGGCCCAGTCCTGCTTGCTGCCCTGCCATCAACCCATATGGATGGTGAACGGCGATTGGGCCGCACCCCAAGGAGGCATGTATGCAAAGTAAAGCTGCGTCTGGCATCCGGAATCTGGCGATCGTGGGTCCCTATTCCAGTGGTAAAACAACGCTCTTAGAAAGCATGTTGTTTGTGACCGAGGCCATTTCCCGCAAAGGTTCGATTCAGGATAGAAACACCGTTGGGGATGGCTGTACAGAGGCCCGCGATCGCCAAACCAGTGTTGAAATAAGCGCAGCTTTTACCGACTTCGGTGAGCTGCGCTTTAATTTTGTCGATTGTCCCGGCTCAATTGAATTTGCCCAGGAAACCTGGAATGCCCTGATTGGGGTAGATGCGGCGATCGTCGTTTGCGAGCCCGACATCGAACGGGTGCTCACCCTCTCGCCCCTATTTAAGTTTTTGGATGACTGGGAAATTCCCCATTTCGTCTTTATCAACAAGATGGATCGGGCCAACCAGAATCGCTTCATGGATGTGCTGCATACCTTGCAGTCAGTTTCCAGCCGCCCCCTCGTGCCCCATCAGTATCCCGTTCACCAGGGAGAAGACTTGGTCGGCTTTATTGACTTAGTGAACGAAAAGGCATTCCACTACGAAGACCACAGCCCAGCCACCCCCATGGTCCTGCCCGAGGCGCTGCGAGCAGAGGAGCTACTGGCACGGGAAGAAATGCTGGATGCTCTGTCTAGCTTTGATGATCAACTCTTAGAGACACTGATGGAGGAACGGGAGCCCAAGCCCGAAGATATTCAAAAAGATCTGAAATGGGAGCTGGGTTCAGCTCTAATTGTGCCGGT
The DNA here is from genome assembly GCA_938021205.1 of uncultured Pseudanabaenaceae cyanobacterium. Lineage (GTDB taxonomy): Bacteria > Cyanobacteriota > Cyanobacteriia > PCC-9006 > JAAUQQ01 > JAAUQQ01. The sequence continues at coordinate 52,493 of CALIGI010000001.1, forward strand.
ATTCTTTGGCCAGGCCGATCAAGATCTAGGGGTGCGTCCCTTATTAGATGCGCTAGCCCTAGAGACACCCAGCCCAGCGGAAACAGCCGAGCGGCGTGGCCTGGGTCAATCTAAGGGTAAAGCTGATCAGCCCATAGCCCAGGTACTGAAGACGTTCTATGTGCCCCAAGCAGGCAAGCTTTCCCTCGTGCGCATTTGGCAAGGGGAATTGAGCGATGGCATAACCCTGAATGGCGATCGCTCCAGCGGTCTCTATCGCCTCATGGGTCAGCAGCACATGGGCGTGGTGCGGGCCCAGGCTGGCGACATCATTGCGGTAGCTCGGTTAGAGGGCGCTCAAACGGGCGATACACTGACCCTGGAAGGAGATGCGGCGCTGAGCTTGCCGGGAATCGAGCCCATGCATCCCGTATATGCCCTGGCGATCGCCCCAGAACATCGCGATGACGAAGTGAAAATGAGCACCGCCCTCAAGCGCCTCCAAGAGGAAGATCCCTCGCTGCACTGGGAACAACATGGCGATACCCATGAAGTGATCCTCTGGGGTCAAGGAGAAATCCACCTCAAGGTGAACCTGGCTCGACTGACGAACAAGTACAAGTTGCCCATGGTCACCCACATTCCTCGGGTGCCCTACAAGGAGACGATTCGTAAGCGCGGCGAAAACGTCCATGGTCGCTACAAGCACCAGACTGGAGGCCATGGTCAGTTCGGCGATGTCTTTATCGACATTCAGCCCTTACCCCGAGGCAGTGGCTTTAACTTTGGCCAGCGCATTGTTGGGGGTGTAGTTCCCAAGCAGTACATTCCCGGCGTCGAAACCGGCGTGCGAGAGTATCTGGGCCATGGCCCCCTGGGTTTCCCGGTAGTGGATGTGGCGGTGACGTTGACCAATGGGTCTTACCATTCCGTCGATAGCTCAGAGCAAGCCTTTAAGCAGGCCGCTCGTATTGCCATGCAGCAGGGAATGCCGGGTTGTCAGCCCACATTGCTAGAGCCGATCCTGTCCGTCGTGATTTCGGTGCCCATGGAGTTTACGTCTGGAGTACTGCGCCTGTTAAGCAGTCGTCGTGGTCAAATCCTGGGCTATGACGGCAAGGAGAATTGGGGAGGCTGGGACGAGGTCACAGCTTATTTGCCCCAGGCGGAAATGCAAGACTTGATTGTGGAACTGCGATCGCTCACCCTGGGCGTTGGCTTCTTTGACTGGCAGCCCGACCATCTCCAGGAGGTCCCCGACAAATTGGCTGAGCGACTGCTAGCCAAAATGGATCGGGCTCAGCGCTAGTTCTTGTTTGATGGCTTAATCGAAGCGAGCTCCCTGGGATAGAAATATTCCAGGGAGCTCAATTGTTGCCATGCAGTTGCGTGAACCTGAAGCCTGAAGCCTGAGGGCGGGGCTGACATTGATGAGGTCAGCGACTATAAACAACGGGCAAAGTCTCGCAGCAAAAAAACAGGCCAAGCTCGGAACAATGGCTTAGAATGCACTTGCTTCCTGGGCCTAAGCTTTCGCGATTCAATTGCGATACTTGGGATGAACCGGTGGGATGCCAAATTCCTCCATGCCTAGACAGCATTAGCATCATCTACCCGTCGCGATCCCAGCAAGATTCGCTGCCTCCAGCCAAAGAGGTTGCTATTCGCTGAGTGGCGACGCCACTGAGGACAATCCTGTGCAGCAGAACAACTTCAAAAACACCAAAGAAGATGGTTTCACAGCGGGGTTAAAGTTCTGGCTGATCTTCCTGGTTGTGCTGGTGCTCCTACGCTTTCCTTTGCCCTATGCCATTGTCTTTGGGGCTGTGGGCGGACTGGCGGGGGGTTTTGCCGTAGGTTGGTGGCAAGAGATGAGCCTGATGCCGGGAAAAAATGGTTATTCTGATGTCTTTGTGACGATGGATGCTCAACGCTTGTTGGAGCTGGATGAATCCGAGTCTGAGACCTATGACCGGGCGGAGGGAGTACTCAAGCGTCGTTCCGAATATGTTTCGAACCGTCCCTATGACCGGGATGGTCGTCAGAAGGTCATGAAGAGCTGGTTGGCTTGGCGTCGCTCATCTCGCCCTCGCTATGAACGCGATCGTCGCCGATAAGTTCAGATTTGGGACCTACACAATTGCACTTAAGCCATTTTCCCTAGACTGAAGCAATTGATTTTTTAGAAAGTATTAAACTTTGCTTCTACTTTAACGATCTACCTGGAGACTTGATGATTGCCTCACGATTCTCCCAGTGATCTGCCTTAGGATTAAACACATGAGAAGCTGCTTGTGAGCCCGGGAGTCATTCCGGGTTTTTTCTTAGGGTGAATTCTCTCTTCAGAGAATTCACCCTATCCATAGCCCCTATTTCGGCTTCATTGAAAACGCCATAGCGGATTGAGCCCAGTCGATTAAACGATTAGTCAATCAGCGCCATGGCATGGTGCTGGATATGGTCCTCCATGAACGAGGCAATAAAGTAATAGCTATGGTCGTAGCCGGGCTGAAGGCGTAGAGTCAGTAGCTGCTGCGCTTCTTCACAAGCTGCCTCAAACAGCTCTGGCTTGAGCTGCTCCATGAGAAATGAATCGGCGTCACCCTGGTCAATGAGGATGTGGCCACCAAAGTGAGCCGATTTGACGAGTTCGCTGGCATCGTAGGTTTTCCAGGTTTCGCGATCGCTCCCCAAATAATGGGAAAACGCCTTCTCTCCCCAGGGACAGCGCATGGGAGCCACAATGGGAGCTAGGGCAGAAACGGAACGGTAGCGTTCTGGATTGCGCAGGGCACAGACCAAGGCCCCATGCCCCCCCATGGAATGGCCCATAATGCCTTGGCGACTGGTATCCGCCGGAAAATAACCTTCAACGAGTTGAGGTAGCTCATCAGTCACGTAGCTGTACATACGGTAATGCTGAGCCCAGGGCGCTTCCGTCGCATCCACATAGAAGCCTGCGCCTTTCGCAAAATCCCAGCTGCGCTCATCATCGGGCACCTCTTCCCCTCGAGGGCTCGTATCCGGTGCCACCAGCATCAGCCCATGGTGGGAGGCATAGCGCTGGGCACCAGCCTTCGTGGTGAAGTTCTCAGCGCTGCAAGTCAGGCCAGAGAGGTAGTAGAGAACGGGCACTGAACCTTGCGCTGCCTGAGGGGGAATAAAGACCGAGAAAGTCATGTCACACTGGCAGGCTGTCGAAGCATGACGGTAAAACTGAACCTCTCCCCCAAAACAATGGGTTTTAGATAAAAGCTGGGGAGCAGGAGAAAGAATGGAGGCGTCTGCCATGGTTCGGAATATTGAGTGAAAACGGAAAGTAACAAAACATTGCGAATGCAATTTTTCCTCTGGCAGAAGTGCTTGGGATAGCACTCTTAATCCATAGAGCCTTGCCTGCAATATCAACCAGTCAAATTGTGTAAATTAATACCTCGAATCTGACATACTTAGTCCTATCGGGAGTCCCCCTTCATCGGGAATAACCCATGGGAGTATTGAAAAACCCTGGTTCTTAATTATTCTTTTTGCATGTCATAGAAGCTCATGACAGGAATGCATGATTTGTAAGTGCAACAAATACAACTAGGTTGCTATAAATGTTCGAGAAAATCATGTTTTATTTTATACTCAAAAATCCGAAAAACCGACTAGACATAGGTATTATGGGATTCAAGAAGGCTTCAACAAAGTCTCTTTTAAGATATTGATGCGATGTAGGCCACAGGTTTTTCTATCGATAACTCTATGATGATTCTGCATCATATTTCAGATTACTCTCGGCCAACTGTAGTTGCGAAGTTGCCTCGAAAGTTGTCCCACTTAAGCTCAGGTGAATTGTGAGAGACCCACGCATTGACCTCCTCAGATTTCTGGGGCTGTCTTTAATTATTTTTGCCCATGTTGATCCACCTAATCTACTCTTTCAACTGAGGAACTTTGATGTTCCTTTGATGGTAGTTGTGGCTGGTCTCTCCTTTTCTAAGGCGGGGAAGATTCAATCTTACCGGGGATACCTCTGGAAGCGAATAAAGCGTTTGCTACTTCCCATGTGGTTATTCCTTTGTGCTTACTTCTTGGTTCTCCATGCTGTGTGGCCCAGCCACGATTGGCTAGAGCTTAAGCATGTGCTTGGTAGTTATGCCCTATTAGGGATCATGGGAGTTCCCTATGTGTGGATTATCCGAGTGTTTTTGCTCGTGGCGGCGATCGCCCCAGGGATTGCTTGGTTAAATAGACGAATTCAGAGCAATCGCACTTATCTTTTATTGCTGGCTGGAGCTTACGGCCTTTATGAACTGCTACTCAGTGTGAGCCTTGATGCCAGTCAAGCCTCCGCTGGGGGGAAGCTTTTAGCCCTATTGATTTATTACGCTATTGCCTATGGACTTATTTTTGCCCTAGGGGTTCGCCTACCTCAATTGAGCAAAGGGCAAACTCAGGCTGTCTTCTGGACCACTCTGGGCGTTTTTTTGGCTTTGGGACTAGGGGCCAGCGCTGGATCAACCTTGCCCAACTTGCAAGCATTTAAATATCCGCCCACGGCCTACTACTTGTTCTATGCAGTATCGATTTCTGCACTACTATGGCTAGCCATTGAACCCATCGTTGCTACTGTGCAGCGGAGCAAATTGGTGGAGGAGTTCATTCTCTTCTGTTCACGCAACAGCATGTGGCTATATCTCTGGCATATTCCCTTTGTAGAAGTATTTCGTGCCTTGGATTACGGCAATATAGGCGTAAAGTTTTTTGTGGCTTATAGCTGTGCTGCCTTCATCACCTGGGTACAGTCCAAGTTGATTCGCTTGTCACTGATACCAAATTTGAAGAGCGATTCTATTCGCCGCAACGTGAAGCTAATTTTGACAGGCTGAAGCTGCTTTAAACTGAGTTCAAAAAGGCCAAACTAGCCTCACCTAATAAGTTCACTTGGTTTGGGACTTAGATTTATTGTTGTTCGGTTCTCCTTCTCCCTTAGGAACGAGGACTTATCAATCCTACGCTCTCCTCCTCAAATCCCCCTTGCAGTGCCTAAGCTTGCCAAAGGCAAAGCAGGCAAGTCTAATTTAATTCTTGTTCCTTAGGAGATGAGGTCGGTGTCTAAGCCGTCGAACTCATCAGGTTGCTTTACCCTCTTGGCATTTCCCCCCTGTAATTAGAACAGCACAACACTGCGGATTGACTTACCCTCATGCATGAGGTCAAAGGCTTCATTAATCTTTTCCAATGACATGGTGTGGGTGATCAGGTCATCAATGTTAATTTTTCCCTCCATGTACCAGTCCACAATCTTCGGTACATCCGTTCGTCCCTTGGCCCCACCAAAGGCGGTTCCTTTCCAAGAGCGACCGGTGACGAGCTGAAAGGGCCGGGTGCTGATCTCAGCACCTGCAGGTGCAACACCAATGATCACGCTAACGCCCCAACCCTTATGGCAGCATTCCAAAGCTTGGCGCATGACATTGACGTTGCCAATACATTCAAAGCTATAGTCTGCGCCGCCATCAGTTAGCTCTACCAAATGGGCAACAAGATCATCGCCCACCTCTTCGGGATTAACGAAGTGTGTCATGCCAAATTTTTCGGCCAGCTCCTTTTTAGCGGGATTGAGATCGACGCCGATAATCTTGTTAGCTCCCACTAAGCGAGCCCCTTGGATCACGTTGAGACCAATTCCGCCTAGGCCAAAGACCACCACATTGGCACCAGGCTCGACTTTGGCAGTATTAATGACTGCACCGATCCCCGTGGTCACGCCACAACCGATGTAGCAGACCTTATCGAAGGGGGCATCTTCCCTGATCTTCGCCAGGGAAATCTCGGGGACGACGGTGTAGTTGGCAAAGGTAGAAGTTCCCATGTAGTGGAACAGGGGCTTGCCATCCAGGCTGAAGCGACTGGAGCCGTCAGGCATGAGGCCCTTGCCTTGGGTCAAGCGGATGGCTTGGCAGAGGTTGGTCTTGCCGCTAAGGCAAAATTTGCAGGCGCGGCATTCCGGCACGTAAAGGGGAATGACATGATCACCCGGCTTGAGGCTTTTGACATCAGCTCCTACTTCAGCAACGATGCCTGCGCCTTCATGGCCCAAGATCGCAGGAAAGAGTCCTTCGGGATCTTTACCGGAGAGCGTGTAGGCATCGGTGTGACAAATGCCCGTTGCTTTAATTTCGACCAGGACTTCTCCAGCTTTAGGGCCTTCTAGCTCCACGGTTTCGATGGAGAGGGGCTGCCCAGCAGCGTGGGCGACGGCGGCTTTAACCTGCATATGACGCTGTAATGGCTTCGAAAGGGATAGGGGCTAGAGCGAGAGAACGCAGCAAATTACGACCGCTGGGGAAAGTCGCTCTTGCCAGAATTAGATGAACTTTCCCAAAATGCCAAGGGTTTACGCTCTCAGTGAGAGGGAACTCTTGGGATGAGGCTGGTTCACACTTGTCCTTTAGCCTGCCTGAGTTTGTATAAACTCGGTCAAAATCTGAACAAAACGTCTAAAATCTAGTCGTTTATTATGGGCTATGGCAATCGAAGGGCGCAGGCCCAGAGTTGGATCTGTCTCATTCTTTTGAGGATAGACTAAACAGCTCTGGCGATTGCCCCATATCTATCCCTTGCCTCCAGCGAAATGCCATAGGCTTCGATTACATAAAAGTCCACACAAATTACTTGTTATGCGTCAGCGCTTTTCTATCTCTCGCTTAGGTTCGGCTTTGGGTGGGGCGGTTGTCGTCCTTAGTATGGCTGGGATGTCGGCCATGGCCATTGAGGCCATCAGCTTTGAAAATCTCACGAACATCAGTGTTTGTGTCGGTCAATCGGTGGATTGTAACCGCCATTATATTGACCATGACAGCACTGGCTTGGGTCTCTATGACGAGATTCAGTACCAGGTGAGCAATAACTCTGAGCTTGCCAATGATGAGGTGGAGCTGGGTTTCCGCTCTATCTTGGATTGGGCCAAGGAAATCCGTGTTATTAACGCTGATGGACTGCAGCTTGTAAAGATGGAAGCTGAAGATAAGGACAGCCGCCTACGCCGCACCACTCTCAAGGCAAGTGATTTGGAAGGTGCCAAGGTGATTTTTGTGAAGGGTCGCTTGTTTGGTGTTCGTCGGGTGATGTATGAAATGCCGTTGACCCAGGACACGCTGGAGAAGTTGAGTGGCCGTCGGGTTACCTTCACTTGGGTTCGTGACTAGCAGAGACTCTGGTCTTGAGTCTTGATAGCCGTTGCCACATCATTTAGGACATTCATAGTCTGTCAAAGCTACAAATGGCAGGCGGTGGTGTGGACAGCAAGTGTCCTAGCAAGTGAGGCCGTTGCTATACTTGAGGCAGAATCTAGATCGCAGTTAAAACCAAAGCGGCATCTCAATATTCTGAGATGCCGCTTTGGTTTTGAGCTATAGGTTGTACTGAAGATCGAGTTTAACGATTGGCTTAGCTCAGGACTGGAATCATTGGAATGGCATGGAGAACTGCTTGGGCTTCACACATCAAGCCATTGTTGATGCCCTGTAAGACTGGCAGGACATCAACCACCATAGCTGCACTCAAAAGCATCAAATAAAAGATGGAGTAGGTAAACAGGGATTTGGCAACGGATTTCTCTTCGGGTTGTATCCAGAGGGCGATCGCTCGTCTTAGAAACTCAATCCCCAAAATCAGAGCCATCAATCCATAGAGCAAGCCGTTGCTTTGGCCAGGGAAACTCAGTACGAGGGTCACAGGGACTAGCAAGAAAGAGTAGAGCAGAATTTGGCGGGTTGTTTCGCCACTGCCTTCCACTACGGGAAGCATAGGAACGCCCACATTCTTGTAGTCATCACGAATCATCAGTGCCAAGGCCCAGAAGTGGGGTGGCGTCCAAAGGCAGATGATTAGGAACATCATCCAAGGGGCGAGGCTCAAATCTCCCGTAACAGCCGCCCAGCCCACAAGGGGAGGAATGGCTCCAGCCGCACCGCCAATAACGATGTTTTGAGTGGTGTGCCGCTTAAGCCAGTGGGTGTAGATCAAGACGTAGAAGACGATCCCCGCCATGGCTAGGCTCGCGGCCAGGAGATTGGCGACGGTGGCTAGGAGGGTGAAGGAAATGGCCGTAAGGGCGATCGCAAAAATCAGGGCATCCCTGGGCTGAATCCGCCCGGAAGGCAGAGGCCGCCAGCGCGTGCGCTCCATGATGTAGTCGATATCGCGGTCATAGAGGCAGTTAATGGTATTAGCCGCACCGGATGCCAAGGCTCCACCGACCAGGGTCGCGAGGAGTAATAGTCCATCAACCTGTCCCCGACCTGCCACGAGGGCACCTGCTGCGGTTGTGATGAGTAGCAGCAAAATGATGCGTGGCTTCGTGAGCTGGTAGTAGCTCTTGATCACCTCAAGACCGTTGGCGTGGAGGCGTGGGGCTGAGCTGTTGAAGGTTTCTTGCATTTCGAGGTCACACCTAATAAAACGAGGGCTGAAAAAACTTGGGGCAGGCGCGATTTTGATGGAAGCCTAGGGAGCAATTAGCCGTTGCCAAAAGGAGCAAACACGACTTGCTTGCGACTTCAGCTTCGGTAAGCTTCGGTTAAGCGATTCCTTGAGATGCGATCGCTTCAGTCACGCTGCTAGGAAATGGACTAGATTGAGGCAGGCCTTGAGCTTCGGACTGATCCCGCCAAGCGATAACGGTGAAGCTAATAAGCAACCCCAGTAGTGTGGCACCGACAAGTTGGTGACTCACCGTGAGGGGCTCAACCTGGAGGCGGAGTTTGAAAGCGGCGATGCCTAAACTGGCCTGGGCAACTAGGGCCAGTCCCGCTCCCATCGCTAAGCGTTTGAGGAGAGGCGAGACTGCTGGCTTACGCAGGGTAAGCGCGAGCAGTGTTAGGACGGCAATCGTGGCTGGCAAGACGCCCCACATGTGGCCATTCATGATTTTGCAGAGCTGTGAGCCCGCTAAGCATTGATGCAAAGCCCATTGGGAGGCGACTAGCCCACCGAGGATGCTTTGACCATAAACCAGCAGGGCCGCAGCTAAGCCAATCCAACGCAAGTATCCAGCCGAGCCCACTGCTTGGTAAGGCTTGAGGCTGATGGCGATGGTGAGCAAGACACTGAAGAACAGCAGAGCTGTGCCCAGGTGAGCGGTGACAATGTCAAAGCGCAGTAGCTCTGTCACGGTGAAGGCCCCTAAAACACCCTGGAAGACCACTAGGAAGAGGGCGGCGATCGCCGCCCATGGAGTCCAGTTCGGTAGCAAATGACGTTTCCACAGGCTCAAAGCAACCAAGCCAATGGTGCCAAAGCCCACCAAGGAAGCATCCAAACGGTGAAACCATTCAAGGAAAACCTGCAAATTCATCTGCTGGCTAGGCAGCAACTGACCATAGCAAAGCGGCCAGTCGGGACAGGCTAGGCCAGCATTCATGACCCTTGTAGCACTGCCAATGGCCATTAAGACCAGCGTTGCAACCGCCAGTCGACCAGCCAGCCAATGCACTTGGGAAACGGCCTTATCTACTGGGAGTTCCCTCCCAGAGCAGTCAGTCCGTTGGTCAGACGAGATGGATAGTAGAGACTCAATCATTGAGGCGCTTGTCCTACTAGGGCGTTGAACTGAACCTTCACTCGAGAGATACCGCGTGGGGGCTGTGCAAGGAAACAATTTGCTCCATGGGACAACAATCATTTCCCAATCTGGGCAATAATTATCACCCGATAGCCTCGTAAACCACGATGCTTTTGATTCATCTTTTTGAATTACAGCTCCCCATAACTGTAACGATTAGATTTTGTATATTTACAGGCTGTAGCTTTTTTTAGGGTTTTCTATAGATTCAAAACCCATAAAGACCATATTTTTTTTATTTCTCCCTCCTTTTATAAGGATTTTGTTCAGACTAGTTGTTTAAGATTTGAAATATTATCTGCAAGTTGTTAACAAAAACAGATGATCCCACCCAAAATTTTCTAACTAAGGCTCAATAGATACAGGTAAATCAGTTACCTAAGGGTCAGATTCTTGAGCATTCTTCCAATTCCAAACAAATCGTTAAGCATCGTGCATGTAAATGCCGCCAAGCTCAGGACTGCATTAGGCTGGAATCGGTTAGAAGTCTGTATCATTCCTCATTTTCTTTTAAGAATTGCTGCAAGGGCAGAGGTATATTTAGGCGAACTTAAGACATCAGCTCAAGTGACATTGCATTGAGTTGTGTTGCGCCCTGGCTCTTTGGCTTTGCCCAATAGGGTTTTCACGCTTTTCAACCCCTCATTTTCGGTCGCTCCTGTGGATATCCCCGTCACAATTCTCACCTTGCTCGCCGGTATTGCTATTACTTTGGTGAGCTTGTGGTTTGGTCTCAACAACAACTTATTACCCTTCGCTGCAACGAGTACTGCGGCGGATGTGGATACGCTGTTTAATGTGATGCTGACCATTTCAATTGGCCTGTTTCTATTGGTGCAGGGCCTGATTGTTATCTCGGCAATTAAGTTTCGTCGCCAGCCTGGTGATGAGTCCGATGGTCCTCCCATCCATGGCAATATCCCGCTAGAAATCCTCTGGACTGCGATCCCTGCTGTGTTGGTGATGGGGATTTCGGTGTATAGCTTCCAGATTTACAACCAAATGGGGGGCCTTGATCCCATGAATCATGGGGGCCACAAAATGGAACCCCAGGCTCAAGTCGCCATGGCTAGTGATTCCTTTGAAGGGCCTATGTTGCTCGCTGATGGCACGGTGAATCCCGAATATAAGAAGTACGCTGCGGGTGTCGGTGCGGCTCCCGGGGCTGATGCCCCAGATGTAACAGTGAATGTGATGGGCCTTCAATACGCCTGGATTTTCAACTATCCCGAAGGCTTTGTTAGCGGTGAGCTACATGTCCCAGTGAATAAGGATGTGCAGCTCGATATGGTGGGTCAAGATGTACTCCATGCCTTCTGGGTGCCGGAGTTTCGCTTGAAGCAAGATGTGATCCCCGGAAAGAACACTCAGTTGCGCTTTACGCCGACCGAAGCAGGAACTTACCCCATTGTTTGTGCTGAGCTGTGTGGGCCATATCACGGGGCCATGCGATCCCAGGTGATTGTCCATGACGAAGCGGACTATGACACCTGGATGCAGACCCAGATTGCGGCGGCGAATGTTGAGGGTGAAGCGATCGCCATGACTCCTCCAAACCTCAGCAGCGCTCCCCTCGATCCCATCATCCAAGCCATGGACATGGACATCCGCGCCGAGGAGCTAGCTCAACTCCATCCCTCAGCTCATGGTCAGATGGACCACAGCCACATGCAGCATGATCCTGCCATGGTCATGAACTAACGGTTTGAACTCACACCCTTAAACTCAGACCTGTTCGAATTTCCCGTTACTACCACGCTTTCTGCTAATCTCCCATGACCTCAGCCATCACGGAAAATCCAGAGGCTACAAAGCCACCATCCGGACCGCAGCATAAAGGACATCACCCCTGGTGGATCTACTTCACCTTCTGTACGGACCACAAGGTCATCGGTATTCAGTATCTGGTGACGACGTTCATCTTTTATTTGATCGGTGGTGCTCTGGCGACGGTGGTTCGTGCTGAGCTTGCAACCCCAGCTTCGGACTTAGTCAGTCGTGAGCTGTATAACCAACTGTTCACCGTCCATGCCACGGTGATGATCTTTCTTTGGATTGTGCCTGCGGGGACAGGAGCCTTTGCGAACTTTCTGCTGCCGCTTCAGGTGGGTGCCAGGGATATGGCTTTCCCTAAGCTGAATGCTGTTGCTTTCTGGATGGTGCCTCCGGCGGGGGTCTTGTTGATTGGCAGCTTCTTGATTGAAGCACCGGGCTCGGGCTGGACTTCTTATCCGCCTCTCAGCTTGGTAAATAACCAGACTGGGGAGCTGATCTGGATCTTGAGCGTTTTGCTCCTGGGAACCTCGTCTATTCTAGGTGCGGTGAACTTCGGTACGACCATCATCAAGATGCGCATGCCGGGGTTGTCGTTTAACCAAATGCCCCTGTTCTGCTGGTCCATGTTGGCGGCTTCGGCGCTGGTGCTGATTTCCACGCCAGTTTTGGCTGGTGCTCTGATTCTGCTCAGCTTTGACCTGGTGGTGGGGACGAACTTCTTTAATCCTGCGGGTGGCGGCGAGCCGGTGGTGTACCAGCACATGTTCTGGTTCTACTCCCACCCGGCGGTGTACATCATGATCTTGCCGGTGTTTGGCATGATTTCGGAAATTTTGCCGGTCCATGCGAGGAAACCGATTTTTGGTTACTTGGCGATCGCCTATTCCTCTCTCACCATTAGCTTCCTGGGCCTAATTGTTTGGGCTCACCATATGTTCACCAGTGGCACCCCCTCCTGGCTGCGCATGTTCTTCATGGTGGCGACGATGATTATCGCCGTTCCCACCGGGATCAAGGTGTTTAGTTGGGTCGCAACCCTGTGGGGCGGCAAGATTAGCCTCAACAGCGCCATGCTATTTGCCATGGGCTTCCTGTCCATGTTTGTGATTGGTGGATTGAGCGGCGTCATGGTGGCTTCGGTTCCCTTCGACATCCACGTTCACGATACTTACTTCATCGTGGCCCACCTGCACTACGTTCTCTTCGGCGGCTCAGTCTTTGGCCTCTATGCAGGCATCTATCACTGGTTCCCCAAGATGACGGGCCGGATGATGAACGAAACCCTGGGGCGGATTCACTTTACTCTCACGCTGATTGGCTTCAATCTCTGCTTTATGCCCATGCACTGGCTGGGTTTGCAGGGCATGCCTCGCCGCGTGGCTGAGTATGACCCTCAGTTTGCAACGGTGAACTTGGTGTGTTCCATTGGTTCATTCTTGCTAGCAATTTCCACTTTGCCCTTCCTCTACAATGCAATTCACGCCTGGATTGCTGGACCGAAGGCATCGGGTAATCCCTGGAATGCACTGGGCTTGGAATGGCAAACCACATCTCCTCCTCCCATTGAGAACTGGGAAGGCGATCCTCCTTTGGTGGAAGATTCCTACGCCTATGGCTCTAAGCCAGGCAAGAAGTCGGTAACTGCTTTGAAAGGTTCGGATCTTTGGAAGACGCCTGTTTAGGTTGTTGGATTTATGATGGGGGATGGCAAGCCGGACAGGTTGATGCCATGTCCCTACGAGGGTTTGATTTTCGACTGGTTTGTGCTCTGTTTTTTGAATTTTTGACCTATGCAAGGCTCCACGGTTGATACTTCTGAATCCTCCAAGGTGATGGTGACTGCCGAGTCCCAGGCTCACGGTCATGATGACCATGAGGAGCATCCGGATTTTCGCATCTTTGGCATGATTCTGTTCTTGATTGCGGAAGGGATGATCTTCTTGGGTCTGTTTGCGGCCTATCTCACCTTTCGCTCAGTCAATGCGATTCCGGCAGACCAGATTCCGGAGCGAGAGCTACTATTGCCGGGGATCAACACCATTCTACTGGTGGCCAGTAGCTTCCTGATTCATCCCGCTGAGGATGCGATTAAGGAAAATGATGTTAAGGCAGTGCGCAAGTGGTTTGGTCTGGCGGCTGTGCTGGGGGTGATTTTCATCTTTGGCCAGGGCTATGAGTACAGCCAGTTGACTTTTGGTTTGCGCGATAGCTTGTTCGCTAGCACGTTCTATATCCTGACTGGTTTTCACGGGTTGCACGTGATGCTGGGCTTGGGGGCTATCTTTTCGGTGCTTTGGCGTTCCAGAAAGCCTGGCCATTACACAAGCGAGAGCCATTTTGGTATTGCAGCGGCTGAGTTGTACTGGCACTTCGTGGATGTGGTTTGGATCGTGCTGTTTTTGCTGCTGTATATATTGTAGAAAACTGTATTCGGGACAAGTTTGTTCTAGGCCCATGCAACGGTTGTTAGCGCTGCATGGGCCTTTTGATTATTCAGATTTAAGATGGACGTAGACCGCGTTGGTTTAGTCCTGAGGTAGATTGCTTTGGTTCAATCCGCTGTTACTCAAGTTGTTCGCACGTTGAACGATGTCCATGGGTTATTTGGGCTAAGTCGTTCTGATGATGCGCAGTTTTTTTCAGAGTGGCAGGAGACATTGCCCGCGCTGAATGATTTAGAGCGAGCGAGTCTGGACCGGGTGCGGAAGCGGTTTCGCTATCACCGAGAAGCGGGGCAAGTTACGGAAGGGATGGTGAATGCGATCGTGGTGTCGCCTCTGCTGGAGTTGGTTGGATTTTACGATCCCCCATTTCGGTTGCGTTCTGAGATGACGGTGGAGGTACAGGCGAAGCAGGAGCAGCGGTTACTTCGGGGTCGCGTGGATTTTCTGGTGGTGCAGGATCTGTTTTGGCAGGTGGTGATTGAGTCGAAGGAGACCACTTTTGATGTGGAGGTGGGAATTCCTCAGCTGTTGGCCTATATGATGGCGGCTCCAATGAGCCAGGAGGTACTGTTTGGAATGGTGACCAATGGCAATAGTTTTGTGTTCGTGAAGCTGCGGCGGGGTGAAAAGCCTGTTTACGATTTTTCAGATGTGTATTCGATGCTGACTCGGGAAAACCAGCTGTATGCGGTAGCTCAGGTTTTGAATCGAATTGCTGGGGAAATGCCTGAAGATTAGCTACGGCAAGAGGAGCGCATTAAACTGAATGAGCCTCTAATTAACCTCCGTATGGCAACGCCCGTCCGCTTAAGCTCCCGCCCCGACTTCCCAGTCATCTACCACGCTGAATACGTTGCCCCCCTGCCCAGCAGCCACCGCTTCCCCATGGATAAGTTTCGCCTCCTGCGAAACCTCCTCGTCAAAGACCAGGTCGTCAACGAAAGC
>CALIGI010000002.1 GCA_938021205.1 uncultured Pseudanabaenaceae cyanobacterium
ATGGCGGCTTCCATTTCGGCGAAGGGCGATTTGGTCCATTTGACGAGGAGGAAGCGCCAGCCGACGAGGGCGAGGGTGAAGATGGCCCAGATCCAGCTGACGCCCCATGCGTGGATTTGGCTGGCGGCGGCGATGAGGATGAAGCCGATGACGAAGACCAGGGGCAGGGCCAGGACGGCGAGTTGCCAGCGTTGGAGGCGCAGCATGGGGGTGAGGGATGGGGGGCTTTAGCAGTCTAGCGCGAGGTTTAGCCGCGTTTTTGCTTGTCAAGAAACGCATCAAACCAAAGCTGGGCCAGTCGTGAGATAGAGGTGACTACTCCCTAGGCAACACTCAGGTCCTGAATAAAGGCTCCTGATCGCTCCACGGAGAATCTCGACTGCATTCACTAGTGCCAGCTGGTATAAAGCTCGATAGAGAACATAGATCAAGCAGGAGCAAACAACAGAATGACCGGGCTCCATACAGGCACAGATTATGATGTTAAGCATGCCATATCTGCCATTGCCTAGGAGAGTCAAAACTCTAGAGCTAGGCCTAGTAATATAGCTGTGGCCACATCACTTAGGCATCCTGAGCCCTAAAGCTGCGGTTTAGCTTGCAGAGTTATTGTTTCCGCCGCAAGCAGCAGGGAATCAAACCCAAACGAGATTGGAATGCAGCCTGAAAGGAACCTAAATCAGCTTTGAGCTCTACCACTTGTTCCGCTAGTGGAGCAGGAATACCGCTTTAATCATCGTGACGTAACAAACAACAGTCCCCGGACATCATGATGCCGAGTTCTTTGTAGTACCATCGCTAAATTTGACCGTGCAGCTAGTTACTTTAGCATCGAAGTAAATATTAGCGGTCTTAACAACGGTCACATTGGTGAATTCAGTCATAACGAGGAGATCGCACTGGATAGGACTTCATTGGATCACATCAGCTTAGTCGTAAGATTCATCGAATATATTATGGGGCAAGGGATTCAAACGAAAGCTGGCGATGCGAGTGCCGACTTTGTTTGAGGCTTTGAGTATTTTTTAACCTAGGGAAACATCATTTATTTCATCAGAATAGGGCAACCTTTATAATTAATTTTAAACCTTTCCTGTACTTTGTAGGATTAGATGGTCTAACTTGTGTAAGCCAGTCTGCTATTGTCCTTATAACGACATCAATTGTTTTTGGAGAATCGTAGGAAAAGCAGTAATAGGAGAAGTATGAGTAACAGGAATTACGATCAGTTGCAAAACGAATAGTCATTGCATTTATGACACCGCAAAAGTTGTGATCTCTTCTGCTTGAAAATTCTATGAATTCTACTTTTCAAAGATGAACTAAAACAGATCAAAAATGATCAGGCTTAAGAGCATCTCTTCATGCACCTTATCTAAAGCTCGTTGCACCAAAAACAAAGGATTCCACATGCTAAATCTACCTGATAGCCAAAAACTACTTTCTCAAGGTCTAGCTGCCATCGCCGCCTTTGGCTTTGGCTTCGGTAGTGGTCTAGCCACAGCACTTGCATCCAAAATTGACACACCACTTCTGGATGATCAACCCAGTATTGCACTGTGCCATTCCAACATCACTTTGCAGAGCTACAAACGACTCGCTATCAACGCACCACTCAAAGAAGTCGAATTTATCCTCGGTGTAGGCATTGAAGAACAACGTTCTGCTGAACAAACCATCTTCCACTGGAAAAACGCTGATGATTCTTATATTCGAGGTGTTTTTGTCAACGACATCTTAAAAAGTAGAAGCCAGCAAGGACTCGAAAAGCATCAAAGTTCCGGCCTGAGCTGTTAACCGCAAATGAACCAGTCCCAGTGAGTAAAAGGTAAGGAGCCTAAACCATGGAAATCACCATCAACCTCCCCGATAACCTATCCCTCAACGAAACCACCATACGCACCGAACTCGCCATCGTCCTCTACCAACAACAAACCCTCCTCATCGAACAAGCCGCCCAACTCATCAACATCGATGTCGATGACTTCTACCAAATCCTCGTAAACCGAGACATCCTCACACCACCCACAAACCCCGAAGACACCCCCGAAGAACTCATCCACGCCCACCTCCGCATCTCCCTCCAAGAAGCCAAACAAGGCAAAACCAAACCCGTATCTGAACTCTGGGATTGCATTGATGACTGAATCCCCATCCAGATCCGCTTCACCCTCGACTTTCAAAAGCAACTGCGTCGGCTATCCAAACGCTACCGCAGCCTCCGCAAAGACCTACAACCCCTCATCGACGAACTCGAAAGCGGCAATTACCCAGGCGACCAAATCTCCGGCACCACCTACACCGTCTTCAAAGTTCGCGTCAAAAATAGCGACATCAAAAAAGGCAAAAGCGGTGGCTACCGCATCATCTACCAACGCCGCGACAATATCTGTGTCTTGCTCCTCACCCTCTACTCAAAATCCGACGAAAGCACCATCGCCGCCCGCGAAATCAAAAAAATCATTGACGCCTTCAACGAACTTGACGAGTCCTCTGAGAAAGAAAGCTGAGGTTCCGCACTCATTGCTTAAGCTTGCTGTAACAGCGAGCCTTCTTTTTTAGCCACCTCACGACACTGCTGCTCGATCGCCGCCTGCTGCACATCACTCTCCATTTGATACTGAGTCACAATCGCATCAAAACCCGGCAGAAGATGATTCAAAGCCGCATCAGTCACAGCCCTCAACAGAGGATCACCCGGTAACAGCGCATTCTGCTTCTGCTGCTCCAGAAAAGCTTGCAGCCCTGCAATGTAGTCCCGCAGGCGCTGATCAACCTGAAAAGGGGGCTCAAAATAAAGCGATTGGACCGCAGCCGATGGATTCCCTGGCAAATTGAGCCGAGCGTTCCCCTGAAGCAACCCTCGATGGGCTTCTTGCAGAAGATCAATCACCAATTGAAGCTCTTGCCGTAGCTGCTCCGGTTCCGACAGCTCCGAGCCATGGGTCAACATTAAACTCAGCATCGCTGCCCGCTGGGACAGCATTCTCTGCCGACCACTCACATTGATCATGGCAGCATTGATCATTTCACTCGCAAAAGTCGAATTCATAATGCAGAGGGTGAAGAACAGAAGTTAGCGAAGCGGGTTGCCTGATCACAAGTCAAGACTGAGCCAGAAACCAGACACTTAGAATTTACGCACAATCCTAAGTGCCATAAAGTTGTCTTTTTTACCGCAGGCTCAAATTCTATCGAACGACTCCAGTCGAACGATCGCTTCACATCCCCATATCAACGCTCCTGCCACGGGCAAAACCAACGCCATGATCCAGGCGCATAAACTCGCGCCAGCTCATGTGCCAGCTCATGCGCCAGCCCACGCCCCTCCCCAACCTTCACCACCAAATCCGCAGCCCCCAGCCGTTGCACAAACAACGCTGGATCTAACGCCCGCCAATACGACTCCCCATATGCCCCACCTCAGCATCCGTCACCCCGCCCCTCACTCCGCCATCGCCGCTGCTTACTCGCTGGCAGCTAAACAAGGCGAAGACCTGACTCCCTTTTTGTCCTGGCTGTTTGCAATCCCTCCTTGGAATGCCACCATAAGCTGTAGAGAAACAGTGTCTGCAAGCCGCCCGAGCCCCTGCCCATGTCTACGCCAACCTCACCCCAGCCTTTAGACCTGCCAGCATCGACCCTTAGCGACGCCGATCGCCAACGCCTCAACTCCCCCCTCACCATTAGCTCCGGTAACAAAACGGTCCAACTCCACAGCCGCGTCCTCCAAGCCCCCCTCTCCGGCGTCACCGACCTCGTCTTCCGCCGCCTCGTGCGCCGCTACGCCCCCCAGTCCATGATGTACACCGAGATGGTCCATGCCTCGGGCATTTGCTCTGCTCGCAAAATGGACAAGGTCATGGACATCGACCCCGACGAGCGACCCATCAGCATTCAGCTCTTCGACTGCCGCCCCGACTTTATGGCCGAAGCCGCCGAGAAAGCCGTGGCCGAAGGAGCTGACACCATTGACATTAATATGGGCTGCCCGGTCAACAAGATTACGAAAAAGGGCGGCGGCTCTTCGTTGCTGCGTCAGCCGGAAGTTGCTGAAGCAATTGTCCAAGCGGTGGTGGATGCTGTGGATATCCCCGTGAGCGTTAAAACCCGCATTGGCTGGAGCGACGACGAAATTAATATCCTCGATTTTGCCCAGCGCTTAGAAGACAGTGGCGCGGCCATGCTCACCATCCATGGTCGCACCCGCTCCCAGGGCTACAACGGCCCGGCAAAGTGGAACTGGATTCGCAAAGTAAAGGAGACCGTCTCAGTGCCCGTGATTGCCAATGGGGATATTAATTCTTTGGATGCAGCGATCGCCTGTCTCTCCCAAACCGGAGCCGACGGCGTCATGTGCTCGCGCGGCACCCTGGGCTATCCCTTCCTGGTCGGCGAAATTGACCACTGGCTGCAAACCGGAGAGCGTCGCCCGGCTCCCAGCCTCCCAGAACAACTCATCTGCGCTCGCGACCACCTCCAGGGCCTCTGGGATTACAAAGGTCAGCGTGGCCTCTTCCAGGCTCGCAAGCATATGACCTGGTACGTCAAAGGTTTCCCCGGCTCTGCGGACCTGCGGCAGCAGCTCTCTCGTATGAATAGCTTGGAAGAAGGGCTGGCATTGTTAGATCAGGCTGATTCCCTCGCATTGGCTGCGATCGCTTAGGGAAAAGTAGCGAGTGTTCTTCTTTGTGAATGTGTTTTTTGCTACTCAATATTACTCGTGAGCCTGATTGAATTGAGGCGTAACCCCAGAGAATAGTCATGAAATGGCTGAGAAATGATTCTTTCTAAAGATGATTGCCGCCACATAAGTTTACGATCATGCTTGATCTCACTACACCGCTTGTCTCCTGAATGTTAAACAGCGATTTTGTAGGTTTGTACAGCTTAGTCAGCCTAGGAATGCTTCTATCACCTGACTGTGTAGATCTCGACTTGCCTCTGGGCGACATCTCCTCATTGCGTGTTGTGTCTTGTCGCAAGCGCTTTCTAAAGGATTCGTTATGCTGTGGAAGACGACAATCTAAAGAAAACATTAAGGTGGTTCCATGACCCCTGCTCATATGCGTCATCTCTGGTCCTTGGTTGAAGCCTGTAATCCACCCAAGCTTTTGCAGCTCAGTGATAATGATCTGTCGAACTGGTTAGTGGTAAAAGTTACTGAGACCCAACCCCTCAACCGTGGCGAAGTCGATTCCCTGAGTCACTATGTTCAAGCTAAGCTCCCGCTAATTCGAGATATGGCCCAGGCAAGGATGACGGGTTTTTAAGTGATTCTTCAGGCTGCTCTCCTAAGGTGTGAGCTTGGCGATCGCACCGACTCCGTTCAACTCCGCTGTGACCTGGGGCTCAATCTACGCTTCATTCTTCCCCAGGCTGTAAGTTGCTTCAATTCTTTCGCTTGACTGCTTTCGCTTAAAAATTACAGATTCCCTTTAAATTTCTTTCTCGTCGGCATTTTATTAAGTGTTGGCGAGATTATTGTTTGAGGCGGTGAAATAGTGAAATGCCCCTAGAGCCATAGCAACAGCACTTTGCTGAATCAATAGCGAAGACAAAAGACGCTGAGTCAACTTTTATTTCTCCATTTTTTTTGTATAAAAAATATCTGACCTCTATCGAAGGATCCCTCTTGTTGTGCTGCCTTAAGCCTTCAAGGACTTGCATTCCCCTGGGGGTAGGGATTAGCATCATCCCTTAACTGTGCTTCAGTGCAATTCAACTTTTAGTTATTGAGGATTTAGGCACCATGGGGAAATGGAGTTTACGGCTGGTTGCAGCATTGGCAATGGTCGCCCCTCTGGCTGCCTGCACCACCCCCGCTGCGAATAATGGTGGCGGCGAGTCCGGTGGTGGTGCTTCTGTGGGCGGTGGTCGTCTCGCAGCAGTGAAGAGCGCGGGTAAGCTCGTTTGTGGCGTAGAAGGCACGATCCCTGGCTTTAGCTTTGTGGATTCCAGCGGCACCTATTCTGGTTTGGACGTGGATACCTGTCGTGCTGTGGCAGCAGCGATCTTCGGTACCTCCGACGATATCGACAGCAAGGTTGAGTACCGTAACCTGGACTCCACCGCTCGTTTCCCTGCGCTGCAAAACGGCGAAGTGGACATGTTGGCTCGCAATACCACCTGGACCCTCAGCCGTGATGCGGCGGGCGGCAATGGCATGGAATTTGCACCCACCACTTTTTATGATGGCCAGGGCATCATGGCCACCGCTGAGGGCGGCGCGACCAGCCTGAGTGACATGGATGGCAAGTCCATTTGTGTTGAAACCGGCACCACTACTGAACTGAACCTCGCGACTCGTATTGAAGAGCTGGGTATTTCTGTAGATGAGGTCAAGTTCCAGGATTCCAACGCCACTTTCGCAGCTTACGAAGAAGGCCGTTGCGAAGGTATCACCTCTGACCGCTCCCAGCTCGCTGCTAAGCGCACTGGCCTATCTAACCCCGATGGCCATGTGCTCCTAGATGATGTGCTCTCCAAGGAGCCCCTGGGCCCTGTGACCATCAACAACGACTCCGGTCTGTTTGATGTGGTCAAGTGGGTGAGCTACGGCTTGATCCAAGCCGAAGAGTTTGGGGTTACCCAAGACAACGTTGAAGAGCAGGTCGGCAGCGAGAGTGCTGATGTGAAGCGCTTCCTCGGTGCTGAAGGTGACCTGGGCGAGCAGATTGGCTTGCCTAATGACTTTATGGTTCACGCCATCAAGGCAGCAGGTAACTACGGCGAAATCTACGATCGCAATATCGGTGAGCAGTTGGGCATTGAGCGTGGCCTCAACAAGCTCTGGACCGAAGGTGGCCTGATGTACGCGCCTCCTTTCCGCTAAACCCATGCATCAAAACGAGGATTAAATTAGACCAGTATTGAACCCTGGCAGGGACATGGCATGCCATGTCCCTACGGCGATACCAGGTCTTCTTCAGTTGTTTTTGATTGATTAGGGGCAGGCTTCAATCTATTTCGCAGAGTTTCAGCTGTGCGTTATGGACCAGAAGCCTGCCCCTTTTGTTTTATAAGAGTTAGTAGTTGTAGAGGTGGGATCACCATGGCAGACCCTGGGTTGCCGGTTAAGGCACAGCCGCTGGGCAAGACAAAACCACCAATTTGGCGGGACGATCGCTTTTGGAAGATTTTCTTCCAGTTCGTTGCGGTGGCGATCGTGGTCTCGGTGCTGGGCGTTGCCCTCACCAATATGAATCGCAACCTGGCGATCCAGGGGCGGACCTTCAATTTTGGCTTTTTGGATGAGGTCGCCGGTTTCAATATTGGCGAGAGTATCCTTCCGTTTAAGCGAAGCGATAGTTACCTCTACGCCTTCTTTGTTGGCTTTATCAATACACTGCGGCTGATCCTGATTGCCATTCCCATGGCGACGGTGTTTGGCCTGGTGGCGGGTATTGCGAGCTTCTCCAGTAATTGGTTACTCAAAAAGTTGAGTCTCCTGTATGTGGAGATTATGCGCAACATCCCGATTTTGCTGGTGTTGTTCATCTGGTATTTCGTCATTTTCTTTGGCGTGACAGGTAGCGAAGACCTGACCCAGGTGAGTCCGTTCCTGTTGCTGAGTAAGAAGGGCATTTGGATTCCCTGGCCTGATTCAACGGCAGCGAGTTTGGCTAGTGCGGCGGTGCTGGGAGTGGGGGCGATCGCGGCTTTCTTCATCTCCCGTTGGCGCACCAAAATCATGGCGGAGCGAGGCGCTCCCGGAAAGACCCAGCTCTACGTTCTGCTGTCCATGGGCGTTGCCGGGCTGCTGATTTTCTTCTTTGGCCTCGGCTGGCAATTCCCTGGAGGTGAAGACAGCAACAACATTGAAGGCGGCCTCAAGGCTTCGCTGGAATACAGCGCCATGCTCATGGCTCTGGCAGCCCATACGGGCGCGTTCATTGCTGAGGTAGTTCGTGCCGGGATTCAGTCCGTCTCCAAAGGCCAGTGGGAAGCCTCCCGCGCTGCGGGCTTGAGCCAAACCCAGACGATGCAGTTGGTGGTGATTCCCCAGGCGCTGCGGGTGATTGTACCGTCGTTGAATAGTCAATACATCACGTTGAATAAGAACTCTAGTTTGGCCCTGGCGATCGGCTACCCCGAAATCTTCTCCGTCTCCCAAACCACGCTCAACCAAGCGGGCCGGGCCGTAGAGATCCTCCTGATGTTGACCCTTACATTCCTGTTCTTGAATCTGATCACCTCATTTATCATGAACCGCATCAACGCCGCAGTGCAGTTCAACGAGCGCTAGCTCTAACGTCCCCCTTTCCACTAGCTCTAACTTCCCCCTTTCCAAGGGGGATTGAGGGGGATCGGCTGCTCCGCTTACTTCCACTCGATCCCCCCAACCCCTTTAGAAAGGGGGAGTGTAAGCGCGGAAAAAACCCGCCCCTACAGAAGAATTTGCCCTTCTTGAATTCCGTTCCTCGCCGAAGCACCATGACAACCGCTCCACCCCCCGTCCCCAGCACTCGCCCGGTGGTGAAATCTATCTCCCCCGTGGCTTGGCTGAAGAAAAACCTCTTCAACACCTGGTACAACAGCCTCATCTCCATCTTGCTGCTGTGGATTATCGGCAGCACGTTCTACAGCACCATTGTCTGGGCCTTCACTGAAGCCCGTTGGCTTGTCATTCCTGCAAACCTGAAGCTGTTCATGACGGGGCTTTTTCCCGTGGATCAGCTTTGGCGCATTTGGCTGTTGTTTGGCATTCTCTGCGCCCTCGGTGGCTTGACCTGGGGCGTTTTGGCTCGCAACGGGGCCAAGCTGTTTGGTAATAAGACGCTGCTCTGGATTGCCTTTGTGGTGGCGCTGTCCCTGCTGGTGCCCACGCCTTTGGTGCCCCATCGCCTGCTGTTACTGGGCTGTGAGGTGCTGATTGTGGCGATGGCCTGGGTGGGCAAGACGGCAGCTCGGGCGAATCCCAACCTGGGTAAATGGCTACCTGCGGGTTGGGGCCTCGCTGCGTTCCTGGGTCTGTGGTTGCTCGTGGGTGGCTTGGGGCTTGAGACGGTGGGCACCGGTAAGTGGGGCGGCCTACTGCTGACAATGTTCCTGGCTGTGGTCAGTATTATTGTTTCCTTCCCCATTGCTATGGTTCTGGCCCTGAGCCGTCAGAGTAAGTTACCCGTGGTGAAGGGCTTGGCAACGGGCCTGATTGAGATTATGCGTGGCGCTCCCCTGACGGTGTTCTTCTTCATCGGCGATGTGATGCTGCCCATCTTTTTACCCAACACAATCAGCTTGGATCGCCTCCTCCGGGCCATGGTGGTGCTGATTCTCTTTTGTGCTGTCTACACCGCTGAGACCATTCGCGGTGGCCTCCAGGCCGTTCCCCGTGGCCAAGCGGAAGCTGCAAATGCTCTGGGACTCAATACACCGCTAACCCTTGGCCTCGTGGTGATGCCTCAGGCGCTCAAGGTTTCTATCCCAGCCCTGGTGGGCATTTTTATCCAGATGATTCAGGAAACTAGCTTGATTGCCATTCTGGGTCTGTTTGATCTGCTGGGCATGAGCCGCTCGATTTTGTCGAACCCCGGCTTTGTGGGTCGCTATGCTGAGGTTTACTTCTTTATTGGATTGATTTACTGGGTGATGTGCTACGTCATGTCGATTGGGAGTCGTCGCCTTGAGCAAGCTCTCAATACTGAGCATTAGACGAGCGAAGCGAATATCTTCGGGCAGGTCTTTTTGAGGGCCTTTTTGCAGTTCTGGGTGGCGATTGTGTCCCTGGAGCTGCTGTTTTTTTAGGATTTTTGAGCTACTAGGGGGCGGCGGAGATGAGATGGGGCTTAGGGGCGAGGATGCGGAAGGTGCGGTTGCCGCCGGGGCGGTAGCTGTGGGTTTGGAGTTCTTTTTGCAGGCGCAGTAGGTCGCGTTCGAGGTGGTAGTTGAACCTGAGTTCGACAGCCAAACAGCCGACCTCTTTCCCTAGCCCTTACTCCTAAAGGAGCAAGGGAACCGAACACAAAATCGAGGCTTTCAGCTTCGCTTGGTTCCCCGCTCCTTTAGGAGAGGGGCTAGGGGAGAGGATG
>CALIGI010000003.1 GCA_938021205.1 uncultured Pseudanabaenaceae cyanobacterium
TTCTGAAATTTACGATTCTTAATTGAGATTTACCTCTCAATCGATTTAACTTAAAGTAACCGAAAGGCTTTATAAAATCAGGCTTATCCGCAACAGGATTTTTAATATGAGCGTTAATCTTGCAACCCAACTTCGGGAAGGTACTAAGACCTCCCACACCATGGCCGAAAACGTGGGCTTCGTCCGCTGTTTTCTGCGCGGGGTCGTCGAGAAGAACTCCTACCGCAAACTCGTAGCGGATCTCTACTTCGTCTACTCTGCGATGGAAGAGGAGTTCGATCGCCTGAAGGACCATCCTGTGGTTTCCAAGATTTACTTCCCCCTGCTGCACCGCAAGGCCTCTCTAGAGAAAGATTTGCAGTACTACTTCGGTAGCGACTGGAAGAGCAGCGTTAAGGCGTCAAAGCCCGCTCAGAAATACGTGGATCGTATTCACCAAGTGGCTCAGGAATCTCCTGAACTATTGGTAGCCCACTCCTATACCCGCTACCTGGGCGATCTGTCCGGCGGTCAAATCCTGAAGAAGATTGCCGTCAATGCCATGAACCTCAATGATGGTGTTGGTACTGCGTTCTATGAGTTTCCTGAGATCGATGATGAGAAGGCATTCAAGGACATGTATCGCGCAGCGATGAATGACCTACCCATTGAGCAAGAAGCAGCTGACCGCATTGTTGAAGAAGCCAATGATGCTTTTGGTCGCAACATGGAAATGTTCAAGGAGCTGGAAGGCAACTTGATCAAGGCCATTGGCGTGATGGTGTTCAATAGCCTCAACCGTCGCCGTAGCAAAGGTAGCACCATGGCTCCTAGCGCTAGCTAGTTATTAGGCGAATCGTCGCCGACTCAAAAAGGCCGAGGTGCAGTAGTTGCACCTCGGCCTTTTTGTTTCTATCCAGTAACTGCATTTCCTAGACAGGTCGTTGAATACCACGGTAGGGGCAGAAGCATTCGGTGGCAGTCTGTAACCGAAGCTGCAAAATGATTGGCCGAATGCTTCGCCCCTACGAATCATAGGCCTAGACAAAGAATCCAAGCAACCTAGGTCGTGAGGCCATGCTCTAGGGCAAAACGCACTAGCTCAGTGCGGCTGTTGGTGCCGGTCTTGCTAAACAGGCGGCTGACGTACTTCTCAACGTTACGTACACTGGTTTCCAACTGCTTGGCAATTTCCTTGTTCATTAAGCCCTGGGCAACCAAATCCAAGACACTCTTTTCCCGAGGAGTGAGGTCAATTTGGATGGGAGAAGGCTTTTGGATAATGCCGTTGCCGCTGCGCTGGCCCAGTACTGCTCGGCGAAGCTCTTCAATTTGGCGAGCCAAGTCTGCAATTTCAGGATTGTCGCTGCTGCCGCTGCTGCCTGCTGCTCCACCGCTACGGGCTGCATTGACCGTGGCTGCTCGGCGCTTAAGCAAATTCGTCACCACAGAGACCAACTCATCGGGGTCAAAGGGTTTGGGCAAGTAGGCATCGCAACCGGCATCAAAACCTTGGATGCGATCGGTAGTCATGCCCTTGGCGGTGAGAAAAATGACGGGTAGAGCCTTGAAGCGATCGTCGCCGCGCATTTGCGCCAAAAATTGATAGCCATCCACCCGAGGCATCATCACATCAGAAACCACCAGATCTGGGGTGAACTGCTGGAGCTTTTCCCAGCCTTCTTCGGCATTGCTAGCCACTTCCACCGTAAAGCCAGTGTCTTCTAAGTAGGCTTGGACGGCTTCGCGCATGCCCGGTTCATCATCTACCAACAGGATATGTCCAGAAGCCATAGCCACTCTTCGTTCATTGTTGTTGTCTGTAGACCAGTTTACCGGGGTGGGTCGGTTAAACCTTAGGTAGGTTAATTTTCGACAAGATGCAAAAGCCTAGCTGCTGGCATGAGGCTGAGCTTTGGGAACGTTCTATAGGTCCAAATCAACCTTGCTCCGAGATGACTTGAGCCGACTACGCTTGGTTTTGGCATCCATCCGTCGCCGCTTCGATGCTTTCGAGGGTTTCGTGGCTTTGCGAGGCTTTTGGATGGTGATCGCCTTCCGAATCAGTTCTACCAAACGATTCACTGCCTCTTCTCGGTTGGCCTCCTGGGTACGATGCTCCTGAGCCTTGAGCACAATGACCCCGTCCTTCGTCAAGCGCTTATCGCTGATGGCCAGGAGCTTGCGCTTGTAGTAATCCGGCAGAGAGGAAGCGGCAATATCAAAACGGAGGTGAATCGCCGTGGAGACCTTATTGACGTTTTGTCCGCCTGAGCCCCCCGATCGCACGGCAGACAGCTCTATGTCACGCTCTTGAATGGAAACAGTATTAGAAATTCGTCGCATGTCTTTAGTTTAATCTGGCCTTCAATCTAGACTTTTTAGAGAGATCTCAACTCCAATCCAGGTTTGAGCTCTAATCCTCAAATTGCCCAGGCTCTCAAAATGTCATCCTCTGCCAAGGACAAGAAAAAAGCGATCGCCGCTCTCATTCGCACAGCCATGCTGGGCGACGGCCCTATGGTCATGGCGCTCTACGATTATGAACTGGCTGGAGCAGTGGATGAACTCTACGCCAGCCTGATTGAGGACAAAGAAGAATTCCTCTTCGCCATCACCGAAAACCGAAGCAATGTCGCCATGGTTCTCATTACAGCCGATAAAACGGTGTACAAGAACGAAGCGGCTCGGGACCAGCTTAAAGCCCTCTGGCCCGGCACCTACGCCATCAACATGGAACAAATGATTCCCATGGTGGCCAAGGATCTATGCGATGGCTATCTCTTCCAAACGGGAGTGAAAACCCAAATCCAGTCGCGAATAGATAGTAATGGTGCTTAAAGGTTGTTTGAGAATGCGGCCAAGCATCAAATGTGAAACCTCGACCAACAATCAAACGGTGAGCTTGGATCAATCAAACTGCCCTAGCTCAATTGCCCCGAAGCAAAACACCGATTGACACAAGTGCTAGAAACATTGACCCAAACTTCAGCTGGATTGCAGTGGGGAATTTACGCCATCCGCCAGACGGCAGCAAAACTCAGATCGTTTTAAGATCAAGGTTCAAACCTCATAAAACGCGTGGAACCCGCAAAACAGTCCACCGTCAAGAAAGAGAGTCGCTCTAGGTCAAAGTCGGTTTATCCCACAGCTCTCTCCGTTGGAGCGAGCACCTGAGCAAACTTACATTTCCCGGCTATTCAAGCTCCACAGCCTGGACTCAGCAACTCCCTTCAGGGAATTCCAGACCTATGAACGATCTTCTAATTGGCCTGCTCAGCGGCGCGATTCTCGCCAGTGGCACCTTCACCCTGCGAAGCTGGCGGCGAAAGCATCGTCTCAAGCAGCCTTGGCTCAATCAGGCGACTCCCTCAGAGCAGCTCATTCAGGAGAAGCTGGAGCTGAGCCAACAGCTAGACCAACGGCAAAGCCGCATCCAAGACCTTAGCCAAGAACTCACTGAACAGCAACAGCAGTTCCAAGCTCAACAGCAACAATTAGAGGAACAGCAGCAGCAACTGGAAACTGAAAGAGCCCGCTGTCAGCAGCTTACCCAGGAGCGAGATAAAGCCTGGAAAGAAGCGGAGCAGATCCTGGATTCGGACCAAGCAGAAGCCCAACAGCGGCAAATCAAGCTCAGGACTCTGGAACAAGAAAGGAACAATCTAGCGGAGCAGATCAAGCAACTCGAGCAAGACCTGGCCAACATCAAGGGTCGTCTGGCAGCCCAAACCCATAGCCTGGAGGAGGCACAGGCTAGGCTACAAACAGGCACCATCGGCGCAGAAGAGTTTGCCCAGGCGATCGCCAAGCTCCTCCCCAACATCACGTTCCTACGGGATTCCATGGAGGTCATCCTCCAAGAACCTCCCCATCGCCTCAACGCTTTGCTGGGCAGCTTGCGCGCCCTCAGCGACGGTAGCCTCACCCAGAATCACAAAAACAACGGCATCAAGGTGATGAAGGTCCATGCGACTGATGGCAAATGGTCTGAATTCCATGTGCCCAATGCCAGCATGATGCGGGTTTATTTTCATAAATCCAAGGCGGGCGATTCCGAAGGAAGCTTGCAAAGCAATCGCTACCAAGTCCTCGTCACCGAAAAGAAAGACCCCAAGACCCAAGGCAAAAACCACGCCTGGCTCAAAAGCCAAAGCGTGAGTTAGCAACGCTACTGATTGATCAGCTTAATTCCCCGGCACCAAGACCGTTAGCGCATTGGGCAGACATTCCACCTCAATCGGTGTCATACCAATCAGCTCCCCATCCAGTACCACCTTCTGGGGCGGTTCCGCCACAATTTGAATCCGGTCGGTGCGCAAATGGCTAATGTTGGGATTCGTCGTGCCCTGACGCATGAGCGTCGCTCCCAGAGTGCTGAGCATCGCTGTCACCGCCTGGAACTTTGTCTCCGCCGTAGCGATGGTGACATCCAGCAACCCATCATCAAAAAGCACCTCCCCCATCCCCTGGGCCAGGATCGACGTGGGGGGAGCCGCATTCGCGACGGTGATAGCCCCCGCATCCACCGGGTAGACCTCACCATTCATAATCAGCTGAGCCGTAAACAGCTCCTGCTCACTGAGCTGGTTCCAGCCCGCCATCAAGTAAGCCAAAGCGCCCCATTGGTCCTTAAACTCTCGACTGGCCTTCTCCACCGTCTCCGCCTCAAAGCCAATCCCAGCCAGCAAAATCATCGGCTGACCATTGCACCTGGCCGCATCGACCCGCTTCGTATGCCCGCCCAAGATCACCCGGCAAGCCGCCCGAATCGGCGTCACTGGCCCGGTAATTCCCAGGGCCAAACCAAAGGCATTGGCTGTTCCTCGGGGAATAACTCCCAGGGGAATATTGCTCCCCATCAAACAGCCCGCCACAGCGGAAACCGTGCCGTCACCACCGGAGGCAATGACTAAATCTGCCTGGCGATCCATGGCCAACTGAGCCAGTTGCTCCGCCCCCTCCTCCACCGTCGTCAGATGGATTTTGAGATTGAAATGGGGACCCAGCAACTCTCGAATCAGCATGAGGTCTTCCTCGGCATCTCCCTGACCCGAGACGGGATTAAAAATCAAATGGGCCTGGCGCATTCCCGCCAAGCCTTTCAGAATCAGCTCCGCCGTCCCCAGATTGGTTGCCAGGGGCACGTCGTGTAAATCGCAGAGGCGCAACAACAGCTCAGCGGTTGGATCTGGCTGCTGATTAGGGTTACGCCAATAGAGAACCGCCTGGACTTCTCCCCCAACAATTTCAGCGCCCAGTTGAACATCACCGCCCTGGTCTCTCGGCAAGTAGCAGTGTATTTCTAGGTCCGGGATGTTTAAGAGGCGATCGCCAGTCCCCGCTGTCGCCACCAAACGAAAACGAGAAAACACAGGCTGATAGCGACGCACAAAGGCAACGAGGTCATCCTTCTGAGCATCTGGGGCAATAAGGGCGATCGTCGCAGACATAGTCGTAGACCTGAAAAAGACCGAAGACATCAGAGGATGTCGCTACACTGGTACGAGTTTACCTTCCTCAATCAAACGCCATCTTGGCGAGCCTCACCTCTATCGGCGGGGACATTCTCCGGGGGCACTGTTCTTCAACATTGCCCGAGGCCAATTTCGAGTTTCCATCGCCATGCCGGTCCCAGAGCAACCCACCCCAGCAAATAGCCCAGCAGACAACCAGGCTGCCATCCCAAGCCCCTCGGACGCCCCTAAAACGGATGTCGCTGAGGCTGAGTCTAAGGCTGAGGCAACAAGCATGACAGGCAGCAACATCAGCCTCCCCGTAGAAGTGATTACGGATCTAGCGGCTCATTTACAAACCCAAGGCATTGAGCTTGCTGCACCTAGCCCACCAACTCAGCTCAAGCTAGAGGTTCTAGATCAGGGTGCTGCATTGACTATCACCACCAGCGAGCTTGACGTCAACGATCTAGAGATAGAAGGAGGAGCCCTGAAAGGGAAGCCATCTACAGACTTAGCTCCCCCCTCTAATTCTGAAAGCCCAGGAAAAGAAGAAGCTACTGACAACACCGCCGATCTCCTACCCGGCATCACACTCACCCCGGAGCAACAACAAGCCCTTCGCACGCTCAAAACCTTCCTGGACAGCGGCGACAAAATCCACCTCCTCACGGGCTATGCAGGCACTGGCAAAACCACCCTGCTCCAAGCCCTACTCATCCACCTGAAAAACAGCGGCGACAAACGTCCCATCGTCTTCACAGCCCTGAGCAACAAAGCCACCAAAGTCCTCTCCACCATGGCGGATCATTGGGCGCTCAAGGTGGACTGCCTCACCTGCTGCCGCCTCCTGGGTCTCCAGCCCAGCATCGACAAGGAAACCGGTCAGCAAAAATTCACCTCAGATCGCAAAGGCAAGCGCCTGATCAATCGCTATCGCCTCGTGGTGGTAGACGAATGCTCCATGATCAACCAGGAAATGTGGGGACTGCTGGTCAAGGCTGTGTCTCGCCTGGATGACCAAACCCAGCTCCTGTTCGTTGGGGATGAGGCCCAGCTACCGCCCGTGGGCGAAACCGCCTCCCCCTGCTTTGAGCAAATCTATGACCGCACGGCCCTGACAGAAGTGGTGCGTTACGGCGGGGCCATTGGTTTACTGGCGGAGGATGTGCGTCGGAATTTGGACCGGCCGATGATGCCCCGCTGGGAAAGCGATCGCAACTCAGACAACACCCAAGGTACCTTCATCCTGCCGCCCCAGCAATGGGACAAGCTGCTGCTGCGAGCCTTCACCAGCGAGTCCTACGGCAAAAGCCCAGACCAGGTGCGCGTCCTTGCCTACACCAACCGCCGGGTCCAGCAACTCAATCAACGCATCCGCGCCGCCATCTACGGCCCCGAAGCGGCACAATTTGTCATAGGGGAAAGACTCATGGCCAATAGCCCCTGCTTAATTGATGACAACCAAATCATTCTACAAACCTCGGAAGAATGCGAAGTCTTAAATGCCTACATCGATCACCTCGATGACCCCGTAATGCTAGAACGCTGGCAGGTTTGGAAGATGGAGATTGTCACCGAAGCCGGGCTTTATCGAGAACTCCGAGTCCTGCACAGCCAAGAAAAGCAGCGCCTCGACAAGGTCCTAAAAGGCCTTGCTGATGGCAAAAGCTGGAAGGCATTTTGGGAGTTGAAGCAGTATTTCCACGAGCTCAACTATGCCTATAGCCTAACGGTTCACAAAAGTCAGGGTTCAACCTTCCAAGACGTCTTTGTAGATTTGCAAAACCTGATGATTAATCGCAAGGTAACGGAGCGAAATCAGCTCTGCTATGTAGCCTTTACCAGGGCCGCTAATCGATTGTTTTTATATCAAAGGAATTGACTTTAAATTCCATTCCCAGGACAGTCAAATTATAAGAAGGCAGAAACAGAAGGGCTCCTGCAAAAGGTATCAACCGAACAACTACAGTTGCGTCAGCATATATAAACACAATCTTCAGCATTGGTGCAAGAAAGCCCCAGCTCGTGCAAGACGGGTTGGGGCGATTGGTCATGACGTGAAGCATCGATCATTTAGCCTTCCTAGAGATTCGACCTGGGCCAGTCAGGTGATGGAGAAGGACTAAAACAAGCGTGGTTTATTTTTCTGGACAGGCCTACCAAAGCCCTCGCACAGGCTGGGATACAGCAGCAAACTCAGGCTCCTCCAGCTCAGTCACGATGGGGGCTTCAGCGGTAGCAGCAGGTTCTACAGGAGCAACAGGCTCAACGAGCACTGCGGCCTCAGACTCTGCGCTGGCCAGATCAGCAGCAGTCAGCTCGTCAGCAGCCATTTCATCATCGGCCTTGGGCTCAGCATCAGCGGCAGCCAGGCGACTTGCCAATTCCGTTGCCACAGCCTCAGGAACGAGAACCTGATCGATCACATGGATAACACCATTGCGGCCTTGGACATCAGCTCGCAGAACCTGGGCATCATTGACTTTCACGCCATCGCCAGAGACATCAAGCATCAAATCTCCAGACAAAGTCGCGACATCTCCTGTGCTCAAATCAGAGGACAGAATGCCCCCTTCAACGACGTGATAGGTCAAAACTTGAGTCAATAAATCCTTATTTTCAGGCTTCAACAAAGCATCCAGCACCCCATCGGGTAGAGCTGCAAATGCTTCGTCAATGGGTGCAAAGACGGTGAGCGGACCTTCCCCGGACAGGGTATCGACTAGGTCCGCAGCCTCTAGTGCTGCAACGAGGGTATCAAATGAGCCTGCATTGGTCGCAATATCAATGATAGAAAGCGCCCCCTGGGCCACTTGTTCTATTGCGGTGGTAGCCTCAGGAGATTCAATTTTAGCTTGGGAAACAGAGGAGAGCCCTGTACCAAGAGTGATGCTTGCACCACACAAACTAATCGCGAGAAATTTCAAACTTTTGAGTGAAGAAGTCATGTCGATTTAGCTGCTGTGTGTTTTCGTAACTGGAGCGATACTATCAGTAATTCAATCGAAAAATCTCTTAAAAACCATACATAATATGAATTTAAAAAATCCGGAACAAGCATTTTTATTTTTCGTCCTAGCGAATTTCGAGGGAATTGATTCCTATTTTTTCCATACAGATTTTCTTATGGTGGGCATACGTCGCTTTATGAATTTTATAGAACCGAAAAACCGTTTAGATCCGACATTGGGAACGAAGAGTATGAAGCAAGAATGATACTGATTCACTCGCTGGTCATTGGATGGCAAACGAGCTTGACGTTATGGCAAAACCTCCTGGGAGGAGAACTTCCTTTGAAGCCTCGTGAAGCTGCCTAACATTATGCTGCGATCGCTTGCCCCTCATCCAGTCATTTTGTAGCATCAGCGACATAAAGGGTTGCATTCCTCGACTGCATAGAGACCCGCTTGATGCCGTCTCATCTCAAGAACAGTCGTCTGGTGCAATGCCCCATTCTCCACAGAGGTTTGTTTTGCCATGACTGTTACCCCAAAGCGTCTCTCACACCCCACTCCTGTACAAGGCAGACAGAATAATTACCAGTATCACTGGTGCTCGCGGCAAGAATTGA
This sequence comes from uncultured Pseudanabaenaceae cyanobacterium, assembly GCA_938021205.1. GTDB lineage: Bacteria > Cyanobacteriota > Cyanobacteriia > PCC-9006 > JAAUQQ01 > JAAUQQ01. The sequence continues at coordinate 9,010 of CALIGI010000003.1, forward strand.
CGGCAGGTCGCTGGGTTAGCCTAATCAAACTGCCGAGTCCAAAGAGTGATGATGAAGCCTTGCTACTGTGCGAGGAAGAAGAAGGGGAAGATCGCTGGCGCGTCTGGATTCCCAACCATGGCGAGGCAATCATCGACACCCACAGCTTTGCCTGCTAAAGCTCTTACAAATTGGGAACAGCAAAAAGCCAGGAAGATCTAATTGTCTGCCTGGCTTTTTAGTAGATGGGAAGCATTAACCAATGGGGCTAGATGCCCACCAAGCTATTCGCCATCCCCTTGGGGCGGGCTAGCAGGCTGGGAATCAGATTGCTTGCGCAACACTGGCTTGGTGCCAGAGCTAGCTCCACCAATGATAGGCTTACGGCCCCCAAATTTACCGCCCTTGAAACCGCTCCCCTTAAAACTAGGACGGCCCGACTGGCCACCTGAGAACTTTCGATCTCCGCCGAATTTACGATCGCCAAACTGCCCTCCAGTCGATCTAGCTCCAAATTTTCCAGCCTTCCGCGATCGTTCACCACTGGAATAGGTACTAACAGGCCCAGAACTTCCGCCTCGCAAAGCTGGCTTAGGCGTAAACTTCTTGGCACCACCGGGCTTGGAGCTAAAAGAGGTTGCCCCGTAAGACTTGTTGTTCCCATAGGACTGCCCCCCAAATTTCTTGCCGCCCAACTTGGGTGCAGGAAACTTCTTACCGCCCAACTTCGGCGCGGCAAATTTCTTGCCGCCGCCAAAGCGAGGCTTGCCATCGGAGAGGCGAGGGGCACGATTGCCGCCACCATGTCCAGAACGCTGCTGGGGAGACTGGCGAGGGCTTTGGCGCGATTCCGGCTGATCCCACCAACGGCCTTCCATTATTGGTTCACCCCCCGATTCAGACGGTGTAGACCGAGGCGCACGATTGTCTCGGCTGTCCCGCTGCTGGGGCTTGAAGGAATCTCTCCCTCGACTCTGATCTGCCCCCGTTTTTAAGCGTGGAGCAGCGTTAGAGGCGTTCGAAGCGTTAGAACTGGAGTGCTCCCTCGACTGTCCCCCCGCCAGCTTAGGCTTTTCTCCTGAGGAGGTTCGAGGCATCGGCGAATAATTAAACGTGGGCGCATCTTGACGTTTAGCTTCAAATCGAGCCCCACCAGCTCGAGCCCGGAGTGGCCCCATTTCACTAGGACCGGGACGAAATTTGCTGCCGCTGTCTCTGTCCTTGCGGCCCTTGAATGCACCACCTTTACCACCGCGCTCGGGCTTGCCCCCCCTGGCAGGCCTGCGATCGCCACCATTTCGACCACCTCGTCCATCCCGTCCAGAGCGATCGCCACGGGAACCGCCAGAGGAATCGTCCTTACCCGCAAAATTCACCGGGGGAGTCGAAACCTTACGCCGGAAGAAAGCAGCATGGAGCGATCGCTTGGGCTTCGCCTCCCCTTCTTCGGGTTTCACTCCCTCAGCATCGGTCGTCTCAACCGCAGCCACAGTCTCCACAGGGGGAGCATCCAGCCGAGCTTGGGTCACCTGCCGGTGCTGCTGCTTCAGCTTGCTCTCTGCTGCTTCGATCAGCACGACTGCTTTAGTGACAAACTCTTCAACCGTCGGGACTAGCAGAGGCTGGCCGGTGGTCTCATCCTTCTGGACAAAGTAGGGGGGCTGCTGCAACCGCGCTTTGGCAAAGCCAAACTTAATCGCTTCAAGCGCTTCAGTTGTTTTAGCAACCCATTCCACATCTACCCCAGGCTTGGGGACCGACTGCCACAGACCAGGAGCCACTTGAGTGGACTCGCTCAAACGTTCCAGAGACTGCTTCAGCTTTGTAATGCGGTTCTCTAGGCTAATTAAGGTGGTGCGAGTCAGCTCTAGCTCTGCGGTTTCCTGGATCGTCTCTAAGGTCGTAAGCGTGATGCTGGTGCTGCGAGCCGCTTTGGTGGCACCACTATCGAAGCCTGCATTGGATAGCATTAGGGCGCGATCGCCCTTCACATCCTTCATCACCTGCTTCAAGGCAAAGACATCGGCCTTGGTGATCGGCGTATCCCAATGGCGGCAATCAATGAGCAGACGAGTCTTCACGCCATGTTGCTGGGCTTGAATCCAGACATCAATGCGGTGGTCGCCTCGGCTTCCCTCCACTGTCTTTTCCACCATGACCTGACAGTCCAGCACCTCAAAAGGCAATGCTGCGGCCTGTTTATAAGCTTTCCAATCCACGAGTCTCGTTCCTGCGCTGCTAGCCATCGCTCGCGTTGGGGCGCTATCGTGGCTTCTGTCTACTCACACTAGCACCCCCCCTTGGGCAAGCAGCAACCGAGGCTGTTAATGAAGTAACTGTTATAAAAACAGCACCTTACTAAATAGACCTCTTGCACGAATGCAAATCTGCCCCCATCCCCCAGCCCCTTGCCCCCAAATCTGGGGGAAGGGGAGCCTCAAAGTCCCTCTCCCACAATTGGGAGAGGGATTTAGGGAGAGGGCCAAGATTTATGCAAGAGGTCTAATGAATTCCACCGACGAGACAACCTAAATAGAACTCGGGCAAGGCTGAGATCGCCCTGTAGTAATGCAGGTCACAGCTTTACTTTACGCGCCTTCAATCCCAGTACATCGCTGGGCATCTGCAAGTTCACGGCTTGGTAAGGCTCAGACGCTCCATCCAGCTTGATTTCAGTTGCTGGCAAAACCACATTATTAACTCTTATCCCATAGTTCCCTTGGGTCAGGGACTCCAGATAATAAACCCCAGCTCCATTGGTCACGGAGAACTGAGGCCGACCCGTCACCTGGTGAATCGCTTCCACCTTGGCACCGCCCAGGGGTTGCCCCAGCTTGTCGCGAACCACTCCCGTCACGGTATAGGAAAGACTCAGGGGAATTTTAAGCATCGTGTATTGACCCGGAACCACCGTCACGGCATAGGCCGTTTCGGAAGCAGTCCAATCCAGGGGAAGTCCCGCAGGATCAAGATCGAGCCGATAGCGGTCGGGCTGGAGTGCCACTGAGATACCATCTCCTGTGGCCGTGGCCCGGAAGCGATTGAGGGCCTGGTGATTGAGACGGAATAGCTCATTGGCACTGACAACATGGAAGGGTTCATTGCGATCCTGCTGACCATTACCGTTTTGGTCTAGGAATGGCTGAACAAGGAGTCCCCCCTGTTGACGAAGTTTTGCCTGGCGGGGATCTCCAGGGAGCAGTTTGCGACGGCCATTGGGTTGTACTCGCAACCGAGGTGTTATTGCAATGGAAAAGCGATCGTCGCTGGAGACCGCAGAAATGCCTTCGTAGCGCAGCCGTAGATCCAGGCCAGGGATGATTGCGGTGCCCAGTTGAGCGATCGCTCCCCCACCCTGTGATCCCAGGCCATAGCCCAAACGGAAATTCCACAGCGACCGACCATCACCTGCCTTCTGCCCAGAACGATAGCGCCAACCCAAACTTGCTAGATTCTCGGGATCGTTATTTACTTCACGGGTTTCGTAATCCACTTTCAACTCATGGCCTTGATTAGCTCGACGATGGCTTCGCCAGCTTCCAGAGGAATCGCCTAGCTGATAAGTCAAAGCAGAAGTTGTCGCCGTATCATTGCCGCGATGGTCAAAGTTAAGGGCATTCCAGCGAGACGAGACAGACCAATTGGCCTGGAGATTAGTATCGACTCGGGCCGAGGCATAGGTACTCAGCTCTCCCGCTTGGAAGTAAATACGCGCGCCTGCATGAAGGGCACCGTCACGGCGATCGCCTCCGGTGGTGAGGGTCAAGAATTTGCTCGTCCGCCATTGGACATCGTAGCGCTGGGAAAAGCGATCGCCCGTCAGATTTAAACGGAAGCGATCGCCAGGCCGCCAACTTACCTTAGCCGTGGCTTCCCAATCAGACTCGGTTTCCAGACTGGCTAAAGCCGCCAAGGAAATCTCTAACTTATCCGTGGGTTGATAGAAGCCATCCACCATGGTGCGCAGGCGATCATCATGCACCAGACCAGCTCCCAAGGTCAGCCGTTCACTCAATCCTCGACGGTAGGCGATTCCCCCCTGAAAGCCATCGAACGATCCCAACAAATCTGCATCAGTCTCTTGCTCCCGATTCAAACCACCGGACAGGATCAGCGCCTGTCCTCCCACAGGTAACTGCCCCGGCATCACCGTAAAACTGGCTCGCCGCACCAAAGGCTCCGCAGTCAGTTGTCCATCGGGATAGAGCAACAGCTCATAACTGCTCCCCGGCACCTGCTCAAAACGGTACACCCCCGATGAATCCACCAACACCTCCTCTAAAATAGCTCGGCCCAAGCCCTGGGTGAGTTGGACCAGGGTTCCAGGCCCTGCTTTGCCAGCAATAGTGCGACCAACGCGATCGGCCTGAAGGCGCTGCTGGGGATTAAAGCCCCCCGTGACAGAGCTTTCTGGTGCTTCAAAACCCCAGCGACGAACCGTGGTCAAGCCCCAATAGTCATCCGCAGCGGCACTGGACCACAATGTCTGCTGTGACCCCACCACCCAATCTTGGGCATTGCTCTGCCGCAGATACTGAGCTTCCTTCAACTGCCAACTGCTACGGTCCAGCAATTCCGGCTGGTCCAGTTGCAAATACCAAGCACCACCGAAGGCGGAACCGATCGCCGTCAGTTCACCCTCCGCCCTTGCCTCCGATTCGCCTCCAGACTGTCGCCGCCCCTGCACATCAATGGACTGGGCCACCGCCGCGATTCCCCAGGGAGCAGGGGCAACCCCAGGCAATCCATCCAGAACCACAGGGGTCTCATCTCCTGGGGTGCGTTTACTTACAACAGCCTGCCAGGGCAAGGTCAAATCCAGCGCATAGTTTTCTAAGTCAAACGTCACCTCAATGCCAAGCTGCTCACGCAACTGAGCCACGGAAAAGGCTAAGCCGATCGCTCCATCGGTGGTTAGCTGGGAAGGAGCGATGCGCTTGACGAGGGCAGGCGATCGCAACTCGATCCCTCCACCCTCCAAAGGCTGCATCGTCATCTGCAATGCCTTTGTCAACCCATCCAGCGGCAAGAGCCATTGGTCAAAAACCTGGACTTGGCGACCCTCCTCAGCTCCGAGAACTAGGAGGGTTTCGCCAGTTCGAGAGGATAGGGTTGCGCCACTGCGATCGCGCACCACAATCCCCACAGGGAGCACCGAAAAGGGACTCTCTAACTCCACGATCTCGCTAGGCAACGCGACAGCCTCAGTCAGATTACGACCCGGCAGTTCAGCCGCCTGAGCCCTCATGGATAAGGCAATCCCCCAACAGCTAACTTCCAGGAGACTACAGACAAGTTGTGTGAGCAAGAGTTTCACAGCAAAAGTTTGCCTAGGGCTGTTGTGCAGCGGAACGAGTTGAGGCAGATACCGTTGGAATCTCAACATCAACAGCAAAGGGCTGTTGTTGCCCCTGCCAGCCCAAAACTCCAGTGAGCTGATATTCGCCCGGTTGAAGTTTGTCGGAATTCTCAAGGGGAAGCGGAATGAAGCGCTCATGCCCCGCCAACACCGTCATAGACAGCACCTCTCCCTTAGCGACTTCAGCCCCAGCAAGACTCAATTGCCAGTTACCCACCGGACGCGCCATGACACCACCGCTATTTTGCACCTGCAACTGAAGCTGCTGCTTTTCCCCCTGCCAGCGAGCCGATGCAGCCTCTAACGCCGCCGTTGCATCTCCGTTCTGCACATACAACGTTGCTCCAACCCGCGCAATGATCCCCACGCCCTGCTGACCACTAGCCGTCGCCTTCAGCGGCTCCACAAACAGCACCGCTCGATACTCCGCCTCAGGCAAATCCGGCGCAAAACGCACCACATAGCGCACTCGGCGACGCTGCCCCGGAGCCAGTACCAACTCACGAGGCGAAAATTGCAAATAAGGCACCAGATTGGCAGCGTTCTCAACTTCCACAGCCTCAGACTCAATCGTGACCAAGCCACCATCTGCAGCATAGGTAAAAGGCTCGGCATAGAGGCGCACACGCTGCTCCTCACTACCCCCATTGATCAAATTAACAAATCCGCTGGACTGACCGCGCTGGGCTGACTCCTGCAAAATCAGCGGCGACAAGCCAACCTGAGCCACAACAGACCTATGCGAGGTGAGCATAGCAACCCCAGCGGCACAAACTGCGAAAGCAGGCATTCCACTCCGTCGAAGAAAACACCTAAGAAATGAAGTCACAGCCATGGCAGCTTGAAGAGGTGGAGGGCAAAGATGACAGGCAAGGCTAGAGCAGCCTACATATGGTCTTCCTTATAATTCCCACACCCGTAGAATAATCAGCGATTTGACTCAGCCTTTCTACGGTTCCTGATCCATAAAAAAGACGGAGAAGCCCCCCATCGGACCTCCCCGCTTATACAGTCAGTTTCATCACTGCCCCCCTGTTCCTACCCACAATCGATTGTGGGCAGTGATGAAACCTGCAAATCGTTAAAGTCCGTAGAAAAACCGTATATAAGCGTAGATATGTAGATCTGTGCGCACTAGGCGTAGATGTCAGCGGTACAACTCCAAGTCTTGGTGCTACAGGCAGCAATGCCAAAGTGCTATTGCTTCGCAAGCTTCCGGAAGAATCACTCGAGCGTCAAGCTCGTTTCACAACTCATCAGTTTTTTCGCTCCGGCATTCATCAAAAAGTCCATACGATCTCCACAAGCCAGAGCATCTATAATCTTGTCAAAAGTCGCCGAACGAGGCTGGGATCATTTGGGGCAAAGGATTTTCTAGCCTATCTAAGTTGAACAACTGGGACAATGCTCTAGGCAATATTTCCTATAGAAAACTATGCAGACGAGCAATCACAGAAATCACTCAAAAAATTAATTTCTGCCTTAGCCAAAAAAGTCAGAGAAAAGGGCAAGAACAGGCGTAGTATCTAAGCTGAATCTATGACAGTTAGTCAGTAGCGACTCTTGTATAAAGAGAGTGTCTACTGACACCCATTTTTTACAAAGAGGGACTACAGTAGATCAGGCAGTTTCAACTGCTATTTTCCCAAGAGGTCCCAATCCGATGGATGGGAAGGAAACAATGAGACAGCGTCTCACGACCATTGCGATTTTGTTTGGACTGGTAAGCCTACCCGTGGCTGTAACGACCCTAGTAGAGCAGCTTGAGGAATATAAGCGACTCCCCGTGATTGCACTTTTAGCATCTCCCGCGATCGCTGCTTTAGCCCTTGAACAACATAAAAATCACCAAAAAGCATAGAGATCTTAGAGCAAAAATAAACTGAGATATTGAATAGCCACTTTTTTCGACTTATTCAGCTTAAGGGTTGTTACGTAGGCAACATCTTCATGGGTAAAGCGATTGAATGGCTCAGTATTTTCAATAGCGCTGAATTAGTTGATTTATCAATTGAGAAATGGCATTAATACCTCTTCGGAAAGAGGTTGGTGCAATCATCCATTGCTTCAATTCTATGGCGACAAGCTGATTCATTGAGATACATCTGGGTTAAGCCATTGAATGCAATAGATTTGTCCTAGCCTACATTCCCCATTAGGGGCTCATCAAGCCTGTCTATGTCTCCCCAGTCAAGGGGGGATTTTATAACTACCCGCTAGGAGAAGGCTCTATACCTCGCTCTACAGCAATCACTTCCCAGCCTATCCACAGAAAGCCTAGAACTCTTGCTCTCACTAGGTTTCCTGAGATTCTTCCTGCGTCAAATATGCAGAATTCTGACAATTTCTGCATATCTGCCCGGAATCAAACCTATCTCAGTCGTAGGCAAGGGAAGACGAGAGCCTTGCTGGCATTTATATCTAAGTCTGAGGACAGACCAATGCGCCAAAGTCTAATTACACTAGGATTTTTTCTCGGGATTCTGAGTTTGCCCATCGCAGTCACAATTTGTGGCGAGAGCGTTGCCCAGGCTTCTCGCATCCAGGATGCGAATGATGCACCTGCGGCAGTCATGGGACCTGTATTCATTGAGGCATCGGCGGAGTAGACCCCTTAGGGCTTCCATAGCTCAACGGGCTCACCCAAGCCAATACGTCCTCCTTGAATCACGCGGGCCGTAATTCCCCCATGGCCCCGCATAGCATTATATCCACCAGGACCCAGCAACATTTCCATTCGGGAGCAGGGATGGCACAAGCCTGTGTATTCGAGCACAGCAGCACCGATGGTGAAGCGCTGTTTCTTTAAGGCCAGCAGGTTTATTCCTGAGACTGTAATATTGCGTCGAACCAGGGCAGGCTCCAAATCATCCCGTCCCAGCATCGAAGCCACGGCGGCCAAATGTTCGCTCTGGATCAGGGTGACTTGGCGTTTCCCGCCTCGGCTGGCATAGCGATCGCCTTCCAACCCCACGTCCTGCTCTGCCCAAACCGCTTCAAGGGAGAGCAGCGTTTCATACTTCGCCGGACGCACGCCAATCCAATCCACACGGCCCTGTTGAGGCAGAGTATCAAACAAATCTTGGAGAGATTGGGCCACGGCGTGAGTTTCACTAGAGACTCTAAATTTATAGAATAAGATGGGGCCATTGCTTTGCCCCGCTTCTTCCAGGGATCAGCTATGGTCATCAGCTCAGCCAAGCCAATCAAGCCGCAATCAATTCCTCTCCTTGAAAATGGCGATCGCCTCAGCCGTGCCGAATTTGAACGGCGCTATGCAGCCATGCCTCACTTAAAGAAAGCAGAGCTAATTGAAGGAGTTGTCTACATGGCCGCCGCCACCCGAGCCCAACAACATGGCAATCCCCATGCCCTGGTAATGGGATGGCTGGCTTTCTATCATGCTTCAACACCGGGTACTTATCTGGCAGACAACACTACAATTCTGCTGGACCTGGATAACGAGCCCCAACCGGATGCTCTGCTGCGCTGGGAAGATGGCAACTCTCGCATCACCGAGAATGACTACATTGAAGGTCCGCCGGAGCTGATTGTCGAAATTTCTGCCAGCAGCGTCTCCTATGACATGAACGACAAGCTCCAGGCCTATCGCCGCAATGGCGTTCAAGAATATATGGTCTGGCAAATCTACGAAGACGAAATTGTTTGGTATCAGCTTGTTGAAGGTCAATATGTTGCCCTAGAAGTCGATTCAACAGGCCTGATCGTCAGCCAAATCTTTCCTGGGCTGAAGCTGGACCTCGAAGCGATGAAGAACCGCGACCTTGCGACAGTGTTAACTCGACTGCGAGCTTAGGTGTCGCTACAAGTATCTAGGTAGAAACGCTCAGTATGTGGGAGCTCGCTCACAAAAACTGAAACAAACCCCAGTCAAACATTGCGAAGGATGGACTGCTGTAACGCTACTCAACGATTCCCCGTGATCCCCAACCGAGATCAACGGGGGTTGGGACAATCGAAGGCGATAACAAATCCTGTTTGAGCTGGAGAGCGCACGATATGAAATTGGCTTACTGGATGTATGCAGGCCCCGCCCACATCGGCACCCTGCGTGTAGCAAGCTCCTTCAAAAACGTCCATGCCATCATGCATGCGCCCCTGGGCGATGACTACTTTAATGTCATGCGCTCCATGCTCTCTCGGGAGCGGGACTTTACCCCCGTTACCACCAGCGTTGTCGATCGCAATGTCCTAGCGCGTGGTTCCCAAGAGAAAGTGGTGGACAACATCACCCGCAAGGACGGCGAAGAGCATCCCGACTTGATCATGCTGACGCCCACCTGCACCTCCAGCATTTTGCAAGAGGACCTCAACAACTTCGTCGAGCGGGCGCAGATGGATGCCCAAGCTGACGTGATGTTGGCCGACGTCAACCACTACCGCTACAACGAGCTGGAAGCCGCCGATCGCACCCTGGCCCAGGTCGTCCGCTACTACATCGAGAAAGCTCGCAAGAAAGGCGACCTCAACACCGAGAAAACCGAAAAGCCTTCGGTCAACATTATCGGTATTTCTACCCTGGGTTTCCACAACAACCACGACTGCACCGAGCTGAAGCGCTTGATGGCGGACTTGGGTATTGAAGTCAACATCGTCATGCCCGACGGTGCTGAGGTGGGCGAGATCAAGACCATGCCCCGTGCCTGGTTCAACCTGGTCCCCTACCGGGAGCTTGGGGTAGAAGCTGCCAAGTATCTCGAAGACGAGTTCGGCACCCCCTGCGTCGGCATTACCCCCATGGGCATTGTCGAAACCGCCCGCTGCATTCGCGCTATCCAGCAGGTGCTGAATGACAACGGTAATGATGCAAACTTTGAAGAGTACATCGACAACCAAACCCGCCACGTCTCCCAGGCGGCTTGGTTCTCCCGCTCGATTGACTGTCAAAACCTAACCGGCAAGCGGGCCGTGGTCTTTGGCGACAACACCCATGCCGCTGCCATTACCAAGGTGCTGACGCGGGAAATGGGCATCAAGGTCGTCATGGCAGGAACCTACTGCAAGTACGACGAAGAGTGGTTCCGCAACGAGGTGGGCGACTATTGCGATGAGATTTTGGTGAGCGAGGACAATGCGGAAATTGCTAACGCGATCGCCCGTCTAGAGCCCGCTGCCATCTTCGGTACCCAAATGGAACGCCACGTGGGCAAGCGCTTGGATATTCCCTGTGGTGTGATTGCGGCTCCCATCCATATTCAGAACTTCCCCGTGGGCTACCGTCCCTATGTGGGCTACGAAGGCGCAAACCAGCTCGTAGACCTGATCTACAACTCCTTCACCCTGGGTATGGAAGATCACCTCTTGGAAATCTTCGGCGGCCATGACACCAAGGAAGTTATTACCAAGGAAATGGCAACCAGCGATGACTTGACCTGGAGCAAGGATGGTCGCACGGAGCTTCAACGGGTGCCCGGTTTCGTGCGGGGTAAGGTCAAGCGCAATACCGAGAAGTATGCGCGGGGACA
>CALIGI010000004.1 GCA_938021205.1 uncultured Pseudanabaenaceae cyanobacterium
GCCCCCCAACCGGGAATAAAGCCAACCGACAAAATCCCCAGCCCAGAGGGGAATGCCGCGATCGTAAATGAAGTGAAAATGGCTCAGCGACTTCAAAGCCTGACCTTCCCGCTTCGCAGCCCTAGGCAAGTCATGGCCAAACAACTGCATTAGACAAAGCGGATCATCAGCCGTGGGATGGCGAAACGCTAACAACAAGCGCACCTGCCCCTGCTCAAACTGGTCAATCAGAGCAACCAGCTCCTCCAGCCCCTCATATTCAAAGCCATCAATCCGAGTCCGCCAATGCAACCAAGCAGGCGTGACAAACTGCGCCGCCCGACAAACCCAAGGGTTAAACGCAGGCGGAATAAATTCCAGCGGTGGCTGCACTAACCGAATTACCATACCCACCCAAAGTCATGGTTTCACCACATACCCCAGCCCACGTAGGGACATGGCATCGCCATGTCCGCCCCAGATTCAGTAACCGCTGCAATGGTTCAAAGACCCAATTCGAAACCCGAGCCTTAAGGCGACAACCGCGCCTTACCCAAGCGAGTCGTCTCATACCAATCTGCGATCGCCGGAACCCACTCCTGGAAATGGGGCCACATCAAATCACACAGCTTCTGAATTTCAATCTGCGCATCCTTCTTACTGCGCAAATCCAAAAAGTGCATAAACGATCGCACATTGACACTCATCACAAAATGCTGGCGATAATCAAACGGCAACTTGCCCCGCGCATGTTCCTCAGACCAACCCGCCTCAATATCCGCCTTATAACCCTGGGCCGCCTTATAGCACCAGTCCAAATCCCGCTGACGTTGAGCGACTGAGTAGTGATAGCGCTTGCCCTGGCGATCGCGATAATCCCCAACAGGCCGCAAATAGAAAATATCCTCCACATCCCGCCTGCCATCGGCAATCTCAACCACGCGAGCCCCCGTATAGCGCATGGAGTTATGCACAACCAATCCGTTCGCCACAAAATTATGCCAAGGTCCATCAACTTCTAAGTCATAGGTATCTTGCATGCCCAGATATTCCACATCCACAACTTCAACAGGATGAGCGCGTAACTTACGCCCTTGAGACTTGGGTTTAGACTGCCAAACTTCAGTTTGCACAGCAGGTTGAAACTCTTGGGCGAACTGGGCTTCGAAATGATTGTGATGAATCAATTCATGACATGGCTTACAAACGGAAACCAAGTTCTCAAATTCATACGCCAAGGATTCATCAGCATAAACAGGCACCAAATGATGAGCATGAAGCTGGTCCCCACGCTTTCCACAATGCTGGCACACATAATTAAATTTCTGATGCACCTGAGGTGCCATTCGGCGAGTCCAGGCCCCTATAAGCTCTCGGTTCTTTGAAACACCACTACGCCAAAAAGGCGATTTCTCAGCCCGTTTATGCTGTAACCCCCAATCCCGCCGCCGCTCAAGCTCGGCATCTGATAGGTTCAACTGATATCCCTTCCTATCTTTATTCCACGGTTGGTCTGGACCGGGCGATCGCAGGTTCAGTTGAAGGCCATGGTGATAAACCCACTTTTTAACAGTCTCCACGGAACAAGATGCAGCATTCGCCATTTGATATGCTGTCTTCCCCGCATCCAGTTGCGTCTCCAACCAATCGCGCTGCCGATACAGTCCTTCACCCACCATCCGCTTAAGCCCTTTATGGCGACCTGATGGCAGCTGGAGGTTATGGCGCTTCGCCCAGTTATGAACTGTATTTGGAGCGCAACTGCACTGCTCAGCAATTTGTTTAGCAGTGAGACCATGTTTAATCTGCTCTTCTAACCAGGCTTTATGGGTGTAAAGTGCCTCAGGCTGAAGCGTTGTGCCATTGCAAAGCACCTTGCAGCTTTTAGTTTGAGCCAACACCTGATGATTTTCATCCGTCATCAACCCTAGGGCGTCTCCCATATGCTGCCAGCCAGCATCCGTCAACAGACGATGATTAGCAGTACAGTCCAATGTTTTGCCATCGGCCAAGGTGATTCGATAAACCGGCTGGATACCGCTATGCATCACGGACTTAATATGGCTAATCTCAAAAACCTCAGTCTCTTCGTTGAGAACGCGCAAGCGCATCTTACGCAATCGACGTTTGCAATCTCGACGATACTGACCAGGCTCTTCACCATGGCGACCTCGAATCTCTCGCTCTCTTGTAGCGGCTTCCCCGTTACTCCACAGATCATAAAGTTCACTAATCTTGATCCGTCTCAAAGCGCCTGATGCATGCAGAAATGTAACCGCTGTATCTCCAGCCAAGCACTGAACATCGAACGAAATTCCAACCCGATGAGTCCGAGCCTGCTGCATGACGCTGTGGGGAAAAAAGCCACAGTTCAGCACAATCTGAGGATGCTCCAGCGGGCCGTAATGCCCTCGCTCCCCCGCCAGCAGCCGCTTCACAATCAGCTCCCCCGCCCCTGCTTCATCGGGCCACTGGGGCTTTTCATCAAAGACGAAATTTTCGCTGTAGTCCTGGTGCATCGCCGCATACATCACCTGCTGCGGATTGGGAGTGGCAGAAATAACTTCAACGCGGCAGCGATCCATGGGCTTCGGACGATAGAGAGGTCTGTCAAATTCTATCGGCTCGCGGCGATTCAAGGCTTAAACACTCCCCGTTCGTCGCCAATTGAAAAATCGCTCGATCAAATCTTCACGGCGAGGGGTCTCCGCTAAGCGGTCCCAGCGCCATTGGGCAGCAGTTTCGTGGAGCAAGTTGGCGGAAGAGTTCCGAGGGAGCGATAACTTTTCCAGCTCTTTGACTGAGCCTTTTTGTTGGATGACTTGGGCTGCGATCGCCATCCAGTCCTCCGCCCCCGCTGCCAGTGCCTGAGCTCCCAACAACTGCCCGCTGCGATGAACCACCAGCTTACAAAGCCCCAGCGTCTGACCCTGCCATTGGGAAGCCCCATGCTCCTGGGCATATTCCTGGGTATAGTGCTCCTTGGCATAGCAGCGCACCACCGTCACCTGAGCAGAATATTGCTGCTGGGCCTGGACTTCAGTGATGCCCACCTGAGCCAGTGTCGGCAACAGCGCCAAGGTTTTCAGCACCGTCTCTTCCTGAACCCGCCACCAAGGCCACCACAGTCCATTACGCAACGCCACTTCCGCCTGATGCTGAGCCATGGAATCTCGGCCTGGTCCGTGGGAAATCGCCGCACCGCAGCCATAAATATGACGATGCCTCGTGCGCAGCTTGGCATTAACCCCAGCCGCTGCCTCCCCCGACAGACCCACCGCTTCTAGATTCAGGCCAGGCCAATGGGGTCGCCAGCCCTCCGCAATCATTAGCCGAGAATCAGTATCCTCAGCCATCAAAGCCTGAGCCTGAGCAACACATTCTTCTAACGATCCCCCATTCAGCCTCAGCTCCACCCCCGAAGCCTGGAGCAGCCCAATCGCCAGCACTGCAAGTTCCGAGTCAAAATTGGGCAACAGAGAAGCCTGGGAAGCAATCACCGTAACCGCACAGCCCAACCTCACTAACACCTGAGCCAACGCCAAGCCTTCCGGTGCTGCCCCCAGCATCACGAGATGCCGGGGCAACGTCTGCCAAACGGTCCAACTGTGCAGCGTCTCAAGACCTTCCGCTGGGTTGAGCGACGGTGGGATAAAGACTTGGGCAGTCGGGGCCAATAAGTAATTGCGCGATCGCAACTCCCGCATCCCCAACTGACCCTCAACATTGAGCTGCAACCGAGGCCGCGTCTCAAACCGCCCTAGCCCCTCAATCACATCAACCCTCACCTCCTGCAATCGCTGGGGCTCCCGCTTCGCCACCGCAATGTCTGCATCACTGCGCGCCCGATCCCACAGCCCTTGGGGATCTTTAAGTACCTCATCAGGACCTAAATGCCCGACAGCCTGGCGCAGTACCTGAAGGACTACCTCCGCCCGCAGCGCTGGATTACCGCCACAGTTGGGCTCCCGGCCCTCTCCCAGCGGCACCTGCGTCACCCAGGCCACCCGCGCCCGCAGCCGCCCCGCCCGCTCCGCCGCAAACTCCGCCTCTGGCGAGTCACCAATCACGACCAAATCGTAATCGTGCATCATCGTTCCAGCCTGCCAGATTCAGCCGAGGCTAGTGCGGGCTCCAAAAGCGGAGGCAGCTCCTGGGCGATCGCCCCCATCAAGCGCTCATTCTCCTCCTGTAACCGCACCGCCACCCGAAAATAGTGATCGCCCAACTCCTTAAAACTGAGACAATCCCGAATCAAAATATGATGCTGCTTAAGCAACTGCTCCTGCAACACCACCACCGAAGCCTCACAACGCACCAATAAGAAGTTCGCAGCCCCAGGTAAAGGCTCCAGCCCTTCAATCTGCCCCAGCCCTTCAAACAGAGCCTGCCGTGCAGGCCCCAGCCAATCCCACGTCTTTTGCTGGAAGGCAACCGCTTGTACTGCCGCGATCGCCGCCGCTTCCGCCAAGGCATTCACCGGCCAGGGATCACGCCACTGCTGCCAGCGCTGCAACCGCTCCGGCTGGGCAATGGCGTAGCCCAGGCGCAAACCTGGGAGGCAGTAGAACTTTGTCAGCGATCGCAGCACCACCAAATTCTCAAACTGCCCCACCCAATCAATCACCGTCTCCTGCCGCCCCGGCTCGACAAAATCCATAAACGCCTCATCCACCACCACCAAAGCCCCCGTCGCCAGCAGCGGCAAGATCGCATCCCGCCCAAACAATTGCCCCGTCGGATTATGGGGATTATTCAGCCAAACCCCATCCTCAGTCCGCAGCCTCCCAGCCAGCGCCTCCAACCCCTTCCCTTCTGCCACTAGCAAAGAAATTGGCCAAGGCTCCAGCACCGCCCCAAAGGCCCGCACCGCTCGCCCATAATCCGCAAACCCCGGAGCCAAAGCATAAACACGCTCTCGCCCCGCCAGCTCCCGTCCTGCCCAAGTAATCAGCTCCGCTGCCCCATTGCCTGGCAACACCCAATCTGCCGCCACACCATGCCAAGCCCCCAGCACCTGACGTAGCTGTTGGTAATCTGGATTGGGATAGGCAGATAGGGTTGCGATCGCCCCTTGAATTGCATCCGCAACAGCCCGAGGAGAGCCTAGAGGACTAATACTCGCCGAAAAGTCTAGAACCCCCTCAGGCTCGCAACCTGCCACCCCGGCAGCCCAAGCCAGATTGCCCCCATGGGTAGGCCGCACCGTCCTTTGTTCAACCACCATATCCGACCCCAACCGGAAGAGCGCCCCGCCAGACAGACCCATGTCCATCCTGCTCACTCAAAAAAAAGAGCCCCGGATCACTCCAGAACTCTAAATAAACTAACTCGAACAAAGACAAACTGCCTGAGACGAATTCAAACTTATGCAAAGAAAAGACTATTTATCAGCGACCTTCTCTTTGAACAACTTACCCGCCGAGAAAGCAGGAACGCGAGTGGCAGGAATTTCCATCTTTGCGCCGGTCTTGGGGTTGCGGCCTTCACGAGCCTTACGCTCACGAGGCTCAAAAGAACCAAAGCCTACGAGAGTCACCTTGTCGCCACTAGACACAGCGCCAACGATGGTCTCGAGTGCAGCAGTGATCACTGCATCAGCTTGCTTCTTGGTTACGCCCGCTTTATCAGCGACCTGATCAATGAGTTCACCCTTGTTCATTAAGGTCTCCTTAGGAAATGATTGCTACGAGGTTTTATCAATGCTTTGGTCTGGA
>CALIGI010000005.1 GCA_938021205.1 uncultured Pseudanabaenaceae cyanobacterium
GCCGGGGCAAATTCCGCTGAATTTGGGAGCGTACCAGGTAGACCCATTCGGGAGTTGGTACGGTTCAAAGGCAGTGCAGGTCTTTGTTGCAGCGAATGGGGCGGCGAGTATGGGGTAACTAGGCCTGGCTGGAGGATGCTAGCTTACGTTTGCGCAGCGTTGCGATGCCCATGCCGAGGAGGCCTGGGAGGAGGGCTGGCGTGGGGACAGGGGTCGGGGTCGTACCGATTAGGTTCACAAATGTAGAATTGAATAATTGGTTTTGCCGTGTGGAACCATTTCCGGAAACACCAATACCACCTGTTCCTAAAACTTGAGCATTGGTAAATCTGTAAGTATCATTTGAGCCCAACGCAAATGGAACACGAAAAAATCCATCCATCCGACCGCCGATGGGAGTGAGGATCGGATCAATTATCGCTAACGGAACTTGGTCAATAATCGCGTCACGCACCTCTTCTGCCTCAGGCAAAGAAGTCACCTCGAACATGCCCAATTGTGACTCCACGTCGTCATATGACGTTCTTCCGTCATCGTCGTACCAAAACTCAACATCATAAGTCTTGGTCCCGACCGTTAATCCTGCAAAGTCAGACTTGACAATGGCAGCCTGGGCGGATGAACTCAAGATTGCTGAAGCAACGCCACCAGCCAAGACTGTAAAACTAAGGCATTTGCCCAAATTTGAAAACATGAATTGTCTTGTGATGATTGTGACTGATAGATACAGCGGGAGCGTTAAACCCTGAACCTGTTCTAGCTCGCCACACTACGAAAATCAGCTAATTGACTAGTGCAGCAATAGTGTTCGTATGGTTGCTCCGCACGGACTGACTCGCACTGATTATTGAGCGATGGTGATTTTTTTTTACGCCAAAATGCTGAGCTTAATACAAATTTTGTAGAGGAAACAATCGCTGTCTTCTACTGAAGTAAAGATTCTCTTAGTGAAATCGGACTACCGAGGACCTGGAAAGACAGCAGTACATCTGACACTACGGATACTCCCTGCATGTTGTGTGATCTCGATGAAAAAAATCTACCTACTTCCATCGTCATTAAAGTTGGCATGAAGGAAAAGTATGTCAGCTATGCCATCGGTCCACCCGTAACGTCTGCAACTGCGGCAACAACAAGGCAAAAGCACGGCCACGGTGGCTCAACTGATGCTTCTGCTCCGGCGTCATCTCCGCAAAGGTTCGATTGGCCTCCGGCACAAAGAAAATCGGGTCATAGCCAAAACCATCGGCCCCCCGAGGCGAAGGTAAAATCTCGCCGGGGCAAATGCCTTGCTCCTCCAGCGCCACCGACCCATCGGGACGAGCCACCACCATGGCGCAAATGAACTGAGCGGAGCGATCGGGATGGGGGCCTAGTTCCCGCAGCACCCGGTCAATGCGATCGCCATCGTCCTGACCATAGCGGGCAGAAAAAATGCCGGGTGCTCCATCTAGGGCAGTGACAGCCAAACCGGAGTCATCAGCGATCGCCCATTTCCCCGTCGCCTCCGCCACCTGACAAGCTTTCAGTCGGGCATTGGCAATGAAGGTGTCTCCCGTTTCCTCCACATCCAGCTCCGACGGCTTGAGCTGCAACTTCCAGTCCGTCTCAGCCAAGTAACGCTGCATTTCCTTCAGCTTGCCGGGGTTCCCCGTGGCGACAACCAGCGTTTTCATGCGACCCCTATGAGCGTCTTATGGATATAGAAATGGTCATGTGGATTCATTGGCTGAGTACCTTTCAAATCCTCATCCCCACAACGTTTGTCATCTTAGCGGGGAGACGGGGAACTGCGATAGACCCCGCAGCATTATCTCCAGCAGCCACAGCCCAAGCTCACAGAAAAAGCCATCAAAAAAGGCCATTAATGGAGGAGTTGCCTCCATTAATGGCCTTCCACTTTGTCATTGTCAGCGCAGTCATTGCAAGATGACGGAGCGCGACTCAACCTAACGCGCCTGGGTAAAGCCCGTCCAGAAAATGAACATGAAGGCACCCGCCAACATCAGGCTACTCACTGGAACACGCAGTCGAGACTTGCGAAATTCCAACGCCGCACGATTGCTCTCCTCCAAGCCCGTCCCCCGAATGGCAGAGAGTGCGCGATTGCGGGTGTTCTCCTGCTGCTCCTCCAACAAGCTAGGATCAGCCTTAAAACGAGTCAGGTTATCCTTGATCACCGTCAGGCGTTCCTTAGCATCCTCAGGTATCTCATCACTGGTGAGCTGCTTTTCCAAGTCTTGGAGCTGGCTGGGGTCACTAATCACAGCATTGATTTGCGCTCGCTCTTGCTGAAGACGTGCTTCCAGCTGCTGCTCCGCTTGCTCAGTGCGATTGTTGATTTGTCGAGTGGCCGCAGCACTGGCCTGGCCTGCATCAACAAAATGCATCGGCCCCATGATAAAAAACAGCAGCGTCAAAATCGCAGAAGCCACCATCATCACAGGCTTAATCACGCCCTTTGAGGACAGATCTGATAGCTGCTCAACCCAGATGGACAGGCCCATGAGGGCAATGCCCAACAGTGGCAAGACGCCCCGGTCCACAATCTGGGAAGACAATTGGAAGCGCCACTGAGAGTCATTCAGCGCCAGGGGAAACAACAGGACCAAGTAGTCGATCGCGGCGATCGCCAGCACGATACAGCCAATGGTCTTCAAAGCCAAAGCGACGGGAGCAGCGTTATTAGGACGAATAGCGACCATAGTTAATTGAGAAGAATGAAAACACAGTCCACGTAGGGTGGGTTAAGCCCAAAGCCGCTACAAAGAAGCAATTGGCGCGCCACCCAAAGGCGACAATCCAACCCACCACAGCCAAAGCACCGACCCAACCTTCCACAAGCCCAGAGCAAGACCGTTTGGCAAGCTCAGAGCAAGCGAGCCAAATTAGAATTGCCCCGCCCATTCCTTCGCCCAAGCCAACGTCGCTTGAACGTCATCCAGGGTAGCCGCCTCGCAGTAAAGCCGCAGCAGGGGCTCAGTCCCGCTAAAGCGAATCATCAGCCAGCGACCATCGGCCAAGCGGAACTTGAAGCCATCGGTGGTAATGCAATCGGTTACGGCCTGACCGGCAATTTCCGTTGGACGGCTATCGCCGCTGAGATTGGCCTTGACCTGAACCTTGGCTTCATCGCTACCCAGGGGCAAATCTGCCCGGTCATAGGCCGCGTCAAAGCCCGTGCGCTCCTGGAGGCTCTTGTACAAACCACCCAGCTCCGTATCGGACTGGACGATCGCCTCTAGCAAATACAGCGCCGCTAGCAAGGCATCCCGCTCAGGAATATGGCTACCATAGCCAATGCCACCGGACTCCTCACCGCCAATCAGCACTGGCACTTGCAACATGCGATCGGCGATGTACTTATAGCCCACTGCTGTTTCGTGAACGCTAAGGCCAAATAATTCAGCCACTTTGGGCATCAGGTCAGAGCCACTGACGGTTTTGATCACTTCGCCCGTCAAACCTCGGCGAGAAGCGAGGTGCTCGATCAGGATGGGAATCAAGACCTGGGAGCTGAGAAAGTTGCCCTTGGCATCCACAGCGGCAATGCGATCAGCATCGCCGTCAAAGACGAAGCCTACTGCTAGGTTGGAAGCATTGGGGCGATCGCGAATGGTACTTTGCAGCTCGGACAAATGCCGCTCCAATGGCTCCGGTGCACCGCCCCCAAACAGCGGATCTCGATGACCATGCAGCTCCGTCACCTCCACCTCCAGAATCCGAGCCAAGCCCGTGGATGCAGCTCCATACATCACGTCAGAAAAGACTTGCAGGCGACCTTCCTTCACCGCAGCCTGAATCGCTGGAATATCAACCTTCTGTTTCAGCGCCTCGCAGTAATTAGCCCAGGGCTCAAAGGTGGGTAATTCAGCTGCAGCAGGGGCATCAGGCACATTGCCCGCTTCCAGCAGCGCTTCCACTTTTTGCGTCACTTCAGGTGGAACAGACCCACCAAAGGCTCCCTTGAGCTTTAGGCCCGAGTAAGTACCGGGGTTGTGGCTCGCCGTGATGACTAGAGCACCCAGGGCTCCTTGGGCATTGGCGGCGTAGCTAAAGGCGGGAGTAGGGGCGTAGCCTTCGGACATAATGACGTCGAGGCCAACGGCACGGGCGGCAGTGGCAGCGGTCAGGGCAAATTCTTCGGCGAGGAAGCGGCGATCGTAGCCAATTATCACGGTGTTACTGCCAGTCTCAGGTCCATAGACCTCTTTGAGGACCTGGGCTCCAGCGGCGGCGGCTTTAAAAAGGCGCTCGAAGGTAAAGTCTTCGGCGATGATGCCACGCCAGCCGTCTGTACCGAATTTGATTTTGCCGGGGGTCTTGATGCTGGGGGGGACGTGGGCCATGGGAATTGCTGAAGGTGCGCGTCTTGGGGCAAAGATACCCTAAATTATCTTTCCTCGATCGATCTTTTCTCTCAGGAAAGAAGAGTATTATTTGCTACTCAATAATGCACCCTAGGCCCCATCTATTAGTGGAGTCTGGCTTAGGGTTCCCAGCTGGGGGCAGGAATGCCTATTCCACAGGGAATGATTTTGCGTAGGGTGCCGTTGTCCCGCAGGGCAACGCACCAAATTCAGAGGGGAATTACCACGTCTGCTTGGGCTTGGGCAAAGGCGATCGCGCCATGCCGATTTTTGATTGGGGTAAGGTTCGGGGCAATCGCCTCTAACCCTGCTTGTCTTATGTGGGGATGAGATTGGGGGGCTGGGGCGCATTGGCGATCGCGTCAACCAACGCTCATGGGATTTGGAGATTTGGTGCGTTTTGCTGCGCAGAAACGCACCCTACGCCATCATTTACGGCCTACAACGACGCGGTGGCGAGGCGTATGGGGCGTAAT
>CALIGI010000006.1 GCA_938021205.1 uncultured Pseudanabaenaceae cyanobacterium
CGACATCCGCCTCGATACCTGGGATATCCGCAGCGCTAAGATCATCGACCAAATCACCCAGCTTCCCGACATCGACCGCCAGGACCGCCTCGGACGCCTCAGCCCCAATGGCATTGGCTACTTCGTCCGCAGCGACGTGACCGGAACGAGGTTGATTGATACACAACTAAAATCGGTTCTACCGCTGGCTGTTAATGCCAACGATGCCGTTTTTAGCGGCAAGGGAGACCACTTGGCGATCGCCGAGCAAACGACCCTCAAAATCTTCCACCAGTCATCTTCTTTAAGATAGATTTAAGACCTAAAAATCTTTGGAAATACTTACAGTCTCAACAAAATGTTGAGAGATTTGGCAATAACTCAGATTTCGTAGTTCAAGGCACTTTTTCAAAAGGACTATCCACCCATCATGAAACGGTGACAGAGCCCAATGACTGCCCTAGCGCGACTCAAAAGCCTAGGGAACAGCCCAAGCTCTCTGTTCTAGCGATGCTTTTTAGCAAGCAGGAGCCATCAGCCTTGTCCCTCAACCATTATGACCCCGGCGATTTCTTTGACGAGCTCTTTCTCGCCAAGGGACAACCTCGTCCCGAAGCCACCCTGCTTGTTGAACTAATCAATTCCCTTCCTCCAGACAACTTTGCCCGACGCCAGCAGCTCGCCCAAAACACGCTGTTCAAGCTGGGCATCACTTTCAATGTCTACAGCGAAGACAGCAACAGCGAACATATCTTTCCCTTCGACCTCGTGCCTAGAGTTGTGGCCAGTGGCGAATGGCAGCGCTTAGAAAAGGGACTCAAGCAGCGCATTGAAGCCCTCAATTGCTTCATTCACGACATCTATAACGAGCAGAATATCCTCAAAGATAAAGTCATCCCTCGGGAAGTCGTAGAGTCCGCACCGGGTTTCTTGTCCCAATGCATCGGCCTGCATCCGCCCAAGGCGGTTTGGTCCCACATCACTGGCACGGATCTGGTGCGCGATCGCGAAGGAACCTGGTACGTCCTCGAAGATAACCTGCGCTGCCCTTCTGGGGTCTCCTATGTGATCGAAAATCGCCGGGTGATGAAAAGTTCATTTCCCAAGCTCTTCCAAACCCTTGATATTGAGCCGGTTGATGACTACGCCAGTCAGCTTTTGGAGACCCTGCTGCATCTGGCTCCCGACGCGATCGCTTCCCCCTGCGTTGTCCTACTGTCTCCCGGTATCTATAACTCCGCCTACTTCGAGCATTCCTTCCTCGCCCAGCAAATGGGCATTGAGCTGGTGGAAGGCCGCGACCTCGTCGTGGCCGATGGCTACCTGCAAATGCGCACGACCCAAGGGCTGCGCCAGGTGGATGTGATCTATCGCCGTATTGACGATGAATTCCTTGATCCAGATGTGTTTAAGGCTGATTCCATGTTGGGCGTGAAGGGACTGATCGAGGTCTATCGCGAAGGGAAAGTGGCGATCGCCAATGCCCCCGGTACTGGCGTCGCCGATGACAAAATGGTCTATGCCTACGTCCCCCAGATGATTCGCTACTACCTGGATGAGGAGCAAATCATTCCCAACGTGCCCACCTACTTCTGCCAGGACGAAACGCAGCAGGCCCACGTCCTCGCGAATCTGGACAGTTTAGTTGTCAAGGCAACCAACGCCTGTGGTGGTTATGGCATGCTCGTTGGCCCCCATGCCACCGAGCAAGAGCGAGCGGACTTTGCCGAACGCATTAAAGCCGACCCACGCGGTCACATTGCTCAGCCCACCCTCTCCCTCTCCCGCGTGCCCACCTTGATCGATGACGAGTTCTGCGGCTGCCATGTGGATCTGCGACCCTTCATTCTCTATGGCAAAGAGATTTATGTGAATCCCGGCGGTCTCACCCGCGTTGCCCTGCGTAAAGGCTCCCTCGTCGTTAACTCCTCCCAGGGCGGCGGCAGTAAGGATACCTGGGTCATTAAAGCCAAGGCAGAATCCCAGCTTGCATCTCCCCAGGAGGTGAGCTAATGCTGAGCCGCGTTGCTGATGCGATTTACTGGCTGAATCGTTACGTCGAGCGAGCCGAGAATGTGGCTCGCTTTGTGGATGTCAATCTCAATTTGTTGCTGGATACCCCCGTGGGCACAGCCCAGCAGTGGGAGCCGCTGATTGTCACCACAGGCGATCGCGAGGAGTTCCTCGAACGCTACGGCGAAGCCACCGCCGAAAACGTACTCCACTTCCTCACCTTTGACCGCAAATCCTCCAATTCCATCCTGTCCAGCGTGAAGTCTGCGAGGGAGAATGCCCGCTCCGTCAGGGAAATCATTTCCTCAGAAGTGTGGGAACAGGTCAACAGCTTCTACCTGATGATGGAAGATGCTGCTAAGGACGAAGCCAACCTCGATCTCTACAGTTTCTATCCCAAGATTAAGTTGGCTAGCCATCTGTTCTCCGGCGTCATGGATTCCACCATGTCCCATAGTGAAGGCTGGCACTTTGGCCGCGTCGGGCGACTGCTGGAGCGAGCTGATAAAACCGCCCGTATCCTGGATGTGAAGTACTACATCCTGCTTCCCTCCGTGGACTATGTGGGCAGTCCCCTTGATGACCTGCTTTGGATTTCCCTGCTTAAATCGGCCAGTGCCTACGAGATGTATCGCAAATCCTCCAAGCGGATTACCCCTGCGGGCATCACTAATTTTCTCCTGTTCAACCGAGACTTCCCCCGCTCCATCCAGTACTGCCTCCTGGGGGCGGAAGAATCCCTGCACCAAATTTCTGGTACCCCCCTGGGAAAATGGCGACTTAACTCCGAGCGTACCCTGGGCAGACTGCGCGCCTCCCTGGAATACAGCACCCTGGAGGACATCATGGCAGAAGGCCTCCACGAATATCTCGATGGCTTCCAGGCCAATCTCAATGAAGTGGATTTCTGCATTTACAAAGACTTCGTTGCACTGCCTTTAGAGACGATCGCTTAGCCCCCTTCAGGATCCTTCGACCACAGATCCATGCAATATCGTATTACCCACCGCACCCTTTATCGCTACTCCCAGCCCGTACAGCTTGCTCCCCAACAGCTTCGCCTGAGGCCCCGCACCGATGGGGGGCAACAGCTCCAAGCCTTTTCCCTGGAGGTGACCCCATCGCCCCAGCAGCGCAGCGACAGCCTGGATGCTGAGGGGAATGTTATCACCCAGCTTAGTTTCAACCCCCAATTAATCAGCGACTTTTGCCTCACCAGCCAAAGCCGAGTTATCACGACCCGTTCCAACCCTTTCGATTACATCGCTGAGCCCTGGGCCATCCAGCTTCCCTTTGACTATCCTCCGGCATTGCGGCGATCGCTCCAACCCTATCTGCGCCACAGCGACGGCGCCAGCCCGGCCCCTTCCCCCAGCGTCACCGACTGGGCCCAAACAATCTTGCACCAGCAACAAAACAACGCCAGCTATTTCCTCACCGAACTCAACCAAACCATCAATCGTCGGAGCGAATACCGCCTGCGGGAAACCGGAGAGCCCCAGCCCGCAGGCGTCACCCTCAATCAAAACATTGGCAGCTGTCGCGATTTTTCCGTCTTATTTGTCGAAGCCTGTCGTGCAGTGGGATTAGCCGCTCGCTTTGTCAGCGGTTATCAGGCCGGTGATTTCGACCAGGATGAACGCCATCTCCATGCCTGGGCCGAGGTCTATCTGCCCGGCGGGGGGTGGCGCGGCTTTGATCCCACCCTGGGCTTAGCTGTGGCTGATAGTCATGTGGCGATCGCCGCCGCTGCTGAACCCGCCCAAGCAGCCCCCGTCATTGGCAAGCTACGCCGGGCCAACGGTGCAACCACGGAGTTGCAACATAGCATCGAACTAGAGCTTCTCTAATTCAACTCAGTGAGCCATCTCCCTAGGCATCCAGCTCAAAATCCGGTTCCTTTGAGACCGAAATTTTATTCCATTCGATGTCTGGCATGCTCTGGGCTGCTGCTCGCAGCGCTTGCTCCCAATGGAGCCGCAGCTCCCGCAAATAGGGATCATTGCGTAGCAATTGGACCCGCTTATGGATTTCTAAGGCATTGCTCTCGTACAGCACCAGATTGATCGGAGGTCCCACAGAGATATTGGAGCGCATCGTGGAATCCATCGACAGCAAGGCTGATTTTGCAATGTCATCTAGGGAGGATTTTTCACTCAGAGTCCGATCCAGAATGGGCTTACCATACTTGGTTTCACCAATTTGGATATAGGGAGTTTCTGGGGTGGAATGGATGAAATTCCCCTGACCATAAATCAGATATAGCCCCATGGGTTCACCGGCAATCTGCCCACCGATAATAAAATTACTCTGAAAATCAATGCCATCCTTTTCCAGCCAAGGGCGATCGCGTTCTTGCACCTCCCGCAACACCTGCCCCACATATTCCGCCACATCGTAAAGCGTAGGAAGACTATGGAGGTTTTGCTTATTGTCGGCATTAATATCCCGCTCTAAGCGATGGATCACGGCCTGGGAAGTGGAAAGACTTCCTGAGGTACAAAGCACAATGACTCGCTCACCCGGCACCGAAAAATCAAATAGCTTCTGATAAGCAGAGATATAATCCACTCCCGCATTGGTTCGAGAATCAGCAGCTAGCAGTAACCCATCATTCACCAAAATCCCGAGGCAATAGGTCATAGGAGGGCAGTAAGCTCCAGGCTGACTGGAAGCAGAAGAGCAGGGCTCTTCCTAGCCTAGCAAAGGAAAATACCATCCCCCTGAAAATTTTCCTGAGAGGTTGTTTGAGACTTAGGCCAAGCGTCAAACTTGAAACCTCAACCAGTCGTGAAATGTCGGAATCTCGTTAATTTTAGTAGCACCATAGGCCATGCTGCCACAGCTAGATGCCTTTCTCAAACAACCTCTAAGCTCAGAGCCTTCCTGCTTAAGTCTCTCTACACAGTGACCATTCGCCCATTCGATTCAGTTCAATCCTGACCCCAACCATGACGCCACAGCTCTTGAGCTTTCACCACACTCTGAGCATGTTTACATTCGCGATATTCATTTGAAAGCTGCCGCAGCCGCTTAACTTGGCTACGCAACTGATTGCGCCAAGCCATCACCCCAGGCGTGGCAAATTCAATCTCACTCAAACGCAAATAAATCGCCACAATGCGAATCGACCGATCCTTGCGAGAGTGATTATCTTTACCTGCCGCATTTAACCGCAGGCTCAAGACATGGGGCATATTACTATCGGAATCATCCTCGTGATCTCCATCGGGACGCACCGCTGCCTCAAGTAAGCCATCGGGCAATTCATTGTTAAGAATGCGAGATTTTTCTAGGGTACGCGTCATGCGCTGAGAGCTTTGACGTAGACGCTGGGAAATGCCTCGCTCCATGCGTTCTACCCATCGAATGAGTGCAAAGGGATCTCGCAGCGCCTCTTCGCTGAGCTCTGTTGTCCCGTCATAGGGGGTGGGACGCATTAACATACCCCCCTTGTCATCTTCCCCCTCCGCAGCGAGGGCGCTGGCGAGTACACCCGGCGAAATATCGAGCTTGTCACTGGACTTGAGCGGTGTGGGCTCATAGCGATCTTCAGCAGGCGGCGGCTCAAAATTGGGATCAAATCCATTGTTGTCATCAAAGGATTCTGGTTCAATGGCGTCTTGCTGATTAACCGTTGTTGTGGATACTTCCTCGTCGTCTTCTTTTTCTATCGCTGATTCAGGTGCTTGATGGCTTGCAACTTGCAAACTCCCTTCACCACTCATGCTAGCAGCATCTTCGTTGCCGAGCCGTCGGTCCAGGGCTCGACCTGAAAGGATATCTTCTAGGAAGCGCCGCCCTAGAGAGCGTCCACTGTCTCCAGCAGCTGAGGAGCTCTCCGAATGGGCTGCGCCCGTGGAGGAATAGCCTTCTACCGAGGAGATGACTGGCGGGGAAGAGGCCTCTAAAGTTGTCTCAGCATCTACGATTGAATCGATGTTGTCAGTCGCATTGCCCGCTTCGACTTCACCTTCTTTTACAGGTTCAGCAGCTTCATTATCGCTGTCCTGCTTCCATGGCTCGATGTCAGCATCCTCGGATGGGATCTGGTTGGTCTCTTTCGAGTCTGCAATATCGTTGCGATCGTCTACATCCGAGGCTTCATCCGCAGCTTTTAATTGCTGCTGCTTCATGACCGCTTCTAGGTCAAAGGGTAGGTTGATGTCTTTATCTTTTAACAGGGCTAGGATGCGATCGCTATCATCATCTAGCGCACTGGTAATAATCTCTAGATCATCTCCAGTGATTTCTGCCTTGATCACCGCAATGCGAGGTTGATTCGCTTCTTCGCCATCACCTGGTTCAGTTAATAGCAACCCCTCTAAAGACAATTGCTGGCGTAACTTTTCCCCCTGATCGCGCACCTTCTCCTGAAGCATCTGGCGCTGTTGAGGAGACACCCCCAAGAATGCCTCAGGATAGCTCTCTGTGCAAAGGTGATAACACACGGTCATCAGTTGCTGGGATGCAGCATGACTTAGCTCTGCCAGGTAACGTCGATACAGCTCTCGCAACTGTTCAGCACAAGCCTTATTCTTAGCCTCAAGAGCTTCAAGTTCCTGGGCAATTTTTGTAGCATTCATAGCCATAGGCTGTGGAGGGGACAAGATTGCAGGACTGGCCACCTAACCTAGAACATACCTCCATCTTAAAAAGGTGAAATAGGACAGGCTATACGGCTAGCCAACGTCGTAACAATGGGCGTTGGCCCTAGCCAGAAAAAACAAACGTTCCCAGAAATGAGCCTGGGAACGTTTGAATGACTTCACTAGCTGCAGTTGCAGCTAAACATCAATCAAAGGGCAGATGCAGTTCCAGGGCAAAACCCTAGTTTAAGCCTTGCCAGAGACAGCAGCCACCTCTGCGGCGAAGTCCTCTTCTTTCTTCTCAATGCCTTCACCAAGAACAAAGCGCTGGAAGCGACGAACCTGGATGTTCTCACCCAGTTCAGCAATGCTTTGCTTAACCAGCTCTTCCACCGTGATGCTTTGGTCACGGATGTAAGGCTGATCCATCAGAGCTAGCTCCTTGAGGCGCTTGGCAATGCGGCCATTGACGATTTGCTCGCGCATCTTCTCAGGCTTGCTGGCGATGTCATCGCGGCCCATCTCGATTGCCTTCTCCTGCTCAATGTCACCCTGGGGCACATCGGCGGTAGTGATGTATTCCACGTTAGGGCAAGCAGCAACCTGCATTGCAATATTGCGAACGAGTTCCTGGAACTTCTCGCCACGAGCTACAAAGTCAGTCTCGCAGTTGACTTCGACCAACACACCCACGCGACCGCCGGTGTGAATGTAGCTATCTACCAAGCCCTCAGCCGCAACGCGACCGCTCTTCTTGCCTGCAGAAGCGATTCCCTTCTCACGTAACCAAATATTGGCCTTCTCAACGTCACCGCCGGTCTCTTTGAGAGCCTTCTTGCAGTCCATCATGCCTGCGCCAGTCTTGTCGCGCAGTTCTTTCACCAACTTGGCAGAAATCTTACCGGCTTCAGGAGCCTTTGTCGCTTCAGCGGCTTTTGCAGCTTCAGGAGCTTTTGTCGTCTCAGCAGCTTTTGCAGCTTCAGGAGCCTTTTTCTCAGCAGCCTTCTCAGCGCCTTTGGCTTTTCCCTTTCCTTTCTTACCAGCCATCTTCTGCGTCCCTCCAGGCAAATTTTGAATGTTATTAAAAGCGGCGTTAGGGCTCTAACGCCAGTCTGGGCCCCGAAATTCGAGACCCAGACTGAATCAAATGCAACTCACTAACTCTAAAGAGAAGCGTTATGCCTCTGCATCAGGTGCAGCTTCAGGGTCAGGCGCAGCCTCTTCAGCAGAAGGCGCTTCCTCTTCCGCAGAAGGTGCAGCTTCCTCTGCCTCAGCAGCAGCAGGTTCAGCCTCAGCGTATTCAGCGTAGGCTTCCTCTTGCTTCGGCTCTAGTTGACCATGGCGACCTTCATAGATCGCGTCAGCTAGCTTACCGATGAGCAACTTGATGGAACGAATTGCGTCATCGTTGGCAGGGATTTTGATGTCCGCCAAGTCAGGGTCGCAGTTGGTATCCAACAGGGAGATGATGGGAATTCCCAACTTCTGGCATTCCAAGATTGCGTTGTACTCACGCTTCTGGTCAATGATGACCACAGCGTCAGGCAAACGGCGCATGTTCTTGATCCCGCCCAGGTACTTCTGCAAGCGCTCAAGCTCACGGCGCAACACAGAAGCTTCTTTCTTGGGACGACGAGCAATCTCGCCACTGGCTTCCATGCGTTCCAGATCTTTGAGGCGGTCCACACGGGTTTTAATCGTGGACCAGTTGGTGAGCATGCCACCCAACCAACGCTGGTTCACATAGTAAGCACCGCAACGGCTTGCTTCTTCAGCAATAATGTTGGCGGCTTGGCGCTTGGTGCCGACGAATAGGAAGTTCTTGCCTTTGTCGGAGCTGTTGCGCACATACTTGTAAGCGCTATCGATCAACTGGGCGGTCTGCACCAAGTCAATGATATGTACACCATTACGGGAGGTGTAGATGTATTTCCCCATTTTGGGGTTCCAGCGGCGGGTTTGGTGACCAAAGTGGACACCGGCCTCCATCATCTGGGCAAGAGAAACTACGGGCATATTAGGGGTTCCTTTTCGGGTTAGACCTCCATCCAGGGAGCTGTGCCAGTAAGCAGGAGATGAAATCCTGGGCTGAAGACGAAGGTCAATTGACCTGTCCCAGTTACTGAGCCACCCGAAATCCTGGATGTGTGAGTTTTTGGCAACCTCACAAAAATAACATGCTGCAACCGTTTCTGGCAGAGAATTCATAGGCCAGTTGAATAGCTTTGGGGCGATCGCCAAATTACCCCTCTCGAATTCCCCAATCACCCCAACTCAAGTGGTGTCTTCTGAGACAACAGGGCCGATATGCCCTCTCCCTGCGAGGCATGATCCCTAAAGCATTATTAAGAAATGTGTGAGACGATGAACGCTGTTGTTTCGATTCAGGCGTTTTTCGCCTACAGCAGGATCCTACGTGCAAACACAATCTACTGCTCCATCCGCTGCATCGCCGCGGGAGGTTCTCCCGTTTACGCTGCAAGATGTTCGCTCTGCTATTCCTGAGCATTGCTTCCGACCTTCTGCTCTACGTTCCCTGGCCTACTTCTTTTTAGATTGCGGTATTGTTGCCGGTCTTTACTGGGCAGCAGCAGCCATCAATCAGTGGTGGCTCTTCCCCATCTTCTGGTTTGTCCAGGGCACGATGTTTTGGGCTCTGTTCGTGGTTGGTCATGACTGTGGTCATGGCTCATTCTCTCAGTACCGCTGGCTCAATAACTTGATTGGCCACATCTCTCACTCCTTTATCTTGGTTCCGTTTCACGGCTGGCGCATTAGCCACCGCACCCACCATGCCAACACTGGCAACATTGAAACGGATGAGAGCTGGTACCCCCTCACCCAGTCCATGTATGAATCCATGAACTGGCCTGAGAAATTAGTTCGCTTTAAGCTGCCGTTGGTCCTGCTGGCCTACCCCATCTACTTGTTCATGCGCTCTCCCGGTCGCAAGGGCTCTCACTTCCTCCCCGGTAGCGATGTCTTTCGTCCTTCGGAGCGCAACATGGTGATCACCAGCACCCTCTGGTGGTCTGCCATGGTGGGTTTGCTGGCTGTTGCAGCGTTCCAGTACGGCATCCTTGCGGTGATCAACTACTACGTCATGCCTTACTTGGTGTTTGTTGTCTGGTTGGACCTCGTCACCTTCTTGCATCACACCGAAGATGACATTCCTTGGTATCGCGGTAAGGATTGGTACTTCCTCAAGGGTGCTGTTTCCACCATTGACCGTGACTATGGTTTGTTCAATAGCATTCACCACAACATTGGCACCCATGTGGCCCACCACATTTTCTTGAGCATCCCTCACTACCATCTCAAGACTGCGACTGAGGCCATTAAGCCGGTTCTGGGTGAGCATTATCGCAAGTCTGATCAGCCCATCATCAAGGGGTTCCTTAAGTCCTACCTACGCTGCCACTTTGTGGCGGACGAGGGCACCAATCTGTATTACCAGCGTGCTCAAGACCTCTAAGTTGGTTTGACGCTTAGCGAGTTGGGTCGATCTCGCCCCAGCCCTCAAGTTTTCACAAAAGCCCTAACTCCTTTGCGGGAGTTGGGGCTTTTGTTTAGCTGCCTGCCTTGGGGCTGAGTCAATGGAGTTGGGTTGATTTCGTTCAGTATATATACGAGACAATTGGAAATACTCCTGACTTCCCCTGGCTCAGTTGTAGGTTTATTTGGTAGATGCACCCTGACTCAATCGTCCCCGGCTTTCGCTGGGGACTTTCTTCCCAAGATTGATTCGAATTCATTGAATCTGCCTTGTTCTGATTGATAAGCCTATGTCAATTAGGATGTCTATAACCTGCCGAATCTAGAGTCGAGATAGTAAACAATGATGTGGATAGTAAGTAAGCATCCAAATACATCAGCCCATTATCTCTCTCTACATTTCAAGATTCTTCTTGAAATGTAGACTAAAAATTAAGTCTTTTGCTAATCATTGATTCTTGCTGAGGAACAAAGTAATTGAATAAAATTTGTCCCATTTGACTTTCGCTAAGCTCAGGCATCACAAGGAGAATTTGAGGGGAATAGGCTATCTCGCTAATCACAGCCAAATCCCCTCAATTCCTTTAAGTGAGGAACTAAGGGAAGTCCCAGAATTAAAATATCCCAACCTCAGTCTCATTGCGCTGGGCATAACGTTCTGAACTGCCTAGGGATCAATCCCCAGGCTAAGAGCGAAAGCCTACTTTGGTGGGCTGAAATTCAATATTTTAGGGCCGTTCAGTTCGTTCAATATCTTGATGGACTTGAGTTTTTAACTGTGAGCTAAAGTTCATAGTAGCCAGACGAAGCCAAGCTGGAAAAGATTGAATGCAGTTCTATGAATAGAACTGTTCTACTTCGGATGCTTTATTCCTAGAAATCGACAAATCAAATTACAGGATCAATAAATCCTCGTCCTTAACGGATGCGAGTTAGCATGAAAATAATCCTTGTAGATAGGTGCTCTGTAAAATTTCTGAACTTTTTAAATTGTCCTGAACTGCCCCTTAGGGCTGGTAGATATAGATGGTAGATGGTAGATGCACCCTGACTCATTTGACCTTTGGCTTTTGCCGAAGGTCTTTTTTCTTTTAAATGAGCTACTGCTTGAGTTAGATCGAGTGAGAAAGTAGCCCAGTTTTCTCCCACCGATGGTAGTGGTGGCGATCGCCACCACTACCCCTGTACCCACCAGCGATAGTGAAGATAAATCTATAAAGGCTGGAAGAAGCTGAGATAGAACAAGACTGATTTCTATTCCCCTAGAGTCATTAGAAAGCCTGCTAGAAAACTAGATATCCAAGAGGTATTTGTTGCTGTTGCTTCAATCTCTAACACTGTCGATTTCGAATGCCACAACAATAGCCTCCAACTGCCAACTGATTAGACCTCTTGCACGAATGTAAATCCGCCCCCATCCCCCGACCCTTTGCCCCCAGATCTGGGAGCAGGGGAGCCTCAAAGTCCTTCTCCCGATATTGGGAGAGGGATTTAGGGAGAGGGCCAGGATTTATGCAAGAGATCTATTACCCCCAGTGTGGATCCAGATATCCTGGAGGGGGTTACCCGCGATAGTATTTTGACCTTAGCTAGGGATTTAGGCATTCCCACGATTGAGCGGCCTGTGGATAAATCAGAGCTGCTGATTGCGGATGAAATTTTTCTTTGTGGCACTGCGGCTCAGATTGTGCATGTGCTTGGTGTGGAGAACTATCAGTTGCCGGAAGAGCGACCAGTGACGCCGCAGTTGCGTACACCGTTGAAAGCGATCGCTGAGGGCAAATATTCTTTTTGTCAAGACTGGCTCGCCCCGGTGGCACTCAATTGAGTTTGGTATTGAACTATTCTTGCTCTATTGCTCATCAAATTCTATCTGTGGTTGAGAATACGCTTCATGATGCCCCTAGACTTCTTTAGCGATCGCGCCGACCTCTACTCCACAGCCCGTCCCATATATCCCCCTGAGCTATTCAGTTATTTAGCCAGCCTTAGCCCCAAGCAATTGAGTCAGGCCAAGCCCCATCCTCAAATCCGCTACAGCGTCCAGCTTGCTGAGGAAACGACCTTTGCGGACAACAGCTTCAGCCTGATCACAGTGGCACAAGCCCTGCACTGGTTCAATTTTGAGCAGTTCTGGCCAGAAGTCCAGCGCTTGCTTAAGCCTGGCGGAATTTTTGCAGCCTGGAGCTATGGCTTTCCAGAGCTTGAGCCTCAGCTTGACGTAATCTTGCAAACACAACTGCTAGATCTGCTAAAACCCTATTGGGCCCCACAAAATCAGTTGGCCATCGACGGTTATCAAACTATTGTCTTACCGCTGCAAGAACTGGAGGCTCCAGCATTTCGCCTCGCGCCGCAATGGATATTGACCCAGGTTTTAGCCTATTTCCAGACCTCGTCAGCAACGAAGAAGGCGATCGCTCAAGAAGGCGAGACGTTTTGGGAGCAGTTTGCCACCATGTTTGAGCAAGCTTGGAGAAATGTTTCCACCCCAAAGGCAATTTCCATGAACATTAGCCTCCGTATTACTCAAGTGCCTAAATCGACAGTAACTTCATTTGACATTTCGCATGGTTCCTTTTAGCAAATAATAAGCATCTAAAAGATTCCGTTAAATCGATCGCTGGGGACCAATATCTATATACAACCTTTGTCGAGTTTGCTCCAATTCAATCTGCTCAATTGAGAATACCTGTCTGCGATGGTAGAGCATTTTCTGAGGCACAGAGATGATGAAGCGATATGGAGCTTGCCTCTGTCCATCCACAACCCATGTCATGCCTTCTACCTCAATGCCATACTTCGTATTGGTGCTCATTTCTGGCAAGAAGCCATCGATCCAAAAATGCTTGAGCACTTTGTCATCTAAGCGACTAAGCCAACTTGAGGCATAAAACTCTAGGTAAGACCAAAATACTTTGTCATTAAGGATTTGGTGCCGATCACTCATCTATATTCTTGGCAAGCCCCATGTTATTTGGCATAACTGAGAATCAACTTGATTTACACTTGATTGCTTCAACGATATCGATCAAGACTTCTCGATCACGCGATATAAATGACCTCAGCACTATCCAATCTATTTTTGCGCTGCAACCAATTTTGACTCCGCTCAATTGCCCGCCGACTGACTAAGGGAAGTCCCAGAAATAAAACATCCCAACCTTAGTCTGATAGCACTAGGAATACTTCCCAAGGCTAAGAGCGAAAGCCCACTTTAGTGGGCTAAAATCCAATAGCTTAGGGCTGTTCAGCCCGTTTTAACGGACTTGAGCTTTGAGCTGTGAACTTGAGCTTACAGCAGCCAGACGAAGCCAAACTGGCAAGGGGTGAATGCAGAGCTGTTCATAGAACTGTCTTACTTCGGATGCTTTATTCCTAGGGAGTCCCTAAATCAACATTATGCTGGAGCAGTAACTCCAGCTCTACCTTCATCTTCTCAAACAAGCCTCGCTTGGCCTCTGGCTAATACGACACAAAAAGTGCCACATCACTTTCCGCACCAAAATCATCCCGCAGCACCGAGCCAAACAGGGCTAACTCTGCCACAGACCATTGCCAACAAAACTCAGTTAGCTCTTCCGCTGTCACCGCAAGTCGCTTCTGAAGCAGTGGGTTGATCTGAACAATATTTATTTGCTATCTCCCTTGCTCCATATACAGCGAGACCTGGAAGCATTGTAACTAAGCAGGACCAATCAGTTTCCAAAGGTGTTACATCTTGCTCCATCAGCCACCCCTTTCGGTAAAATACATCTGTACCAAGGTCGCTTGCCCGCCCCATGCAAATCCTCTCCGTTACCCTGCGGGACTTCAAGATCCACCGCGATCGCCAATTCACCTTCCAACCCGGTGTCAACGCCATCTGTGGTGAAAACGGGGCGGGTAAAACCAGCATCCTCGAAGCCCTAGCCTGGGCATTGTTCGACTACGACAGCGGCTACAAAAAAGACCAACTGCGCCACCAAGACAGCAAAAGCGCCGAAGTCACCGTCGAAATCATCTCCGCCCAGGATGGCCGCACCTACCGCATCCAGCGGGAAACCAGCAAGAGCCGCAGCGATCGCTACATCATCTTCGACCCCCAGCTCAACGTCCAAATCGACGACATCAACAAAATCGAAGATGCCCAACGCTGGCTCTGCGAACACCTCGGTCTCCCCCCCGGCACCCAGCTCTCCAAGCTATTCGGCGATGTCATTGGCATCCCCCAGGGCACCTTCACCCTGGACTTTCTTAAATCCGCAACGGAGCGCCGCAAGGTCTTCGACCCCATCCTCAAAGTCGCTGAATATAAGGAAGCTTTCAAAGCCTCCAGCGACCTAGAGAAATACGCCGCAGTTCAAACCCAAACCGTCGAACAGCAAATCGCTAACGTCAGCGATCGCCTCGAAGATTGGTCTCAGTTGAAAGAGCAACACCAGCAGCAAACTAAGCTGCTCACTGCCTCCCAAACCCGCCTCAAGACCCTTAAAGCAGAAGTCGAATCCCTCGCCCAGCAGCGCAGCCAGCTCAAGGCCGTCGCGGATCAAATCACGAACCTGAACCAGCAGGTCCAAACCATCACCACCCAGCTCAGCGCCAAACAAGCCGCAGTCCAAAGCGCTGCCGACAGCACCCAGCGCGCCGCTGAAGCTAAAACCGCCTGCGATGCCCATCAGCCTGCTCACAAGGCCTATCTGGTAGCGGAAGCTGGGCTGAAGGAGTTGGCCCAGCAGCGTCAACAACGCGATCGCCTCCTGCGCAATCAGTCAACCCAGCAACAACAGCTCAGCCAACTCCAAGTCCATCAAGCCAGCATCACCACCCAGCTTGAGCAGCTCGAAGTTGCTAAGGAAAAGCTAGAAGCCCTCAAGCCCCATGTGGTCCAGCAAATGAAGCTGGAAGCCCAGCAACAGGAACAGCAAAAGCTCGTTCAAGATTTCAAGACTAGCCAAGCCGAGCTGAAGCGGTTGCAAGACCAACAAAAACAGCAGCAGAGTCAAATTCCAGGCTTGACCCAAGAGATTGAGCGGTTGGAGGGATTGGCTGAAGCGATCGCCCAAATCTCCCAGCTGGAAACCCAGATCCAGCAACTCCAGGGCCAGCTCGGCCAAGTCAGCGCTGCCCAGCAATTTAGCCAAACTCTCAGCGGGCTTGTCGATAGCAGTAAAAAGAACCAGCAAACCCACCGTCGCCAGGTCACCCAAACCGTCAAAGCCATCAAGGCCATTGAGCAGGCTCCTGCGGATTTGCAAAAGGTGCTCGACAAAGCTAATAAAACCCTCGAAGCCGGAGCCGATCTGCACAAGACTGACCTCAAAGAACTCCAAGAGACTCTGGCTGAACTGGAAAGCCAAAGCGATGCGGTTCAGCTTCAGCAGCAGCTCCAAGACTTGCAAGAGCAACTCCGGAGTAACCAACGCAGCAACCTTGAATATGAAACCCTGCCCCAAAAGCAGCAACAGCTCACTCAGCTTCTGCAGGAGTCCGAAGCCTTAGACCAACGCCTGAGCAAGCTAACTGCGGATCTAACTGACAGCGACAATCTAGAGCAGGAACTCCAAGCTGTAATCGAACAGCTCCGAGCCCTAGGCAATCCCCGCACCCAATCCCAAATGCTGAATCAGCAGCTCGCTGCTGCTGAAAATTTGCAGCAGCAACAGGAGTCCTTGCTGGAGCAGCAAACAGGATATGAGCAGGCGATCGCCACTTTCACCCAACAGCTCCAAGCCTTCACCGACTTGGATCAACAGCTCCAAGCCCAAGAAACAGCGAAACAATCCAATGCCCTGGGCTACCGCACCTACCTGCAATACCAGAAAGAAGCCGAAGCCCTGGGCGATCGCCAAGCCCACCAGCAAAAGCTCGCCACCGAACTAGAGCGGTTGCAGTCTCAACAAATCGCTGCCCAACAAACTCTAGAGCAGGCCAGCACCAACTACGACTCCGCTGCATTCACTCAGCTCGAAGCTAGCTACAGTGAAGCAAAACAACAACAAGACCAGCTCGCTGGAGCTTTGCCCGGTCTTCAGCAAGAGCTAGAACGCCTCGTCAAAGCCTTGGAGCAGCGCCAGGTCTGGGCCAAGCAGCGGGCTGAATTGCAAATGCAGCTAGGAGAAAAGCAGCGACTCCACCAGTTCATCAGCGATGCAAGACGCATTTATAACCAGAGTGGCCCCAGGATTACCCAGTTTTACTTGAATGAAATTGTGCGAGAAGGCGATCGCCTCTTCCGCGAGCTCATGAATCGCCAAAACGTCGCCCTAAGATGGACCGAAGACTACGAAATCCAAATCCAGGAAGGCATCACCTGGCGCGGCTTCAAGACCCTCTCCGGTGGTGAGCAAATGGCCGCCGCCCTCGCAATTCGCCTGGCGCTGCTCAAGGTCCTCGCCGAGCTAGACGTGGCCTTCTTCGACGAACCCACCACCAATATGGATCGTCCCCGCCGCCAGCAACTCGCCGAATCCCTCTCTGGCCTCAAAAGCTTTCGCCAACTCTTCGTCATCAGTCACGACGACACCTTCGAAGCCATCACCGACAGCATCATCCGGGTTGAGCGAGAGGCGGCATAATTCAGCGGCAGCTTAATTTAGTCCACTGTTGAGCCCAACCCATATTCCCAACCCACATTCCCAATGCACATCAAATCGTTCAAGAATGCTCACAACCATCCTCCAGGGCTCAAATGCAGTAGTACATTAGAAAAGAACTCATTACTGCATCTGCTGACCCTCAGCCTGCTACAAGGCTGAATTTATCGGTCATGGAGCCATCATTATGAAAAAAATCTACGTCCTAGATACCAATGTCTTGCTGCATGATCCCTCTGCCATGCTGCGCTTCGAAGACAACGACGTAGTACTGCCCATCACCATTATTGAAGAGCTGGATCGCTTCAAAAAGCAGCCTGAGATGACGGGTCGCAACGCTCGCCAAGTCAGCCGAACCCTGGACGAACTGCGGGCCCAGGGCCGCTTAATGGACGGTATTGCCATCAATGGCGGCGGCGAACTCCGTGTCGCTCTTTCCCATCGAGAAACGATCCAGGCGCTTCCCCCAGGTCTTGAGGGAGATCTC
This sequence comes from uncultured Pseudanabaenaceae cyanobacterium, assembly GCA_938021205.1. Taxonomy (GTDB): domain Bacteria; phylum Cyanobacteriota; class Cyanobacteriia; order PCC-9006; family JAAUQQ01; genus JAAUQQ01. The sequence goes on from CALIGI010000006.1 coordinate 17,139, forward strand.
GCTGATAATGCAATCCTCGCGGTTGCTCTAGAACTCAAGCGCAACACTGCCCACGAGCGCCCTGTTGTTGTCGTCAGCAAGGACACAAACCTGCGCATCAAAGCTGATGCCCTGGGCCTCATGGCTATGGACTATGAGACCGACAAAGTCGATGTGGAGGACATCTACACCGGCGCACCAGAAGTGTTGGTCAGTGCTGAATTGATGGCACAGATGTTTAAGCTGGGCGGCATTCCCATGGAGGATACGGGTAAAGAGCTATTGCCCAACGAAGTCCTAACCCTCGTGGATTCATCGCGCCCTTCCCACACCGCCTTGGCCATCGTGGATGGCGAGCACAAGAAAATTGTGCCCCTGGAAAAGCTACCCTACGTAGGCATTTCACGCATTCAAGCCCGCAACCGAGAGCAGAAGTTTGCCTTTGAGTTGCTCATGCGAGACGAGATTAAGCTGGTAACGCTGGTGGGTCAGGCTGGTACGGGCAAAACCTTATTGGCGATCGCCGCAGGTCTACAAAAAGTAGCTGACGAAGGCATCTATACCCGACTCCTCATTGCTCGCCCGGTCATCCCCATGGGTAAGGATATTGGCTTCCTCCCCGGTGACCTCAACGAAAAACTTACCCCCTGGATGCAGCCCCTCTATGACAACTTTGACTTAATGATGGGCACCCAGGATAACAAGGACAAACCTGCCCACTGGCGACGAGGCCATGAGGAACTGATGGAGCGTGGGCTCTTGCAAATTGAGGCCCTAACCTATATTCGCGGACGCACTATTCCCAACCAATTCCTGGTGGTAGATGAAGCCCAAAACCTCACCCCTCATGAGGTTAAAACCATCCTGACTCGGGCCGGGGAAGGCACTAAAATCATCCTCACGGGCGACCCCGATCAAATTGATAATCCCTATGTGGATGCCGCCAGTAATGGCTTGATGTATGCGATCGAACGGTTTAAAGGTGAGCCGTTGGCGGGCCATGTCACGCTGCT
>CALIGI010000007.1 GCA_938021205.1 uncultured Pseudanabaenaceae cyanobacterium
CACCAGATCCACCCTTTTATTTGGCTCAATACCCCAGACAAATATCTGGCGATGCTCACCCCTGGCACCCACTTCTCCACCAGCATCGATGGGGCCGAAGGCGGCAATGCCTTCCCAGAATTTCTCTGGGGCAAGTACCAAGACAGTGGGCGGCGCTATTACAAAAGTCTTGCTACAGCTTTCTTCCAAACCCACCTGGTGGGTCGCGAAGAGTTTCGTCCCTACCTGAGTGCCAGCTATGCCCGCGCCCTCAGTCGCGATTCCCCCATGCAGCTCCACGTTAGCAATTCCCTCACTCCAGAGCATTTGACCACAGCCTATGGAGCAACACCCCCGGTTTCAATTATTCCAACGCTCTCAGATTCGAAGCCAGGCAGCATCAGTCGTCTGGCCCAGGAATCCGTTTTAGACGAAATCAGTCGCACTGGCGTGATGAAAGTTGCCATGCGGCGCGATGCAGCGCCTCTCGGCTATCTCGACAATGAAGGAGCCTGGACCGGTTATTGCAGAGATTTTGCAGAAGAGTTCAGCCAACAGCTGACGGTCACGCTGGGTCTCAATCAACCGATTCAAGTAGCTCAGCTACCGTCCAACCTCCGTAATCGCTTTGACTTGGTTCGTGATGGCACTGTCCACTTTGAATGTGGCCCAAACAGCATCAACAGCCGCGTTCCCGACATTCAGTTTTCCCAGGCTTTCTTTATCACGGGCACCCATCTGCTCACCCAAGCTGGCTCCACTATTAATCCGGCACTGCCGCTACAAGGTGTGAACCTCGGTGTCTTAGAAAACACCACCACCGAGACTCGGATTCGTCAGCTTTACCCCCAATCCAGCATCACAACCTTTTCGGGAGACCGAGGCAGAACTAAGGGGGTGGAAGCTCTTGGTGAAGGCCGTATTGATGCCTTTGCGAGCGATCGCATTCTCCTCGCTGGGGAACTTCAACAGCAAAAAGAAAATCCGAATGGATATGCTTTTCTGCCAGAGCAACCGCTTTCTTGCGACTTCTATGGTCTTGCTTTACGCCAAGATGATACAGCCTGGCAACAACAAATTAATGACTTTATTGAAAGCGATATAGGCAATGATTTGGGTCGTCGTTGGTTTAGCCCTTTCAGCACGGACAGCGAAACCTTAAAAACGCTGGAATACTGCTTAAATCAGTAGCTATTTCATCACGGCACTGTCTCAATTGCTAACGCAGTTCATTTTCCCGTTGGCAAGCCGTTTAGAATAGTCTCTACAGACGACTTTTTCAGGCGATCGAAAAGTTAGGAACTCGCACTACAGGGCACCTTGATTAATTACCAGATCTGCTCAAAGAGAGACTGCAATTCTTGAGATCTCGTTTGCGATCACATCAAACATGAATTCGTCGAGCTGCCCTACATTCACCCTACTTTCTACCTCAAGCTTTCCAGTTATGACCTCTCCCTTTTCACAACTTGCCAACAGCATTGGACTAAAAAGCATTGCTGCAAAATGCTTCACCACTGGATTAATGCTAGCGCTCGTCCAAGCTCCAGCCGCTGCTCAATCTAACGACCAACAAGTACGAGATAAAATTGCCCCGGGCATCACAGCCAGGGAACTCGCCAGCATTCGCGAAGCTCCCTACAGCAAAATTTTTAGTTCGACCAGTGCGAGCGGAGCACCCACCTTCGGGATCAAAGACCGGGACTATAATCCTGGCGAAAGTAAAATGGGCGTTTTTACCCTCTGGGCAGATGTACCGGAGAGTGAATTCTTCGGCGTATTGGTGCGCTATTGCGTTCCCAATACTAGCATTGCCCAAGACGGAGCCTATCTCTCTGAGATGTCTTTGATTGACAATGGAGAGACCTTGCTGAGCTTGACTGCCAATTCAGCTGCGACTGTCGCGAAATCAGAGGAAGTCCAGGCAGCTCAACAGGTTGTTTATTCAGACCCCTTCTACGATCCCTACTTTTCGTCTTGGGGTGGCTATTCTCGTCGCTCTAGAAACTTCTATCGCAGAAGCTGGTATCGGCCTACCATTGCGGAGTACATTCCAGCAGTCAATTGCAGCTCAGGCGGTAATCGTTTTGATCTATCTGAAGTCAAAAATGAAATTCGTCGCCTTCCTGAAAAGACGCTACAAATGAAAATGCTGTTTAGCAATGGTGTTGTCGAAAACTGGCAGTTGGGCAAAGGCACAATCGCCGAAATGAAGAAGCTTCCCACCTTAATTCGCCGATAATCCAGTGACAAATTAAACCACTAAGTGATGCCCAGTATGCGACATTTTGAATCACATACTGGGCATCGCTCATACATAGAGAAGAATTAAAGAATGCTAATCAAAGTATTGAAGAATAGCAGGTAGTAACACATTGAGTGGCTCCTCAAAAAAGCTATCATCCAAAGCCTGCTGCTCTGAGAGACGCAATTGTTCCAGTTTTTTGGATTGCAATTTGCTCAAGATTTCCTGACTAGTTCGAACCCCATTATAATCTTGCTGAGATTGAAACAGTTGCTGAGCCCTTAGCGCATCGGCGATGGCACTATCCAAATCTCCTATGGCAGAAACCGATAGGCTACGACCCAGATAAGATGCTGCTAAACTCGGACGCTTTTGCAAAGCAATATTGTAGTACCGAATTGCTTTCTCATGCTGGCTACGCTGAGTTGCTCGAAGCCCCCAGGATTGATAGGTTTTGGGAGATACCAAATTGTCAGGTAGCGCGATCGCTCCTTCAAAATTAGCCTGACCCAGCTGAGCCCCTTCCAACCGAGCCCCTGCGAGATAAGCACCGCGAAGGTCTGCCCCCCGCAAATCTGCCCCTCGCAAATCTGCATTACTTAAATCAACACCGTACAGTACAGCTCTTGCTAAATTAGCCCCTTTGAGATTTGCATTACTCAGTGTTGCTTGGCTGAGATTAGCAAAGCCTAAATTAGCGCCCTCTAGATTGGCAGATTTTAGCTTGGCAAAAACCAGACCCGCCCCTTCCAAATCACAACCCATACACTTTTGCGTTGATAAAAGCTGTCGAATTGCATCAGGTGAACTGGCATTAAGCCCGGTCTGAACAGAGAGCAACGCACTGATAGACCCTAGTGCCAGGGACAGGCTCAATCGCTTAAATTCATTCACAATCATTACAGCAAAAGTAAACTTGATGGCAAAGCATTAATTCTTTCACGGTCAACAAGTCTAGGGTCACTCTTCTTTTGAAAGAAGAGTGACCCTAGACTTAAAATGCATTCAGACTTGGAAAACAGATCTTAATCCCAATCCAGCTCTGGCACAACGTCACCCATAACTGACTTAATTGTATCGTTGATGGTTCTCAACTCTGCATACATGACCTCTCTCGAACCTGTCAGCATGGATTTAATCCTATCGAGCTCATCTTTAGAGAAATGACCATCTTCTAAAGCCGTCGTAACTAAAGCTTTTAGCTTTTCGAGATGTGCCTTTTCAACCTCTGTGAGCTCTCGGGAGTTAGGGAATTCCACTTCCATAGACATCCTACTCTCTCCTTAATTGCAATAGAGACTTGATTCGAAGGACTTCAGTCAGAATAATCCACGAACAGGCGCTGCTGTTGCCCCTGTAACTCGAACGGGCGCATTAGTAGTAGCTTCAGACACTACTGCACCAAAATCTAGAGCTTCGAAAGACCTGAAGAAGCGTTCAAAGTGAGCGCGTTCTCTGCCAACCATGAGCGTTAGATAGAAGCGATCGTCCACTATGTACATAATGGTTGCTGCTGACTGACCATATGCCTCACCAGACGTAAGCCGCGCGGGAACACCATCCGGGGTAATTTCTTGCTCATTATTCTGCAGTTCGGGAAATCCCATCTTCTCGAAGATGTGCTTTCCGAAAGTATCAAAGATTTCATCTTGGCTATTATTCGCAAGATAATCTTGGGGTAACTTGGCATACCCCACCATGTAATACTCTTCCTTCTCTAGGAGTGGACTATCCTCAGGCTTAACAAAGGTTTCATGCAAGATCCAATCAAAATCACGCCCTTGAATCGTACTCGTGGCATCAGAACGAGTCGGGAAATTAGGCATTTCTGCACTAAAGCTAGCGTCTTGAGAGGTTACTAGCTGCCAAGGTGCCCAATTGATGACAATATTTTTAAGGTTTGTGCATTCCGCTTCATCAAGCTCTAAACCCAGGTAGTAGCCTTGATCCCGAACACGGTCTTTAATTAAACCAGCTTCTGTTTGAGTCAAATCTCCAGCTTGAATAAACTGATCTAAAGTTCGAGATGCCCCTTGATAGAGGGTTCGGTAGACCTCTTTATTCGCATTATCTGCATTGGCAATGCACCAATCTGCTGCTCCTAAGACATTGGCAGTTTTAACAGCATCCCAACCCTCATTCGCTTGGGCCAGGTTATTCGAGAATAGGCCTACGGCCATTGATACTGACAAAGCAAGTACGGAAGTCTTCTTCATATCGATTGGCAAAGAGATATAGACAGTGGATAAAAGTAAAGGGAGCTTGAGCTAGGCAGAGGTGATACTTTCGCTATGCCTGAAACTTCTTCTCAATTAATCGTTATCAAAAATTTCCTTCAGAATCTTGCGTCGGGTGATGTCTTCGCGAATGGCATCGCCAATTGCATCACGCCGTTCAGCCCGACGACACCTACGACGCTTATCCCCGCGGGCCCCATCACAAATGGCCTCACGGATGTCATCACGAATTCCATCCTTAATCTCTCGCCGGATCGCTCGTTTAATTTCACGACGAACATCTCGATCCTTTTTGCTCCCTGCCTCGGCAGGTGCTTGAACCATAGAAATGCTGCCAACAGTCAGCAACAATGCCGATATAACCCTAATCTTCCAGTTCATAACAAATCAGCCTCACAAAAAACTCAACTTGAATTGACACAAGTTAGGAGGAGCCTAACTAGAAAGGTCATTACAGGCTATATTCGTAAACCAACTTAACAGAAACACTCATTTAGCGAGCGAGACTGAAAATCAGGATACATCTGACAACTCTCTCACCCAAATTCATTAGAATCAAGCGATTATTGCAGAGCTGTAATCACATTAATAGTTACTCCCTGGCATCCAAATAGTTACCCTGGGGTATCCTTTTCTTTGTCTGTAGTTCTAAGCACACTTCCCTATTGCGTGATATACATGTGTCACTTGATGCAGTCTTAGCGGATCGATCTTTGGGACAAATATCCACCTACTAAAATTGAGATAAAGACAGCTGGATACATCTGACCAATAATAGCTTCTAGATTAGTTAGGACAGTTGCTAATTCACTAACAGGCACAATATCGCCATAACCTAAGGTTGTTAGAGTCGTAAAACTGAAATGAGTCGCTCGAATAAAGGTTCCATCAGCAACTAAGGGCTGCGAAAAAGCTTCTATGTTAATCGTTGCGATCATTCCATAAAATAAAGCCCAAATGTATCCAATGAGGAAGTACACACTAATTCCCCCTTCTACTGTTTCTACAGTGATGGTTGTTGTTGTAAAGATAGATTTGAGTATTAGACAAGCTGCTATTCCTAGGTACAAGGAGAAAATAGCTTGAGAGACTAATGCTAATGCGGGGCTCACTGATTGATTAGTGCTCAGGTTTCCTGCAATTTGCAGAAAGAGTGCGAGTGCTGCGATCGCAATATATAACGACAGTAATGCTTTTGGGGGAGATAGGTTCCAAACTACCAGTACGATTGTATAAAAAAGCAGACCTGCTGAAAGAAAACCACCAATTTCCCGTCCGAAAAGAGGCGAAATTAGAAAATTAGCGATAAGTACAATTAGAAGCTGCCTGTAGTGCGGCTTAACAGGTTTGTGAAACATAAGACATTTCTAAATACAAGGCAAAAATAGATTTCGCTCAGACAAGCTCACTATAAGTCTATGGAAGTCCTAAACTCTGAGGCTTAGAAATGACAGGCAGAGCACAGTAGACCTCTTGCAAAATTAGTGAAGTAAGGCGTGTAATGCAACGAGAGTCTCCCTGGAATCAAGCAGCCATTAACTCGTAGTTGTATAGCGAGGCAATGAGATTGCAGCGCAGCCCAAAGCGACGTCTACGATTGCGGTAACGCTGCTGCAAAATTCTGAAAATCTTGAGCCGACGGTTCACATGTTCAACGCAGATTCTCTGACTGCCCAATTCCCGGTTGTATTCCTTCTCCAAGGTGGAAAGCTCTCCATCCTTCGGTTTCTTTTTCGGGATAAAACTGTTTGCATGATAGCGGGCGATTCCCTGATAGCCGCTGTCCTCGATACTGGCGGTCTCAGGATGAAAGTGAATCCCTGAAGCTTTGAACAGCGCAAAATCATGACGACGACCTTTCCCGAAAAAGGTGCAGATGATTTCACCCGTCAGGGGGTCCATAATGACCTGGCATTTGAGAGTGTGCTGTTTCTTCTTCCCTGAGTAGAACGATCTCTGCTTTCGCTTAGGTCGCTCAATTGGCATCTCAGTTACATCCATCACAACCACTTGGGGCCTGGGTCCAAATCCTTTGAATAACCGTTTCTTGCGCGGTAGGCGAAACTGACCTGATTGCATCAGAGCATCTTCAACTCGATGAACGGTCCGACAAATGGTTGATTCTGAGACTTGCCAATCCGTGGAGATGTGGAAATAGGTGCGGTACTCTCTCCAGTATTCAAGAGCGACCAGGACTTGGGCTTGAGGGGATAGGGCACAGGGTCGTCCCACCTTGGATGGCTTCTGGCTTTCTTGATTCAGAGCATCAACCATGCGCTTAAAGGTTTGGCGTTTACTCCAAAGCGCCGCTTGAATCGAGGGGCGCTAAGAGCTTGGGCAAATTCTGGAGTCATGGAAATGAAGAGT
>CALIGI010000008.1 GCA_938021205.1 uncultured Pseudanabaenaceae cyanobacterium
TGCCCCGGCGCTGGGGCTTTGCTGAAACCAACCTGAGCCCGACGAAACAAGGCTGCCCTCACCTTAGAGACTTCCTATTTTTAAATCACCCTGAAATCTGGCCATTTATAACCTGAGTTCGGCAGCCGAAAATCGACCTCATCCCCTAACCCCTTCTTGTATGTTCAGAGAAGGGGAACCGAACGTAAACCAGTCTGTTTCAGAGCCTTTCATGTTCCCCTCTCCCCAGGGAGAGGGGCTAGGGGTCGCCTGATTCAGGCCAACTGAGGTGAGGGCAGCTTCGCTCTGTCGAACTCATCAGATATGGCTCAGCAGTGCAAGGTTCATAGGCTGAAAGAGGATGATTAAATCCTCGGAGGTCCCCTAGAGATTACAGGGGTTTCTGCGCAGCTATAAAGGTCCACATTTCAAAATAAGAAGGAACCACAACGACTTGTTCCTGGATATCCTCAAAACAGCTACTGAGTTTTTGGCGCAGTTCACCGAGGAGCTGTTCACGGTCACTCAGCCACTCTCCACAGGCCTGCATGCAAAAGATTCCACCGGGCCTCAAACTGCGATGAATGTTGTCCAGGATATACTGCACAAATTCACTGCGACTCATATCCTCCCGGATCGGATCCATCGTAAGGTCGTAAATAACGGCATCGAGATTGCGAGCTTGGTCAATCCAGGCAAAGGCATCTCCCACAATTACCTGAGCTCGCGGGTCTGAAAAAGCATTGCCACATAGCTTGGGCATCCAGCGTTTGCAGAGGTCGATGACATCCTGATCAATATCGATGAGAGTGACGCGATCGCAAGGTTTCTTTAATCGATCGAACGATAGCAAGATTTCGTTCAGCACCCCCCCGTCCCCCCCCCCTAGAATCGCAATATTGCGAGCATCCTCAAGCGTCAGCAACGGTGCAACCATGGCACTGTTGTATGCCCAATCGGCTTCCGAAATTTGCAGGTCTCCATCAATAAACAGTTGATTACCGAAGATGGGATGTTGATAGATTTCAACCTGTTGCCAGTTGCTCTGACATTTTTCGAGGAGCTGGGTGGGTTGTTGAAGGAACTGTTCTTTCTTCTTGTCCATAGCTTAGGTTCGTGGCTAAAGTAACTGAGTTCGACGAAGTCAAGCTAAAGTCGTAGGCAGTGAGAAGACATGATTGATGTCAAATCACTAGGGTGCATCGTAGCACCCTAGATTACGTGCTTGATAGAGCCCATTTTAGGTCTCTAGCTAGGGGCCGAAGCTGTTTGAGCTCGGGCCTGAGCCTGAAAAAGTATAGGTTGAGCTTCGTGGTCGCATTCGGCAATATTTAGAGCCCTGGTGAAAGTGGCCTAGGCATTACTAGATGGCCTTTCGATCTCATTGTCCTAGAGCGACGATATAACCCATTCAATCCAACACCCACTTGCGTGCTCCACATCAATTCGAGGTGAGTGAGAGGTGTCACCCTGCAAACTGTCACTAGGAATACAGGTGAATTCGGGCTCATATAACTAGACTGATGAAGTCAAATACAAAGTTCCGACAAAGTTACCTCTGGGTGATTTTTCGAGCGGTGGATTTGCGGTCGCCTAAGCAGAGGTTCTTCTGTTAATTTTTCTTTAATAGCAAGATATCTGCCAAGCAATCAATGGATTGAGACCCAGGCTTGGCCCATAGAGAAAGCTTCAGGGAAACGAAATGTCTATCGTTGCGTCTTGTGAACCAGCAGTTGTGACCCCACGCACTCACCTCGGTGATGTGCACAACTGCTCGGCATCTGCTTCCACTCCCATTGGTTTTCCCCCCATGAGCAGCTTTGTTTCCGCCCCCCCAGGCTCCCCTCGCGAGCTCGGCATGAACAGTTGGACCCAGGGCGTTGTCGCGATCGCAATTTTTGACCGCAGTGGCATTCTTGAAGGCTGCGAGGTCTGTGGCACCGCTCCCAGCCAAAATTGGACCGATGCTGCCTTTCACACCATTGGCCTCAAGAAGCTACTCACCACCTGCTTGAAGCAACAGAGTTTTGAATATGCCAAGGTGAGCTGCTCGGGCTGCACTACTTTTATTTTGCGCCGCCGCAACCGCTATGTGGCGATCGTGGCTCCTCCCCAGTCCTGTGCCAAGGAAGCATCCTTCACCCAGCATCTGCGGAACCTCAGCCTGGCAGAACTGATTACTCTGGTGCGCAGCCGTTCAATTGTGACTGCGGCTTAGGCAGCGACCCAGTTCTATTGGAGCCAAATCTTTCGGGGAAAATGAGAACAATGGAAGCCTGAATACACCACAGTCCAGGCTTCAAGCTATTCGTTCATATTACGATAAGTCGCCACAGCAGAGGGTGAAATGCGATTGAGATAGCGGAAAATCCAGTATTTAAACACCGTGTCAAGAATCACGGGGAACGTGGCGATAAACAAAAAGATAAACGAACGACTTTCTGGCAGGCCGAAGTGACGGGCCACCCCTTCTAGCAAGACTTCCCAGCCATGGGGGGAGTGAAAGCCCACGAACATATCTGTGAACAGAATGATGATGAAGGCCTTGGCGCTGTCGCTCAAGCCGTAAACCACCTCATCCATAAAGGACTTGAGAATCCCGACTTCCCGACGGCTGGAAACCAAGATGGCGGAGAATGCCATCACCGCCAGTAGGTCCGCAAAAATATTCTTGATCGCATCGGAGCCCCGCCGCTCAAAATTGCTATAGACCGTGGCAGCTTCGATCTCCATGCGCTCCCGCATCTCATCTTCGCTGAGGGGCTCTAGCTGGTGGGAGAGAATTTTGAACTCCAGGCGTTCACGGGCTCGCTGAATTTCCTGGAAGGCTTTCTCCTCCATTTCATCATTGATAAAAATTTCCACTTCCTCAGGGGCACTGCGAAAATAGTCCACCGCCGGACCCACCACAAAGGCTTTGGAGAGATGGTGGGTCAGCAGGGGCACGATCACCAGGACTAAAACAAAGCGAGCCGCCAAAGCGGTTTGGGCGCGGGAAACGCGAAAGGACTTAACGACCTCTTGCTCGGCTTCGGGGTCCAGATCTCGGCGGAGGCGATCGAAGGTGCCCAGGATAGAGCGGGGCACAAAGCTATTTTGACGGGTGCCGCCCTGGCGGGCTTCATCATCTCCCTCGGCCTGGGCTGCACGGTTATTGTTTTCCGCTTCATTCCGATTGCGCTTGGGGTAAGGAGAGAGGCCCTGGGCAGACTGTTGTTCGAAGGGCACGATCGCCCTAGATCCGGATTCGAAGGGCGGGATACTGCGATAGCGAGCCAGGGTGGCATCAATAAAGCGCAGCTTTTCGAGAATGAGCTCATCCCCCGTGAGAGGCTGAGCATTTTTAGGAGATCGCCCCTCCCGCTCAAAACCAAAGGACTGGGGGGCCGACAGTTTCAGAAAGGTTTGACTCGTGCGGAACTCCCGCAAACGTACCCTGGCTAAACGGAGCTGTTGGCTAATTTCCCGACGAAAATAGTTGTAAACGTTGGCGCTGTAACCCTTAATCTCCGGGTTAATCGTCTGGCCTTCAAAATGCTCATCTTCGATCGCCTTAATCTTGAGAATCGCCTCATAGGCCTGCTCTAGGGCTCGGTTTGGCGTGGTGTCAACCCACCCACGCAATCCCCCGAAGACGCGACTTAATTGCTCAAACACGGACGGCTTCATGGTCAAGATGCCCTAGGACAGACGGTATTCTCAAGGAGCTGCTGATTGCTCCAGTCCGTGCTTATCTGGGTCCCCTATCGCAGAACGCTACTGGGCAGTACGGGATAGTTATTGGACGAAGAAAGCAAAGAACGCCTCATACTAGCTTAAGCCCCCGCTCGCATCAGGGATGGAACACCCTCAAAAGACTTTGTCGTCGTTCCCCGCTGTCTCCCCTCCGCCATGCTCCTGCCATGTCTGTTGCCTCCGCGCCTATTTCCACCGCTATTTGGATCACTGGCCCCGCCCGCAGCGGAAAAACAGCTCAGCTGCTCGATCTATTTGAGAGCTGGACGCAGTCTTCTGCACCAACCGCCGCCGCCTCTGGCCCTGCGCCCCATGGCATGGGCAATCAGGGGCCAGCGCTATTGCTCTTTGCCGCCACAGGGGACAATCGCCTGGCTCTGGTGGACCGGCTAACAGAGGCCACGGATGGGCAATACCCGATTCGCTCCACAACGCCCCTGGCCTTCTTTGAAACGGAGGTGACGTTGTTTTGGCCGCTACTGGTAGAACGACTGGGGCTGAACCCACAATTTCCCCTACGGCTGAGGCCGGAGACGGAGCAAGCCCTGGCGCGATCGCTCTGGCAACCCCTCCTAGAAGATGGCTCCCCTTTAGCCCAAGAAGGGGTCAGCCCGGATCGTATGGTGCGGCGCATCCTCGACATTCACTTACTAGCCGCATCAGGCAATATCCCCGCAGAATCCATTGGCCTACGACTCCAGGGGGGCATGGCCAGTGCCCTAGGCAGTGAATCCCTATGGCAAGCCATGGGGGAAGCGCTCTTGCAATGGCGGGACTGGTGCCTCCAGCGGGGCCTGCTGACCTATGGGATTTTGACGGAGCTGTATGGGCAACAGTTGTTGGCAGACCCGAGCTATCAGCAACAGTTGCTCAATCGCTACGACGGTTTTCTAGCAGATGACGTGGATGAGTATCCGGCGATCGCCGCCTCTCTTTTTCGCTTTGCCCTAGACCAGGGCTGTCCCACCGCCCTAACCTATAACCCCAACGGAGCCACCCGCCTCGGCTTTGGGGCGGACCCAGAGGCCTTGAAAGAACTGGCTCCCCGCTGTGAACAGTTCGACCTAGCTCCAGCTCCCAATAGCCTGGAGCCGCGTTTTGGTGAAAGCATCCTACGGTTGATTGATAGCGGTGGGCCAGGACCCGGCCAGTCCAATCTTCGCTCCAGTCCCCAATCCAATCGGCCTCCCAGCCCAACCTCGGGAGGAGGCTCGGGGGATGTGGACCTGGCGGACTTTTGGGAAGGACCGTTCCATGCGATTCAAGAGGTGTCGCGGGCGCAACTATTGCGGGCGATCGCCAATGAAATCATCCAGGGCATTGACAGCGGCAAAGTCACCCCAGCAGACATTGCCATCCTGGGTCCTGGCGTGGACCCTATTGCCCGGTACACCTTGATGGAAATACTACGCAAGCAGAACATTCGCCTAGAACCACTACTAGAACAACGACCCCTGTCTAGCGCTCCCATGGTTCGGGCCTTACTGACGTTATTGGCCTTTATCTACCCCGGCTTGGGACAACTTATCACGGTGGACCAGGTGGCAGAAATGCTGGTCGTGCTGAGCTTAGTGGCCGTTCCCGTTGCCCCTGCTGAGTTGGAACAGGGGGCAGAAGATTCAATCGGAAATGCCGCTGTTAAACCGACAATGCGCGCAAAACCGGCGATCGATGCGGTCCGGGCTGGCCTCCTGGCAGACCACTGCTATCGCCCCGATCCTGCGGGTCCCCAGCTCCTACCCATCGAGCAATTTGCCCGCTGGGATCGTCTGGGCTACCAAGCCACCGCCGCTTACCAAAACCTCTGCCAATGGATCGAAAACCAGCGCCTTCAGCAACAGCAGCGCCTCACCCTCAGCCCCGTCGTTGTTCTAGACCGGGCGATCCAAACCTTTCTCTGGAATGGCAGCTTGCTCAGCTATGACCAGTTGGCAGCCCTGCGCGAACTCATGGAAGCCGCTCAGCATTTCTGGCAAGTGGAACAGCGCCTTGGTCAGATCCAGGGCATTCAAGTGCCCGAAGCTCAGGCGCATGAGCCGTCGCCGTTCGCCAGCGAATCCCCCCATGCTCCTAGCTCCCCCGAAGCCACCCCAGAAACAGTCCAGCCCCATCAAGCGACTAGCGCCGTTGCTCGGTTTATTCAGCTCCTGCGCAGTGGAGCGATCAGCGCCAATCCCTATCCCGCCAAGCCCCTGGAAAGCCAGCCCAATGCCGTCACCCTGGCAACGATTTTCCAATATCGCATTAGCCGCCCCCAGCACCGCTGGCTGTTTTGGCTCGATGCCAGCTCATCTCTGTGGATCACCACAGGCACGGGCCTATTTGGAGCCGGAGTTTTCCTCAAATCCGCCCCGCCCCGCCAAACCAGCGCCGATGCCCTGCGTCTAGCCGAAGCTCGCCTAGAACAAAGCCTGCGCAACCTCCTGGGCCGTGCCACGGAGCGCATTTATCTGGGGGCTAGTGAGCTATCCACCGCAGGTCAACCCCAGATGGGACCGATGCTGCCGCTCGTGGAAATTGCCGCCGCCATGCAGCCGGAATCAGTCATTGTGCCTGAAGTTTAGGCACAACGTGAGTTCGACAGCTTGCCAAAGCAATTGCCCAGCGGCCTGGGAATCAATTCTCAGCCTCAGAGCGAAAGCCCACTAAAGTGGGCTGCAACCCTAACTGGCAGGCTGTTGAGTCCGTTTTAACGGACTTGAGCTTTTAGCCGTGAGGTTTAGCTCACGGCGGCAGAGCCAAGCCCGCCATAAATTTGTCGAACTCAGGTTAGGCAAAGGGTGCGGACCTAAACCAATCCGGGACTCTGGAATGCTGCTAACGTCTCTTGATAGGTCGCTTTGATCTGCTGACTCAGCCCCTGTAAATTACGGCCATCACTATTGCGAGCCTTGAATTCCATCTGCTGACAAAGGCTAGCCAAACGCTGGGCTCCTAGGGTACCGCTGCTGGACTTCAGGCTATGGGCAGAAAAGCGTAAGGCATCAAAATCGGGTCGGGCTGACGACTGAACAATCGAAACCACCAGTTGGGGAGCATCTTCCAAATACAGCTCCAGCACCATGGCAAGGGCGCTCTTGGGATCATCTCCCATGGCATTGAGACTTTCGAGTAACTGCGTGCGATCAATCAAAGGTTCCATGTCGGTTCTCAAACAGTAAAAACAAGGGAGGCAGTCAGTCAAAGACAAACATCATGCGTAATACCAGGATCAGAGAAAGCAACCCCCAAGCCCGGTGAGGCAATGAAGCAACCATTACCATGCAGCCTAGAGCCAATATGTAAGCGGTTCACCTAAGAATGATCTCAGAACAAAAACAATGCAAACGCACTATTCCAGCCTGCCAGGTCAGCACTCGCATTTGAAATTAACGGTCTAATTGAATCCTCATCCCTACGCTGCCAGAACCATGGGGGCTTCTAAAAAGACAGAATTATTTCCCCCTTGGGCCTTGGCTTTATACAGCGCCTCATCGGCGAGCTGAACCAGGATTGAGGGAGGCAGCTCCGCTTGGGGGGAAAGGCTGGCCACTCCTAGACTGATGGTGACGCGATCGCGCAGTAGGATTCCATTCTTATCCCGTCGCCCATACTCATGGGGCAAATTAGCATCCCAAACCGCCTGACGAATGCGCTCTGCCACATGGTAAGCCCCAGCCCCATGGGTATTGGGCAAAACCACAGCAAATTCCTCGCCACCATAGCGAGCAATCAAATCACCGCCACGATGGACATTACCGCTCAAAGTAGTGGCGACTTGCTGAAGACAGCGATCGCCCTGGGGGTGCCCATAGTTATCGTTGTAGGGCTTGAAGCTATCGATATCAATCATGATCAGAGAAACCATACGTTCATCCCGCAAGGCTCGCCGCCATTCCTTATCCAGCTCCTCATCAAAACGGCGACGATTGGCCAACTTCGTCAGGGCATCGGTCATCACCAGTTGCTGTAGCTCGCGGTGATTAGCCTCCAGGGACGCCTGCTCACGCAGATGCTCTACCAACAAACGCAGACGGTGGCGCAGAACAGGCCAGCGAATAGGTTTGGTGATATAGTCCGTTGCCCCCACCGCAAAAGCTTTGTCGATGGATTCTTGATCATCAAGGCCCGTGATAATCAAAACCGGGAAATTAGCTGCATCGGGCTCGGCCAATAAAGCCTCGCAACAATCAAAGCCATCCATGTTTGGCATCAAGGCATCTACCAGCGCCAAGACAGGCCGCTCCTGCTTGAACAGAGCCAAGCATTCAAGACCATCGGCGGCGACAACCACACGATAGCCATCCTGCTTGAGGGAATGTTCCAAAATTTTGCGGGTGAGCAAATCATCATCGGCAATCAGAATTAGGTCGCCGTTTCGAAGCGCTTTTTGATTGTCGAATGGAACCAGAGTCATATTAAGCGCACTGCAAAGTCTCACTTAAGATTCCCCAGCCAGGTTTACAGCAAACCCTTATTTTCAAATTGTTATGCAACCTTATTTGCATAGAGAGATGCTTTTAGACTGTACTTCCTAGACCATCTGCCAAGGTTCTTGAAGTACGTTCTCATCAAAGACACGCTTGGGTTTCAGCAGCAGCACAAGGCGACCTAAGAGGGGCTCTGACGGAGCCTGGGCAAACCATTGAAATGCGAGTTGTCCATCAGCTTCAACCAAATAAAAATGGTCTACATTCCATTCCGTTGTGCCTAAATCAACCAACGCAGCAACATCCTCCACTCGTCCCTTAACCTCAGCTTCAGGCAGGTCTTTGGTGGAGCAAATGATCGCGACAGGCTGCTTGGCCCACAGCACCACCTGCCAACCAGGAAGGGAGAGCCAGGTGCAAGGCTGCTCACTGCGCACCAAGCGGAAGGCACCGGTCTCTTCTCCCTGGGGAATCTGTTGAAGCGCCTCTGCGGCGAGGGGGAAGGTTCCAGCCACGGGCACCGTGCGAGGCAGTTCATCCTCTTGCTCCAGGCGATAGAACGGCAAGCGAGGGGCTTTCTTCTCAGGGACCACGGTGAAATCGGTCAGCAGGGCCTGGAGCTTTTCGCGGGCACCATTGCTCTGGGCAAATTTCAACCCCTGGGCAATGAGCACCGATCGCTCAGCCAATTCAGCCCGCTGCCTCGCCCGCTTCCAACAGAAGAAAGCCACCGCATCACCAGGCTTCGAACTAAAGCCGTCGGGCTGGGGCTTAACCCAGCCAAATTCCTTATAATCTTTCGCCAGCAGGCGGGCTTCGTCCATGTCTAGGCCACGGTCCAGGGCAAATTCGGCAGCCTTAATCCGTCCAGCCTGGTCTAGCTCCCGCAGTTGATAGAGGACATCGCTGCCCTTTTCGCGGTACTCGGCGATCGCCTCTTCACTCGCCCCCCCTTTCACGAGGGAATCAAACACCTGGCTCCCCACGATCACCTGAAGCTGCTGCACCTGCTCAAAGCCCGTCTCCTCAAAAATATCCATCGGCTTGCACTGGGAATCATGGAGGGCTTTACAGGCACGCCCCCAGGCCAGCCAACCGTCTTCTTTACGGCGTAGCTTGCCCATGAGTTCTTTCACTTCCTCGTCGCTGAGCTTTTCAACGGGGCGCTTAAAGGAAGGAGGTGCAGCGTCAGACATGGTTCTAAGAACGGGCTCGAAAGGTGAGTTGAAACGGGACTGCAAAACAATCGCGCCTTTCAGTATAGGCAACCCCGCTGGGACAAACCGATGGGACTTGACGATTCGTAGCGGGCATTCTCAAGGAAGAGGCGGTTTACCTAAATTTAGGCCTGAGTTCGACAGCCTCAAAACGGGCTCTTCCCCTCCCCTAGTCCTCAAGGAGCAGGGAAATCGACCTCAAAACCAAGACCCATCGGGGCTAATCCA
>CALIGI010000009.1 GCA_938021205.1 uncultured Pseudanabaenaceae cyanobacterium
AGTAGGTAGGCGCAATTTCTGTGCAAATGGGATTTAACTTCGATCAATCCTCAGACTTCTTTCCTAGTAAGGGATTTAACTGACTGAGCGGAGCCAAAAACATCGATCAGGTTTAACAGTTAATTCCGCCCAGCTACTTAATTGTGCATTCTTTAATTGCCTTTCAGCCGTTGCTGTTTCCTTTTCTTCTTCAGTCGTCCCATTGTCGAATTACAACGACGAAAACTTTCTATAGCGGCTTAGAAGAACCTGAAGAAGTCTAAAAAAATGAATATTCTGTTGCCTCTCTAGCTAAACTATTCTTGTAAAAGCATCACTCATTTTAGCGATAACAAGGGCTCCACCATGATCGTCATCCATCATAATCCCGCCTGCGGTACATCCCGTAATGTCCTTCGTATTATCGAAGCTGCTGGCTATGAACCCATCGTGATCGACTATCTGAATGAAGGCTGGACGCAGCCCCAGCTTCTTGCGCTGTTTGCTGCCGCTGATCTCACCCCCCGCACTGCCCTGCGCGAGACCAAATCTCCAGCCAAAGAGCTGGGACTGCTAGAGCCCAATATCAGCGATGAAACCATTCTGGCTGCTATGCTCGAACATCCTGTCTTAGTGAACCGCCCCATTGTTTGCACTGCTAAAGGGGTCAAGCTTTGTCGTCCCAGCGAGAAGGCTTTTGAACTGTTGGAGCACTGGCCCGCAGGCCCCTTTGCTAAGGAAGATGGTGACCTATTGCTCGATGCTGATGGCAAGCTCTTGGGCTGATTGTGCAGGCATCTTCACCCAATCTAGAGTTCCTAACTGCTCATGTAATCACTAGGTTTTGAATGGGTGGACAGACCTAGTATATGGTTCCCGTCAGTAGCATATAAAAGGATTCTGGTTCCCAGCGAGTTTGTGTGAGAGGAGTAAAATCCAAGTAGAGTCTCGTGGGAGGTCAACGAAGATAGCCAACAGAAAGAAACGCGGAAAAGCCAGAGATAAAATGAGCTGTCTGCCGCTGGAACCAGAGGCAAACGTCATGTGAGTTCAATCTTTAGGGCTATTTTCGTCATGGGTTTCTGTTTCTAGAACTTTCTCGCTCAGGCGGGAGTTGCCGAGGAAACTGAAGGCTTCCGGAATGGGGTCATAGCCACCTGCTACGAAGGGGTTGCAGCGGCAGATACGCCAGAAGCCGAGCCAGGTGCCACGGGTTACACCGAAGCGGTCTATGGCGGCGATCGCGTATTGGGAGCAGGTAGGGGAGAAGCGGCAGGAAGGGGGAAACATCGGGGAGATGAATCGCCGGTAGCTTTTGATCAGGCCGATGAAGATGCGTTTGAGCATGGTTTTCATTGGCCTATTCTAGCGGTTAACTGATAGCGGCTCAGTACAACAATTGAATTAGCTCTTCCCGTCGACCTTGGAAGATTGGAGAGAATTAGCAAGCATCTTGTAGGTTGAGTTGAAGCTTAAAAGCCAACTAAGGCAAAGCTTGAACTCCGGTATCGTTGAGTTTCGAAAGCCTCAACCCAACCTATGGTCATGCATACAGTCTTAATCAATCCTCAGTTCTTAGCAACAGCCGCCGCCATCGTAATACCAAGTTGAATCTGTAATCATAATTTCATCAAATTTGCCTAGATTTCTAGCCGTTTTATCACAAATAGCCAGGGGCACACCGGGCTGAAGAATATGGCCTGCATTGTCATCGAAGTACTGTTCGGCACCAGCATAGATGGCCATTTTGCCAGTAAAGACACAGGCACCATCGGGGGCAATCGGAATTTTGAAGCAAACTGTATCTAGGCTCTCTAAGAGGAGATGCTCATCGAGATTGTAGTTTTTCTGGTCCAGAAGACGATAAGGGCGGCGAGCACGCACTTCAACCTGGCCAAAGCCTGATTGAATGATGCGCTGTACGTACTTTTCGTAAGTCAATGCACCAGACAGACAAAGGGCTCGGAGGCGATCATCTTTTTGCAGATGTACAGGAACCTCGCGGGTAGAAATGGGATCACTCATCACCAAACGACCACCGGGTTTAAGCACACGATAAGCTTCACTCAGCGCCTTGGAGAGATCCTCAGGCTCAAAAATATTGAACAGACAATTTTGAGCGACCACATCTACGGACTCATCCGGCATGGGAATTGCAAAAGCATCTCCGGCCTTGACTTCCACAAAGCTCGGATCAAACCAATCATTTTCTTTAGCAGCCACCTTGAGGTTACGTATCGCGGCTTCTCGCATAGAATCCACAGGATCCACGGCGATAATAGCTCCGGGGCGACGAGAAAAATAGGAAAATTGTAGCGCTTCCAAGCCGCCACCCACGCCAACGTAAAGTACGGTAGGGGTATCACCTAGCTCTGCGGGGTGAACGGTGGTGCCACAGCCATAGTTCATCTCCTGCATCACCAGGGGCACAGTCAAATCTGGCAATTTGAGAGGGGTGCTTTGTACACAGCACAGGCCCACATCAGGGGTTTCTGCCACTTCGGTGTAGAAGTCGGCCACAGCTTCTAAATAAGTCACTCAAGTCCTCGCAATCGTCAATCAAGTTGTGGGATTTCGGGCGATCGCCAGCTTTTAACTAGCCATGCGCCACAAACTTAAGAGAGCAATCACTGAGATTGACTTCTTAAGTTGAGTTTTGATCCTATCGACTAAAGCTGAGTTTTCGCTGAACGCAATACGACTTATAGCAACGGCCCAATAAAAATAGAGCAGTTAACCTACATCACCGTCTACCACATCTGGATTTGACGAGTTATGTATCTCCCCAGGGATGTGGCCATGGCAATATATCAAACCAAGATGGCTCATGCAGAGCATTAGGCGACCTGGGGCAGACCAAACTCAAGCTCAGCGAGGGCTAGCCTGGCTTGGTCTAAATCATAGGGGTGGGGCGGCTTAATCGGTCGATAGTCCCGCTCGATCACAGGACCATGGCGCAGGACTGCATTGACTAAAATGCAGGGCTGATTAGCAAAATTAATCGAACCATGGGCAACCCCCACTGGGATTTTGACGAGCTGGGGCATCTGTTCGCTTAGGGGGATGTAACGATAGCGGCGATTTTCAAGAACAATCAAGACAAAGCTGCCCCGAACCACTAAAAGTTGATCAGTTTGATGGCGGTGAACAAAGAGATCATCAATGGAGTTGGCAGGCATTTGCACCAACATCGTTTCATCACTGGTTTGGGGCGTGTAGAACTGTGCCATGCCCCCTTGGATCGACTCTAGTTGGGTAATTTCAATTTGTTTTGTAAGGGCCATGACGGTTTCTCCAAGATCAATGGTGAACGGAACGTTCAGGCCTGAAGTTCTTGGCTCCATGCTAATGAAACATTTTGCGAATTGATGTTGCATCAACTACCGTTGAGTGTATTCACGCTGAAAGGTACAGAATTCAAAAAGAAAGGCTCTCCGCTATTGCGGAGAGCCTTTTCTAAGCCATAACTCTAGCTAAAAGAACAATTAGCCTTTCTTACCGGCCATTGCCTTCTTCTTCTTAAGTTTGCGCAGGCGGATGCTCTCAGGAGTGACCTCCAAAAGCTCATCAGGGCCGATGTACTCCAAAGCTCGCTCTAGGTTCATGTCCATGGGGGACTGGAGCTGCACCAGCTCATCACCGCTAGCGGCGCGGTGGTTGGTGAGTTGCTTGGCCTTGCAGACGTTGAGCTCGGTGTCCTGGGGACGGTTGCTCTCGCCAATGATCATGCCCTTGTAGACCTTGGTGCCAGGCTCAATGAAGAAGGTGCCGCGATCTTCAGCATTCTTAAGGGAGTAGAAGGTGGCAACGCCCTCTTCGAAGGAAATCAACACACCGTTGCGACGGTTGTCGAGGTTACCGCAGAGGGGACGATAGTCGAAGAAGCTGTGGTTCATAATGCCGTCACCGCGAGTGATGCGCATGAACTCACCCCGAAAGCCAATCAGGCCGCGAGCCGGAACGATGAACTCAAGCTGGGCACGACCGGTGCCGCTCATGTTCATGTTCTGCATTTCGCCTTTGCGTTGACCCAGGCGCTCGATGCAGCCACCCATGGCTTCTTCGCTGACGTCCAACACGAGCAGCTCGTAAGGCTCGCAGGGCTGACCGTTGACTTCGCGGTAGATCACCTGGGGCTGGGAGACCTGGAACTCGTAGCCTTCGCGACGCATGTTCTCGATCAAGATGCCCAAGTGCAGCTCGCCACGGCCAGAGACCTGGAAGCGGTCGGGGCTTTCGCCTTCGGTGACGCGCAGGGCCACGTTGGTTTGTAGCTCACGCATGAGGCGATCGCGCACCTGGCGGGAGGTAACAAACTTGCCTTCACGACCCGCAAAGGGAGAATCGTTAATGCAGAAAGTCATCATCAAAGTGGGCTCATCCACTTTGATCATGGGCAGGGCCATGGGCTCATTGGGGCAGGTGATGGTCTCACCAATGTTGGCGTCGGCAAAACCGGCGATCGCCACCAAGTTCCCCGCAGTCAATTCTGGAACCTCAATGCGCTTGAGGCCTTCAAAACCCAAGAGCTTACTGATGCGACCCTTTTGGATACTGCCATCTTCACGGATCAAAGCCGCTTGCTGGCCTGCTTTAACGGTTCCGTTGTGGATACGACCAATGACGATACGACCGAGGTAATCGGAATAGTCAAGGGTGGTCACCTGAACCTGGAGAGGTTGATCAGGATCGCCCACTGGAGGTGGAACATGGCGGAGGATGGCTTCAAACATGGGCTTCATGTTGTCGGACTCATCTTCCATCTCATCCTTTGCAAAGCCAGCTAGGCCAGAGGCAAAGAGATAGGGGAAATCACATTGGTCGTCGTCAGCGCCTAGCTCGATAAATAGGTCCAAGACCTTATCCACAGCAGTCATGGGCTCAGCCCGTTCGCGGTCAATCTTGTTAACCACAACAATAGGACGCAGGCCTTTCTCTAGGGCCTTCTTCAGCACAAAGCGCGTTTGGGGCATGGGACCTTCATTGGCATCCACAATCAGGATGCAACCATCCACCATGCCGAGCACCCGCTCCACTTCGCCACCGAAGTCAGCGTGGCCAGGGGTATCAACAATATTGATTAGGGTTCCGTCGTAGCGAACGGCAGTGTTCTTGGAAAGGATCGTAATACCGCGTTCGCGTTCAATGTCATTGGAGTCCATCACGCAGTCGGGAATCTCTTCGCCCTCACGGAAAACTCCAGATTGTCTGAGCAGGGCATCCACAAGGGTGGTTTTGCCATGGTCAACGTGGGCGATGATTGCGAGGTTCCGAATGGGGAGAGACATGATTAGGACCCCAGAGGCTGGGGCAATGACTAGTTCCGATTTTTGTTACAAAACATGTCAATTCTAGCCTACGGAAGGCCCATCGACGAGGAATAAAAAATCGTTGGTGCTTCCGGGGGAAGCTTTGCGGCACCTGGGATCAGGCGATTTTGAGATCAGTTCTCTCTGAAAGCGAGTCCTAGTCTGTATTTGAAGATACTTATGGAAGTTTAAAAAAGAATTGAGCATGGGGGCGATCGCTATTTTTTATGCATTTCGATCCAGCGCTGCTCTGCTTCAGGCCAGGAAAGTTGGGGTCGCTGTGAGTAATCAATCGAGAATTGATAGCTGGAGCGTTGGTAAATTTCGTTAAGAAGCTGCTGGAAGTCTAGGACAGGTTCAACATCACCTTCCCTCAAAGGAATCGGCACTTTTGGCAAGGGCTGGGGCAAATTAAAGGGATAGAGCAGGGCTTGGGATCTTTGCGAAACTCGGCTCACCAGAATCCGATAATGGCTGTTGCCCTGTTGTTCGTACGCGGCGAATACAAAGAATAGGTGGGATAGTCGAGGTAGAAAACGGTGTCGGCTCGGAGTAGGCGCAGGCTGAGGTTGGAGAAATAACTGCCATCCATAATCCATTCGTCTTTGTCGCAGAGGGCTCTGCAACGATCGCGAAACTCCCCAATATCCGACTGCTCCCAGCCCGGCTTCCAGAACAGGCGATCCAAATGAATCAGGGGCAGTCCAGTGCGTTCATGCAACTGCCGGGCGAGGGGTGATTTTCCTGCTCCGCTACAGCCAATCACCAAAACTCGTTGCATCGTGACTCAATCCCAGTCTGCATATTGGGGGGGATTTTTACCCACCTTTTGGCTCACCTTGGGATATTTCCCCTTTGCCTTCGGCGCAGTAATATCCAATGTTTGAATGTGATGCCAC
Organism: uncultured Pseudanabaenaceae cyanobacterium; assembly: GCA_938021205.1. Classification (GTDB taxonomy): domain Bacteria; phylum Cyanobacteriota; class Cyanobacteriia; order PCC-9006; family JAAUQQ01; genus JAAUQQ01. The sequence goes on from CALIGI010000009.1 coordinate 6,188, forward strand.
CAGTCATCACCAAAATCAAACCAATAGCCCCAAGATTCACCCGGCTCTAGGTCCAGGTCTGCGATCTTCGTCTTTGCCACATCCCCCGCTGGCGGTTCGCCCAAACTATCCTCCATGGCCACAGACAGAACATAGCGATCGCCATCGGGATCATTGGGTCCAACCCCCTTGGCCTGAAACTCATACATATGCTCTTCCTCTCGACCAAAGGCCTTAAACAAAGCCTGATGGAGCACTGATAAGGTCTGGTCGCCACGGATTTCTAAGATGCGATTGATCTCTGGATTTTGTTCCATAAAGGCTTCTGTCATGGGACCTTCCATGATGCTGACCTTGAGAACGTAAAGCAGCTTTTCGGCTTCAGCTTTGGTCTTCTTTTTGCCTTTTTTTCGGCTCGTGGTTGGGGGCGTTTTAGGGCTTGACTCAGGCTGGACTCCCTTTTGAATAGAGACCCCCATCGTTGCCAAAGCAAACTCAGCACTATCCTCCTTATGTCCTGGAATGTACGGAATCATGCCATTGGCAAAGGCCTGAATCTGGGCTTCTAAGGGAGCATTCCGGATATCCATGATGAAGCCATTCACCGATAGCATCCACATCATGGGGTTATCATCCACACGGCTGGCAACCGTCCATTCGGGAGACATCTGGTGAATGTCCAGCAGGTCTCGCACCTGCTTAGACTTGCCCTGCCCTGTGCTTTGCCCCACACCAAACCCGGCATAGAGATCCTTCGCACTCATGTAGGGCTCAAAGCTTTTATCAAATAGAAAATTAGCCATCCCAATGGCATGGGTCACAGCACAGGCCCAGGTTGTATCGCGGCCTTTTGCTAAAGGCGATGGTCGTTTGCGACATAGGGCGGCGGTGGCGAAGCGGATTAGTTGGGCATATTCCTCATCCAAGTGCTCTTTAGCAAAAGCATCGGTGATGGCAGTGATGTGCTCAAATTTCTCCTGCATCCCCTTGGGGACTTTGTCAGACTTGGAGGCAGCAGCCATGGGACGAGAAGGTAATAATTATCGAGCTAATTTTCCCATGAACACATGCCCAGCCATAGATCTACAGCAAAATCTTTAGCACGAGCTTGAACCCTGGCACCACAGCTTCCCCATCTAGAGTGGCCGTGGTGGGATATTGCGTGACTGTGCCATCAACCCAGACGTTCAGACGGGAGCCTGCTTTGATTTCCCGGTTACTTGAAATTCCGCCCGTAGGTGCCATCGTGACTAAACTTCCATCTGCATTACGTTCGAAGCGCAGCTCCGGGTTCTGGGCGCTGAGCCGCATGAGTTCGTCATCTGTAGTGGCACAGGTCAATTGGGTCGCCATGGCACATCGAGCAGAGCATGTCGTTCTATTGTTGCGATGCCCAAAGGCAATTTAGGGCGGCACTAATGCAAATGCCCTTGCCCATGGGTGTTGTGGCGGCCATGACCATAGGCCGCATTTAATGTTTCTGGATGCAAGACCTCTTCTGGCGAGCCCTGCTTCAGCATCCGTCGGTTCAGACAGAGCACGCAGTCGCAGTTTGCTCGCACCATTTCCAGATCATGGGAGATCTGCAAAATGGACCAACCCTGTTCCTGCTTGAGTTGGTTGAGCAACCGGTAGAAGTCTGCTTCTGCGCCTACGTCTAGCCCAGCGGGGGCTTCATCCAAGACCAGTAACTTTCGAGGGCGGACCAAGCAATAGGCCAACAGTACACGCTTCATCTCACCACCGCTGAGGCTACTGAGGGATTGTTTGGCTAGGTGACCAGCTTCCACTTGGCCGAGGGCATTGCGGACGGCATTGCGGCGATCGCGCCACCCCTTCCAGGGCAGTTGCAGTCCCAACCGATCCCAGCCTAAGCTCACTAGCTCCGCCACGGTCATGGGAATCCGCGCATCGGCCAGAAAATTCTGGGGCAAGTAGGCCACGTCATGGCGCACCAAAGGTGCAGCTCGGTGCTTCGCCGGGTCCCGTTCGCGATTGAGCAACTGCCCCAACAGCTTCACCTCGCCCTGGTGGTAAGGCAGCAGGCCCATAATGGCCTGAACCAAGGTGCTTTTACCTGCACCATTGGGGCCAATGATGGCCATGTCCATCCCTGCCTCCAGGGAGAACGAAATATCTTGAACGGCGGTGGCGCTACCGCGCTGAACCGTGAGACCTTCCACCGTGAGGAGGGGAGCCTTTAACTGCATGAGCTATCCATCGAAGCCTGGTTCCAAGAAAAATGGGAGCGCGCAGCCAATAGACGTAGCGATTCCATTGCTCTCCATTCATTCTACGACAATGAGAATCATTATCAGACTGATTTAACACATTTCTACGGAAAAGGCGTAGCTTACTTTACCAAGCCTCATGGTCTGGATACTGTGACGGTGCCTTGCCTTCGCCATCCAGCACCTCACTTACAGACCGCAATTCTTCTGCCGGGCTGAGCTGAGGCTTCCGAGAGGAGCTGATCTGAATAATCGGTTCGGGCAATACCAGGGGCTCAATGCTTTCGGCACTGGTTCCGCCTAGTGAGATTCTACAATCCTTTCAGGGAAGGGCTTTTCGCATTTAAGGAGAAAATTAAATGGAAGAAGCAACTGTACGGAAGAGTAAGGGTTTTAGCCATCCTAGGCCTCTAAATCATGTCTTCAAAGTCGTAGGCGATATTGCTGTATCCCTTGAGGAGATAGGCTTTGTGCTCCTCATCAAGCGGAACCAGTGCCCATCATTGATGTAATCCACTAGTAATGGCTCGACCTCATCGTAGGAAAGCTTATCCAGCAGGCGGATATTGAAGGCCATGGCAAAGAAATCTGTTCACGCGAAGGTCGTGGGCAAAAAAGGTAGCATCCTCCCTTGAGGCTATCTAGATGTTTGGCCGGACTCAAGGGAGGTGAAGGGTTTGTAACGAAGCTTGAACAAAGGCGATTCCGTAGGAAGTTTGCAAAGCAAGCGCCAACCTCCATGATGGAATCTGTCCTGAGTCTTCATTTCTATTCCTATGGCTACAGATGTCGAACCTTTTGTGCCAATCAACATCGCAGTCCTAACCATTTCTGATAGCCGTACTCAAGCAACCGATAAGTCTGGCAAGCTGCTATGCGATCGCCTCACGACGACCGGCCATCAGTTAGCCGAGAAAGCGATCGTCCCTGATGACATATACCAAATCCGAGCCACTGTCTCTCGCTGGGTTGCTGATGCCACTATCCAGGCCATCATCACCACTGGCGGCACGGGCATCACGGGGCGCGACGGCACCCCCGAATCCATCAAGCCCCTGCTCGACAAAGAACTCCAGGGCTTCGGCGAACTCTTCCGAATGCTCTCCTACCAGGACATTAAAACCTCTAGCCTTCACTCCCGTGCCTTAGCAGGTGTCGCCAATCGCACCTATATTTTCTGCCTACCAGGTTCCTCCGGGGCCTGCCAAATGGGCTGGGATGCCATCATTCAGCCTCAACTCGACAGCAGCCATCGCCCCTGCAACCTCGCCGACCTCATGCCTCGTTTACAGGAATAAAACACGGGGCGAAATGCCCCACTCTGGCAGCCAACAGTCCTGGACAGCCTAACTCAAGCAGCGGCAGCAATATCGCGTTCACCAAAAGCTCGGAAGAGCCTTTTTACTGCCTGGATGGTTGACATCTAATACTCGTGGGAAGTCGAAACTAGCGCTATATCGACCAGAGCATTACCGAGTCATACTGAAAAAAGTAGCGAGCTGACATCGAATCAACGATGTTAGCTCGCCTGGGTGATGCTTGACATTACAAGCTAATGCAACAGGCTCTCATGCAAATCGCTATGGCATTAGTTCGACTCCTCCTTCAGATAAGCAAAGTCACCACTCGTCAAGCTCAATCCCGTTGCTCTCACAACTCCAATCAAGTCCTTGCTTCCATCCATACCACGATAGATATTGCTAGACCCTT
>CALIGI010000010.1 GCA_938021205.1 uncultured Pseudanabaenaceae cyanobacterium
GTGCGGTGGCCCGCTGAGGGGTGGACAACCATGCCAGCAGGCTTGTTGACGACGATCAGATGGTCGTCTTCGTAGAGGACCTCAATGGGGATGTCTTCGGGGACAAGCTCTAGGGGCTCGGCTTTGGGAAGCGTGATGCGGATCTGGTCGCCAACGGCGAATTTTGGCTTTTTGCCGCAGACTTCACCGTTGATCTGGACATGGCCGTCGTTGATCAGGGTTTGGACGCGGGAGCGGGAGAAATCCTGAAGTTGTTCAACGAGCCAGAGGTCTAGGCGATCGCTGGAAAGGGTTTCTACGGTGAAGTCGAGCTTGCGGGGCATGGGAGGGTAACGCGGGGCTTGGGGTTCTAGTTTACCGCTTGAATGGTTTGGACTGAGTTTTGGTCTGGTTTGAAGAGACAAGCGAGAAGAGGCACAACGCTGACAGCCTTGGGGTTCTACCCCCGCTTATTGCTTTTTGGCCACCGATTGGAAGGTGTTCCCAAATGGGTTCATCCTTCCCAACCTACGGCTCATAACTGCTGGAATGAAGCGATTAAACGTCATAGGGCCACATGTCACAGCGCTGGGCACTGAGATCTTCAAGATCGGCGATCGCATCATAACAACCGCAGTCATCAGCTAGATGCAGTCCCATCTGCCTAAATCACTACTGCCATCCAAACATTCTGAATTTGTTGTCATTGCACCAATCTAGTGAGCCACTCTGCTGGCGGCTCTGCCCCAAGCTCCTCCAAACAAAAGCTTTCTTCCACAAAGGAGCTTTTTTGACTTATTTCTATGGGACTACCCAGAATGCAATACTTTGGGAAAATGTGATGAACATCTACGATGTATTGGTGTAGATCACAGTTAACTCTTCAAGTCGCAGCAGAAAATGGAAAAGAAGATGCAGAACACAGATTTTTTTCAGCAAATTGAGCATATAAAATCGACTGTGGGCAATCGAGCAATATCCTTTCCTGTCTTCTACCAGGATGTTTCGACTCTCTCGGTTCAATTCCTAGCTTCTTTGGAGAAGGTGAAACAAATATTACCTTCACCCAGGATGCACCCATTCCGCATTACACCCTGGCATTGTGTTGTCTCAATCTCAGCATTTGAGTATCGAAATTGTGATATCGGCCCCTACAATGAAGTTTCAATCGGCATACCTATTGTGTTTGATGCTCCTTCGCCTTTGTTTGTGGGCACCCTACGCCAGGCACCGATGGAACCCAGGATCTACATCCACCATTTACCAGTAACAACGACCATAGCCCATGAATTGGGCGTGGAGCTGGCAGGGTATCCCAAGTTCCTTGCAGATATTACATTTGAGCGAGATGACAAGTGGGCTAGATGCGAGCTTTGCGAAGAGGGTAAAACAATTCTCACCTTGTCCAGTAGCGCATCTAAGCGAAATCATGTTCCTCGTTCGCGAATGCACCCAATCACCCTAAGGGAAGGTTACATGCTACGGAGTGAATTAATCGTGAGTGAGCGGAATCAGCTTATTGGTCGAGGGTCTTCAGATGTCTGTTTTGAGCTGGGAGATCATGCGATCGCTCAGGAATTAAAAGAGTGGAAATTAGACAGGGTTTTAGCCTACCAATATGCGCCTCAACACCAAGCAATTTTAACGCCCGTTATGGAAAGTTTCGCCGTCTAAGCTATCACAGCTACGATGGGGTGAGCCATTGCATTAACCCATGTAAAATTGCATTACATTGGGTCAGGAAATTAGCTTGTGTTTACGCTCCCCCCCGGCTCAAGAGAGGACTCACCGCCAACAGATTCACCAGTTCATAGGCCACCGTCGCCGCCGCCAACGACGTAATCTCCGCATGGTCATAGGCCGGAGCCACCTCCACCACATCGCCCGACACCACCGATAGCCCTGCCAATCCTCGCAGTACGCCCAGCAACTCTCGGCTTGTCATCCCCGCCACCTCTGGCGTCCCCGTCCCCGGCGCATGGGCCGGGTCCAGCACATCAATATCAATCGACAGATACAGCGGATGGTCGCCGACTCTCTCACGAATCCGCTTCACCACCCCGGCAATGCCCACCGTTTCAAATTCATCACAATGGACCGTTCGAAAGCCTAGGGCCTCATCATTGGACATATCCTGACGGCTGTACAACGGCCCGCGAATGCCTACATGCATGGAAGCATCCTGCAAAAACAGCCCCGCCTCTGCCGCCCGCCGGAAGGGCGTTCCATGGGTGTAGGGCGCGCCGAAGTAGGTGTCCCAGGTATCCAAGTGGGCGTCAAAATGGACTAGGGCAACGGAGCCATGACGATCGTTGATCGCCTTGAGCAGCGGGTAGGCAATGGTATGGTCGCCGCCAAGGCTAACGATCGCCCCACTTTTCCCTAACAAGTCCGTCGCCGCCGCCTCAATCTGCGCGATCGCCTCATTAATATTGTAAGGATTACAAGCCACATCCCCCGCATCCGCCACCTGCTGCACCAAAAACGGCTCCACGTCATAGGCCGGGTGATACTGCGTCCGCAGATGACGCGAGGCTTGACGGATCGCCTGGGGTCCAAAGCGAGCACCGGGCCGAAAGCTCGTCCCCGCATCAAAGGGAATCCCAACGATCGCCACATCACAGCGCGGCACATCCCTCAGCTCCGGCAACCGCGCAAAGGTCGAAGGCCCGGCATAGCGCGGCAAAATCGTGCCATTGATCGGCTGGATAGGAACAACGTAGGGATCGGATTCAGGTTGCATACAAAACAGAAGAGAAAGAGATGGGTGGCTTAGGCATGGAAAACGAATAGGATCCGATCCCCCGATAGAGACATGGCATCGCCATGTCCGCAGTCATATGGGACGCCTACATTTAACTGGATCCTCGTGCCCTAGCTAGCCACAGGAGCTTCAAGACTGAGGTGATACTGGGCAATGTCCCCACAGGTCGTCAACCACACCCCCTCAAAGGATTGAATATGGTCAATCAACCGCCCCAGCATCATCAACCTCGCCGGACGCCCAATAATCTCAGGATGCATCGTCAACACAAAGGAGCGATTGTAGTGATACAGCCCCTCAAACTCCTCCCGCCACAACTCATAGGCCTTTGCGCAGGTCTCAATCACCCCACCCCCCGTCGGTGGGTCCACCGTGAAAGCAAACTGCTCCCAATCATCATTGGTCCAATGCAGCGGCAACTCCACCAAGTCGCCGTCATCGGTCGTCAGCGTATAGGGCGCATCGTCATCCATCAGCGATGAGTCATAGGCCATGCCATGGCGCACCAGTAGCGCCGGACTGCTTGTCTTCATGTCCCACCAGGGGGCTCGATAGCCCACTGGCTTCTCCCCCGTAATCTCCTTGAGGATTTGCAGGGTCTTGACCAGAGCAGCTTCCTCTTCAATGTCACCTAGGCTGGAGGGCTTCTCATGCAGATAGCCATGGACGCCAATCTCATGGCCCTCGTCATAGATGCGCTTGATCAGCTCCGGGTAAAGCTCCGCCGTGTAGCCCGGCACAAAGAACGAAGCCTTGACCCCTTTGTCCTTGAGTAAATCCAGAATGCGGGGCACCCCCACCTTGGGGCCATAGCGTGCCCAGGACAGCGCCGAGAGACTATTGGCGTACTTCGGGCTCACCGCCAAAATACCCGCTTCACCATCCACATCAAAACTCAGCGTTGCTGCACAGCGGATGCCTTTGGGCCAGGGATAGGTCATGGAGTCGCGTCGTCTAGTCTTGAAAATCGTAAGTCTGTTGTGACCGTAGAGCAAAGGAGCGATCGCCAATGTTCAACGGACTACAAAGACAGCTAACGGTATAAAACGTAGGTTTTCTCAAAACAGAAAGCGATCCTCCCCGCTTCATTATTAGAGCTTCAGCCCTACCTCATCAAGCTGTAAGTCAACCAGGTCAAGCTTAAGATGACGTCGTGAAGCCAGCTATCGCCTCCCCAAGAGCAAAGCAAAGGACATCCATCGTTTAAGATCCCTCTAGATCCAGGCCTAGATTAGCTAGGTCTCCTACCACGATCCTCGTCAACTACCCCAACTTCCATGGCATTGAGTCACCGCCGCTTTCTCTTGGGCCTGGCCCTCCTGACCACTTCTGCCATCATCACGCGTCCTTTAGCTCCTGTCGCCCAAGCCCTGGAGCCCGCTCAAAACTTGACCGTTGAAGTCTCCGGTCTCCGGAATCAAAAGGGTCTCGTTTGCATCGCTTTGTTTGACGGGGCCACAGGCTTCCCCACCGATGCGAGCAAAGCCGTTAAAAATAGTTGTTTTAGGGTCGTCTCAGCAACGCAAAAAGTCAGCCTAGGCCCGCTCAAATCTGGTCGCTATGCTATGAGTTTGCTCCATGACGAGAATGCCGACCAAAAGCTCAACACCGGCCTCTTCGGCATTCCCCGTGAAGGCGTCGGCTTTTCTCGCAACCCCCGCATCCGTCGCAAACTTCAGTTCGAAGAGACCAGTTTTGACTTCCAGCCCCACGCCACAACCATAGCCATCACAGTGAGGTATTTTTAGGCATCTGTCCTCCCTCGGCCTGGCTAAAGTCTCGTCTAACTTGCTGCTCAAATAGACGAAGCTGTCCTGTCCCTAGGCATCGTTTTTTCTTTGGCATCCTCGCGCAAAGTCTGGGTGCCTCTGACATACATCAGCTTTGAGGGCTGAAAATTAGTCTGGCTTCATCACAGCGACTTTTGGGACGGCTTGACCATTCTCATTGTTCTTCTCTCAGCAGATGAGGGGGGCTCCCTTAGGATGGCAGTAGAGTCGCTCTCCCTTGAATCTGATTGCCCTGTCCGAAGCTACAGTTGCATTTCACACATCTCATCACGTAGTGTTACTTACTTAATAGACATTGCGTCAATTTCGCTTATGAGTCTCAGACTTTTGCGTTTACTGCCCAGCCTATTGCTAGCCTCTGTGGGCTTGCTTTCAACAATTTCTGGGGCTCAGGCCGAGGTTTCCCAAGTCATGGTTGCGGTTGAGGGAATGACTTGCCCCTTCTGCTCCTTTGGCGTTGCCAAACGGCTCAAGAAAGTGACAGGTGTTGAAGATATTCATGTGGACACGGATCTAGGTCTGGCCACGGTGACTGCGGCGGCGGGAGAATCCATCGATCTTCCCCAAGTTCCAGAAGCGGTCAAGTCTGCTGGCTTTACCCCTGGAGTTGTCCGCATTATCGCAATCGGTACCCTCCAAATGGAGGAAGGGCAGATCTACCTGCGCTTGCGAAATCAAGAGCAGATTCTACGACTGAGTGATTCTAGTTCGATTGCCAGTGAGCGATTGCTGAGCTTAATGCAAGAGAATGCAGATGTGGAAGTGACTGGGACTTGGAATGCTGCTGGCACAGACAAGCTTTCTGAGCTTAAGCTAGAAGCAGTCAAAATTCTTTAGAGCCGCTGACATCGTGTATTTTCAGCGCCTCTAAATTTCATAAAATTGCATGTGGGAAATATGCTGCGATTTCTGGGAAATATACTGAAATGCCAGAGTCTGAATGGCTTGAGTATTTTCATGGCTCTAGGGATCAGCTTGGCTGAACCCGCGATCGCTCAAGTGACAACGAATAATGCTTTACCCATTGCTGAAGGACAGAACTTAATTCGAGTTCAAGCTCGCTACTTGCGTGCAAGCGAGGGCGACACTTCCCTAGAGGAGTTGGCCTTTCCCATCATTCTTGGGCGTGGAATTACTAACAAATTAGCCCTATTTGCTATTGTTCCAGTACTAAATCGAGAGCTTGAAGTTGATGGAAGGCGGAGCGACAATTTTGGTCTCGGTGATATCGAGGTGGTGGCTCGCTACACCATCTTTCAGCAGAATCAGAAAGGAAAAACACTGCGCCTCGCTCCTCTTTTTGCCTTAGAGTTGCCGACTGGGGAGAATGAGGCCACCCATGGTTCAGAACGGTTACCTCAGCCTTTACAGCTAGGTTCTGGCTCTGTAGATCCAAGTCTTGGACTTGTTCTAACCCGACAAACTCTCAGAGATAGCTTCAGTGCATCCTTCTCCTATCAATTTAATACTGAAGCCAATGACTTCGAATTTGGTGATGAAGCAACACTTGATCTCGCCTACAAATATCGAGTATTTCCTCAGAGCTTAAAAGAGGGCTTTCTATTTCTAGGTTTAGAGAGCAATTTGAGTTGGCAAGGGCAGAATCGAGCGTCAGGTTCTATTGCTGATAACTCTGGTGGAACTCGCCTATTTTTATCTCCTTCAGCTCAATACATTGCCAGACGCTTTGTGGTTGAAGGAGCTGTTCAAGTTCCTGTATTTCAAGACCTCAAAGGCAATGCTTTAGAAACAGAAATTCAATTAACTTTAGGCGGACAAATCAACTTTTGAGTCTTATTTTTAGAGAAACTTATATGATTCTTTCAAAACCTTTAACTCTTTCAGTCTTAGGATTAATACTGGGTCTAAGCCTTTTCAACCGCCCCAGTCAGAGTGCTGCAAATCCGCCCCCTCTCTGTTATCAATTTGAGCTGGGCTGGGGTGAGAAGGGGAGCCAGCCGGGGCAATTTCAACAACCGATCGGAATTGCGATCGCGGGTAACGAGATTTTTATCAGTGATTCTGGCAACCACCGCATTCAAGTGTTTGATCATGAGGGGCGTTTTCTACGAGCCTTTGGCCAACAGGGGGACAATCTCGGGGAGTTAAATCAGCCCATGTCGCTGGGGGTTAAAAATCAAACCCTCTATGTTGCTGAATATGTGAATGACCGTGTTCAAACATTTAGCTTAGCTGGAGACCCCCAAGGCAGCTTTGGCGCTTCGGGATCTGGCCCCGGAGAATTTGACGCTCCAAGTGATGTAGCAGTGGCGGCAGATGGCACTGCCTATGTGGTTGATTTCTATAACCAACGGATTCAAGTTTTTAACCCCAAAGGGAAATTTGTCCAGCAATATGGGACAACGGGGCAAGCTGGTGATGAGAGCGGTCAGTTTACCTATCCCACTGGAATAGCCCTCCTGCCCAGTCAGAATATTGTAGTGGCTGATGCCTATAACAACCGGGTGCAGGTTCTCGATCCGGATGGCCGTTTTATTCGTAGCTGGAATGGTTCAGCGTTTAATATTCCCCAGTTTTTTGCAGGGAAGTTCAAAACGGCCACGGCGGTGGCAATCGACTCCCACAACAACATCTTCGTGGCAGATTTTTACAACCATCGGATTCAGCGGTTTACGCCCCAAGGAGAATTCACTGCTGCCTTTGGTGGAATGGGGAGCGAAGCAGGGCAACTGGAACGGCCCACGGATATGGCGATCGATCAAGATGGCGCGGTGTATGTGGTGGATTTTGGCAATAACCGAATCCAAAAATTCTTACCTCAACCGACTCCATCCGGCCCAGGTTGCATTACCGCTGCTTCCCAAGCCTCTAATAAGCCCTAAGCCCACGCCTCTCCCCATCGCAGATCAACTGTGGTCCAGGTTTCAGATAGCAGGGTATCGTCTAACTGTTCTATCCAAGAAAACTGAGCATGAGCGATGCAGAGCAGGTCATGAGCGATCGCCTCAGTCAGGTGCTAGCCAAAGCCATTTCGATCAATGTTGGCCAGTTGCGCAAGGGAGACATAGTAAAACCATGGACTCTATTTCGCCTTCAAGGCAGCGGCCAATATTCCCTTGCCGCCTTTGGCAATCCTGACTTTGACCAGGCCAGGGCTGATGCCCAAAGGCAAATTAGAGGCGATGCTGAGTTGATCGAAGCCTATGTCTTTGGCTACGGAGGGCAACTTGCGACGGCAGAGGACGAGGAGACGATGGCACTATTTTATGAAATTGCAGAGCGGGGTCAAGCGAAGGGATTGAGCTATACCTTGGGCTATAGCCTCTCGGATGGGGAAGTTTTGATTAGCCAAACCCAGAACGGTTTCATCGGTGAAGTCGAGAATTGGTTGGCTGGCCCTGCATTGTCTGATCCGGATTGAGGTTCTAGTTAATTCAGCCATGGTGATGTCCATAGGCTCCGGCTTCGGGCTGGAAGGGCAGAGTCTCAGCAGTGACACTGAGGCCACGATGGTGGAGCATTTCTTCAAGAACGGAGTCAGGTTGCAGACGCAAGTATCGACCGGCTGCATCCTGGCCTACTTCTAGGGCAACATGACGATTACCCAGGTGGTAAGCCGCTTGGAGCAGTTCGAGTTCGTCGGCAATGCGAACAGTGAGGACTGGCTCTGGTTTGGCCTGGATTTGTAGGGTTGTTGAGCTGTCTTCCGTTTGGAGCAAGTCGCCCTGGCGCAGGACGGTGCCTCGGGGAAGTTGGAAAAAGAGGGTGGTGCCGTTGGGATGGTCGAAGCGGTGACGCGATCTAGCTCGCTCCTCTGCCGTCAGCGCTAGGCTCAGATCTGGCGGGGCTGCGCTGTGCTTCAGGCGCTGGGTAAAGATGAGCATGGCAAACCAAGGCAAAGCATTGCTAATACTCTATCGGGATGCGCTGCTCTGCGGGGGCTAACGAATTTCGCTGAACAGTTCTTTGACATAACCCAAGCCCAAGAGGCCGAAGTGATTTTTCGTGATTGACTGGGCAAATCTGATACACAGGTCACCCAATCCGCAGAAAAAGAGATTGCCCACAACAGCAGATAGCAGCACCAGCACCCACACAAACACAACACCAAGGCCAGGCCTTTAGCCTCATACAAACGGCATTACGATGCCGAGGCCAGCGAAAGCAAGGCCATTGGCCCAGGCGCTAAAGGGGGCGATATTGCAATGTGAGCTGGGGTTTACTGTGCTGAAGAATGCGCATGGCTTGACTGGAACATGGGCAACAGCTCAGCTGAATAGAGTTCCCCAAAGATTCCATGCAAGAAGAAGCACAACAAATCTAGAATCGGAGATCTCCCTGCAATTTCACGGGAGATCGAAGAGAGATCGAAGCCACTACGCCAAAAGCCCCGGTTCGCTCGCTATAGTGAAGTGTCTAGTGAATCGCGGCATGATTGGGCGCTCAACCGGTGAGTGCCTCGGACGGCAACCGCCGTTGGGACCAGAACCCTTGAGCCGTGTGCCCTGATCGACAGGGGCAAAATGCTGACCTCGCGAAGGTTATGCAGCTATTCACCTATCCAGCCCGGACCGGCTCCAGTTCGCTATTGCGCTGCTGTGAGGGCATTCGAGATCAACTTCCCTTACATGCCACGCGACCTCCCGATTCTCCGCAAGTCTTCTGCTTCAATGAAGAAGCAGACGCCTGAAAGCAATTCTCAATCTAGGCCTACAGCAACCCCGGCAGATCTAACCGTGGGTACAGAGAATTCTCCTAGCGCCTTTGATCGCTTAGGCTTAGCCCCCGAACTTCTTCGCGCCATCAAAGATCAGGGCTATACCCAGCCCACTCCGATTCAGGCTCAGGCCATCCCCATCGTGCTCCAGGGCAAGGACGTCATGGCGGGTGCCCAGACCGGCACGGGCAAGACTGCGGGCTTTACCCTGCCTCTACTCCAGCGCTTACTCGATAATCCCATTGAGAATGGGCGCCGTCCCCGTGCCCTAGTGCTGACTCCCACACGAGAATTAGCGGCCCAGGTAGAGGAGAGCGTGGAGACCTATGGCAAGTATTTGTCTCTGCGATCGGCGGTGATTTTTGGCGGGGTGAAGATTAATCCCCAAATTAAGCAGCTACGCCATGGCGTGGATATTCTGGTCGCCACACCGGGTCGGTTACTGGACCATTGCGGTCAGCGAACGGTGGATCTGTCCCAGGTGGAAATCCTGGTGCTGGATGAGGCCGATCGCATGTTGGACATGGGCTTTATCCATGACATTAAAAAGGTACTGGCTCTGTTGCCCACTGTCTTACCTTGGGGGGGCGATCGCCAAAACCTGCTGTTCTCCGCGACGTTCTCCCGCGAAATCAAGGAGCTCGCCAACCGCCTGCTCAACGAGCCAGAGCTAATCGAGGTTGCCCGGCAAAATGCTACTGCCGAGGGCATTAGCCAACAGGTCTACCGAGTGGACCGGGTTCGCAAGGCCGACCTGCTCAGCTACATCATCGGCTCCCAAAACTGGAGCCAGGTCCTGGTCTTTACCCGGACCAAGCATGGGGCGAATCGCCTGGTGAAGCATTTGGAACTGGACGGTCTCACCGCTGCTGCCATCCATGGCAACAAGAGCCAGGGCGCGAGAACCCGAGCCCTAGCAGGCTTCAAAAGTGGCGATGTACGCGTCCTCGTAGCAACGGACATCGCAGCACGGGGCATCGATATTGATCGCCTGTCCCATGTTGTCAACTTCGAGCTACCCAACGTTCCAGAGGACTACGTTCACCGCATTGGTCGAACGGGTCGAGCAGGCAATGAGGGTGAAGCGCTGTCTCTAGTTTGTGTGGATGAAGACAAGCTGCTGCGAGATATTGAGCGGTTGATCAAACGCGACCTACCCAAGGAAGTGGTCAAGGGCTTTGAGCCTGATCCCAGCATTCCTCCAGAGCCCATTCCCAACGGTCGTAACGGTCGCGGCGGTGGCGGTGGACGGGGTGGCAGAGGCGGGGGTCGTCAGGGCGGCGGACGCCATGATAGCCGACGTCACGGTGAGCAAGATCGAGGAAGTCGTTCTACTTCGCCCCGCCGCAAATCTGATTCCCCTCGCTTAGCGAAGCAAGGTTCCGATGGCGGCTCGGCAAAGCCTGCGGGTAAGCCCAGCACCCAGGCAAAACCCCAGGCCAAGTCCAAGACTAAGTCCCAGCCCAGTACTCAGCCTCGCTCTAAGCCCAGCACCCAGCCTCGGGCTCAGACGACGAGTAACCAGCAACCTCGCAACAATGAGGGTCGAACCCGGCGACGCTCTTCGGCTAGCTAGAGCTGCAAGGATTGTTCAGGGAAATTCCTGGGGGAGCTCGGATTTATAAGAACGGCCTCACTTGTTAGGATGCTTTCGCCTGCTCCAGGTTAAACAACGTGCATAGTGTTTCCATCGCCTGCTGCCGGTCATCATTATTCTGCGGAGCCCGCAACTGAGTCATGGGGTCATGGAGAATCTTATTCACAATGCCCCGCGTCATCGCATCAATGATGGCCTGATGCTTCTTATCGGCAAACTCAGCTCCCAGGCGAGACATCGCCTTCTCCATTTCCTGAGTGCGAATCGTCTCAATCTTGGAGCGCAGAGAGTTAATCGTCGGCACGGTGTCCAGAGCATGCCACCAGGTATCAAACGCCCCACATTCCTCTTCCAAAATGCCCTGAGCTTCCTCAGCCAAGCGGCGGCGGGTGGCTTGGTTCGCCGCAACCACGGCCTTAAGGTCGTCAACGTTGAACGCTTGAACAAAGTCCAAGTCGTTGCAGTCCGAGTCGATGTTGCGGGGCACAGCGATGTCAAACAACATCAGGTTCTTATCACCCGCTAGGTTGCTCTCCAGCTTGGCCTTATCCAGCAGAGGCTCCATGGAATAGGTGCCTGCGAAGACCATGTCCGCTTCGCCCACCTTAGCCATCATCTCGTCCAGCAGTGCGACTTTTATGTCAGCTTGGCCCTTGAAGTCAGCGGCTAACTTGTCCGCCCGTTCGCGGGAGCGGTTGACGATGGTGATATTGGTGCCGCCCTTGGAAATCATGTGCTTGACCACCAGACGAGACATCTTGCCCGCGCCCAGGATGCAAACGTTGTGGTCCGCCAGCTTGGCCGAGCCCAGACCAGCTTCGCAGCGTTCGGCAGCTTTGAGCTGGGCCAGTTCAACGGCGGCAGAGCTGATGGAAACTGCGCCTGTACCAATGTTTGTTTCGGAGCGGACGCGCTTGCCTGCGGTGATGGCTTGGGTCAGCAGGCGGTTGAGGATGCGCTTGATGCCTTTGTGCTTCTGGCTGACCTGGTGCATGTTCTTCACCTGGGCCAGGATTTGGCCTTCGCCCAAGACTAGGCTATCGAGGCCCGCCGCCACACGCATGAGGTGAAGGCCAGCGTCCTGGCGCAGCAGGGTGAAGAGGTAGGGGCGCAGTTCCTTGAGGCTAAGGCCGCTGTGCTCGGACAAATATTGGGTGACTTCGCGAACACCAGCATCCAAGGAGCTGGCGAGGAAGTAGATTTCGAGGCGGTTGCAGGTGCTGAGAATTGCAACTTCTTCGACATGAGGATAGGAGAGGATGTGGGCGATCGCGCCCTGAATCTGATCCTCCGGGATACTGAGCTTCTCGCGGACGTTAACGGTGGCTGTTTTATGGCTGAGTCCGACAACTGCGATGTGCATATCCCTCTTTTCCTAAAAAAACTGTTTTAAAGATGTCACGGGGCGAACGTGACGAAAGTCTGTATTAAAAAACGATCCGGTTGCCCATGGTATGAGTCCACCAGGAACTCTGTCTATGGGCTGATCCATTGTGTTCCGAAACGTAAACGAATTGCCTGAAAGTTAATCATTTGAAGGATTTCAGGCGATTAAGTTCTATTAAGTTGCGATCTTTTTTTGGCGATCCTGCGATCGGAGGGTCAAGCTTGAGGCGAGATCAAAACGGGTAGATGTACAAGACCCAATTTAAACTTTCGGCATCACGATTCACGCAAATCGCATAGCGATCGCATTCTCCATCAACTAAAGATCGCGATCGCCAGCCTTTGAAGCGATCGCACCCCAGATCAACAGAAAAGACCTGCCGGATTATCCGACAGGTCTTTTCTTCAAACAACCTTAACTGTTACAGCTAAAACCAAGCCAATTCAATTACTTGAGTTGGATGCGCTTGGGGTTGTCTTTGAGGTGGATGGTGTCAACAAAACGCGCAGTCTTAGACTGGCTGGAGATCACCAAGGTCTGGGTGCGGATGCCGCCACCGAAGAAGCGAACACCTTCCAACCAGTTGCTGGAGGTGATGCCGGAAGCTGCGAACATGACGTTGTTACCAGAAGCTAGCTCTTCAGCGGTGTAGATCTTGTCGGGATCGTTGATGCCCATGCTCTTCATGCGCTCAAGGTTCTTTTCCTTGCTCTCGCCGATCAAGCCGGTTTTCACAATCGCGGGATCATAAATCAACTGACCCTGGAAGTGACCACCCAGGCACTTCATGGCAGCAGCGGTGATCACACCTTCAGGTGCAGCACCGATACCCATGAGGGCGTGGATGTTGGTACCTGCGAAACCGCAGTTGATCGCTGCGCCGACGTCGCCGTCAGAGATCAGCTGTACGCGGGAACCGCAGGAACGGATTTCCTTAATCAGGTCAGCATGGCGCTCACGCTTCATGACCACAACGGTCAGCTCGTCCATGGCGCGATCCAAGCACTCAGCCAAGATCTTGAGGTTCTCGGTTGCGGAGTTGGAGATGTCCACCTTGCCTTTGGCATCTGGGGGAGCAGCCAGCTTGTTCATATAGAAGTCAGGCGCTGCAAACAGGCCGCCCTTCTCAGCAACAGCAAGCACAGCGATGGAGCCAGGCTGACCGTAGGCGCAAAGGTTGGTGCCTTCGCAGGGGTCAACAGCGATATCGATCTCGACTAGCTCTTCGGGGGTGCAAACTTCAGCAGCGTTAGGCTGGGTGCAGATGCCCACTTCTTCGCCGATGAAGAGCATGGGAGCATCATCGCGCTCACCTTCACCAATCACGATGCGACCACGCATGTGGCACTGGTTCATGCGTTCACGCATGGCTTCTACAGCAGCTTCGTCAGCGCCGTCCTTGTCGCCCATGCCGGTCAGGCGTGCGGATGCGATCGCAGCTTGTTCTACGACCTCGATGATCTCTAACGCGAGAGTATTTTCCATGTTGCTCTAAATCCTCCGACTGCCAGCGTCTAGATGTTTGGTTACTAAACAGAAACTCATAAGAGGGGCCATCGCGGCAGAAACTGCCGTTGCTTGGGATGCCCTAAATTTAGGGGTCACCATCGATGGGCTCTCTCTCAAAACCACAGCGCCCGAAGTCACTAGGTATTTTGACTCGTCTCCCAGTTATCAAGCTTATCAAAGGTATGTAAAGGTTTTGTCGCAAAATTTGATCTGCGACGGGATTACAGGGATCTTTCAGGGATCCAGTCGGGAGCAGGGGGGATCGTGGAGCTGAATAAATGTGGTTGACGGCTTGGGCAGGAACTGTAAATATTGGCAGTTTTGCGAAAATGGTGGCTTTGGATTGGCTTAGCTTTTATTTCGTCAGGCTAAGCCTCGTTATCTGACTCGTCCAGCATCTCTCGCAGCACCTTGGCTAACTTACGATGGTCCTTCCACATTCGGACTTTGCCAAACGCATACACCTTAGCGAGGAATGGCTCGGGCTGACTCGTTATGAGGCGAGTCATAGAAGTCATGGCTTGGACAAGCACAGCCGCCATCTCTGTCCCAGTAGCTCCTTCTTTCAGTGAAAGGATAAAGACTCTCGCTCCAGACTGAGCAACGGCGATTTGCTCCACAAGATTGACACCAATGCGCGCATCTTTCGTCAGAACAATCCAACCTCGCTGGCTCACCTCTGGCAGCCATTCTGTATCGGGAGAATCTGGTGCGAAGTGGTCTTGGTGGACTTCTACTTGGGCTCCTGCTTTGCGCAAGGCTTTAGCTACGAGGCGTTGCCCGAGGGCACGATCAATAAAAAAAATCGGAGGCGGAGACGTTTGCTTACTCACTCTGCAATAAGGGGATTAAGCGGCAGTGATTAAAGCAAGTTCGCAGCGGATAGCTTCTTCGATTTGAAGGCGATCGCAACTATAGTCCTCAGCCAATGCATCAACGGATTCTCCAGCCTTGTAGCGCTCTGCCAAAATGGCCGTCTGCACACCAGTCCCGACCAAGAAGGGTCGGCCAAAGGAAATGCGAGGGTCAATTATCAAAACTCTAGGTGCTTCGTCAGTCTGAAATCGAGTCACTGGGAAAAGCTGGGCAGCTAAACCATCTTCATCCCACTCAATACGTTGAAGCAGGCTTTGCAGTGCCTTCCGCATAGCAAGCTGGCCAGATTGAGACACATTTACGAGTTGACCAACAGAAGCGATGAACAGATCTACGCCATCGGTTTGGAATTCAACACGGGCTAACGGATGAGCAACGCTCATTTCTTGGGTGAGGTAGTCCAAAGCAGTGCGCACTTTGTCTAAAGGCACCTGATGCTGCTGTCGAATAATTCGCAGGACGTGAGCTTCCACCAGGTTGGTAAAAGAAAGCTGGGGAAGGTTAGGACTTGGACGCTCAATCAGAGGTTCAAAATAGCGGCTACCGCTCTGAATGGGATAACTACGCCCTTTGAGCCAAGACCGCAATGTCCCCACTGGAATGGTGAGGTAATGAGCTGCATCTACGACAGGGTAGGCAGGCAAGTTGCGGGGATCTTGCTGTTGTAGCCGCGTTGCCATGACTGCTTATCCAAGGATTATCTTCTTAGTGTAAGACAGATATCTTTAGTGATTGAAGTTGGATGGATGTCTTACTCGTAGCGATCGCCCCGGTAGTCAATCCAGCCATCGGGATGGTCATTGCCCCGAGGGTCAAGGTGGGTCCAATGGACAATGCCACCTTGTTCATTCCATTCGTACTCGCCCTTGAAGCTCACCTCGTCTCCTTCGCGCATGTCTTTGATGTAGGGCGCGAGGTCAATGTTGTGGCTGACAAGGACGGTGTGGGCCGGGCTGAGGCGCACGATAAAGCGCTGGTGGCGAGAGCCAATGTTGTCGTCGGACAGGAGGCGTTCGACGGTGCCGGTGCCTTCAACGATGAGGTCTGACATATGTTGGTGGTAAGCGGTGGAGATGGCTGAGTTGGTGGCGCTGGAGGCGCTTGGGATGAAGCCTTTGATGAAGGAGGGGAGGGCTTGGGCGGGAGCTGGAGCGGCGAGGGTTAAGCAGAGGATTAGGGCGATCGCGCAGGACAGCGATCGCAACACCGAAAATCGATGGTACGTTTCCAGATGGCCTGTAGGGACATGGCATGCCATCCTACCCAGGTTTAAAACCCAATGCGTTATCTTTCGCCACCTAAGCCTGGGCCGAATATTGCCAATCATCAGGAGCCTCTTCTGCATCATCTTTGTCCTCCAGCCAGCACAATCCACCATAGCCCTGGCTGACGATATCCCTGAGCAACAGATACCACCAATCGTCAATCACATCTGGGTCCAGGAGCTTTCCGTTACGTTCCGCATTGGTCCAGGTGGCAATGACGGCTGGGGAGAGCATTTCCTGGCGATCGCGATGCCCCTCAAATAAATACTCCAAATAATCCTCTGCCGACTGGGCAATGAGGGTTCCTTCCCAGCCCCCACCCAACTCATCCTCCACCCGATGCATGGGCAGCGGCCAAGGCAGGCTGTAGAGGCTGCACTGCAAGGCATGGCGACAATGCTCTAGATCTTGGCAAAGGTGGATAGCGCAGTTCACGAAGCGTAGGCGGCTAGAAGGCGAATTCTTTCTAAATGTATCGCTCTCCTAAGCCAGCGCCAATCGCTGATTCTGCCTCGCTAGAATCACAAAATTCCAATAAGGTCGTTTGTCATGTTGATTGCTCAACGCTTCTCCGCGATCGCTCTGGGCCTAGGACTGGCTCTGCTACCCGCCACAGTTAAAGCCCAAACCCAAGACTTCAGCGCCGTTGAGATCAAAACGGTCCCTGTCGCTGAGAACGTCTACGTTCTTTTAGGTGAAGGCGGCAACATCGGCGTTTCTGCTGGTCCCGATGGGGTATTTCTGATCGATGACCAATTTGCACCACTCACCGACAAAATTCGCGCCGCGATCGCCGAAATCAGCGACCAGCCGATCAAGTTTGTCCTCAACACCCACTGGCACTTTGACCACACGGGCGGTAACGAAAACCTAGGCAGCGAAGGCACCATCATCGTCGCCCATGACAACGTCTACCAGCGCATGAGCACGGACCAGTTCATCGAAGCCTTTGGCCGAGAAATTCCTGCCTCGCCCAAGGCGGCCTTGCCGGTGATTAGCTTTAGCGATACGACAACGTTTTATCTGAACGGCGATCGCATCTGCGCCTTCCACGTGGATCCCGCCCACACCGACGGCGACTCCATCGTTCAATTCCACGAAGCCAACGTCATCCACATGGGTGACACCTACTTCAACGGCATCTACCCCTTTATCGATACCTCTAGCGGTGGCAGCATCGACGGCATGATCGCCGCAGTGGAAGAGGTATTGGAATTGGCCAATGACGAAACGGTGATTATTCCCGGCCATGGTGCAATCTCGAATCGGGCAGAGCTAGTGGTGTATTACAACCTGCTGAAGACGGTGCGGGACAGGGTTGGAGCAGCGATCGCCCAGGACCAAACCCTAGAGCAAGTCCTCGCCGATTCCCCCCTCACCGATCTGGATGAGAAATATGGTGAAGGCTTCCTCAATCCTGAGCAATTTCTCACCATCGTCTACAAGGATTTGAGCAATCCTTAGCCCCCATATCTCCACCCCACGGTCAGGTTTACTCAGGAATAGTCTCTAGACAGCGTGAATCCTTTGACTAAACCTGCCCCAAAAACTATTCAAGATGCTGAAACGTTTCACCGCGCTCATGATTCTGAGCCTCAGCCTCGCGGCCTGTCAGTCCAGCCAGCCCGAAGCGATCGCTCCCCCTGCGGAACCCGACCCAGCCATTAGCCTGGAGTCTCCCATCGAGCCTGCACCAGAGGCCCCCGTCGTCGAGAAGCCTCCCGCCTCCGAACCAAAACCACCGGTCGCCACCGAACCAGAAGCACCAGCCAAACCAGAGCCCGCCTTCTCTGAGGCCATTCGAGCAGAGTACGCCATCCAAGATCTCGACCGCTTTTCCGATAACGCTAAAGTCGGTGACAGTCCTGTTGCAATGGCAACGACTGCCTTCGCTGCGGAAGTTCTAGAAGAAGGTCGCTACAGCGAAGAAATTGAAAGTGACTTGGGGCAAGAGCGAGCCGTCGTCCTCTTCACCCAAAACAACCTGGCCGATGGCTCCGTCAAGGACATGCGCTACAGAGCCGAGTACGCAAAATTGACTGAGCAATGGCAACTGGTCTGGGTCGGCTTCCAATCCCGCTGCTGGGAAGGCCGAGGCCATCAGGACTGGTCCAAGGAATTCTGCTCTTAGCCCGGTGGCAGTGAGCGGATTCAGAGAGCTGTCTAGAATGAAGTGCATGAAGATTCAGCAGCCCGACTGGCCCAAGGACTCAAAGGCCGCGATTGCCTTCCAGCGCCAGCTCGCCACCCAAATCATCACCACCGATGACTTTGGCCCCATCAGCGATATCAAATACGTCGCAGGCGTCGATGCAGGCTTCGAAGATGGCGGCACCATCACCCGTGCTGCTGTCGTCGTGCTGACCTTTCCAGAGCTGGAGCTGGTGGAGATGGCGATCGCCCGCGTCCCCACTACCTTTCCCTACGTCCCCGGCCTCCTCTCCTTCCGCGAAGCCCCCGCCCTCCTCGAAGCCCTCGCCAAAATCGAAATCGAGCCCGACCTCATCCTCTGCGACGGCCAAGGCATTGCCCACCCCCGCCGCCTCGGCATTGCCAGCCACCTCGGCCTGCTAGTCAACAAACCCACCATCGGCGTGGCTAAATCTCGCTACATCGGCACCTACGACGAGCCAGATCTAGAAAAGGGTAGCTATTCCAAATTGATGGGTAAAGACGAGCAAATTGGAGCAGTTGTCAGAACCCGCACCAACGTCAAGCCCCTATTTATTTCCGCTGGACATCGCATCAGCCTAGAAACCGCCATTGATATCGTGCTGAAATGCACCACGAAGTACAAGTTGCCAGAGACGACGCGCTTGGCGGATCGGCTGGCTTCGCGGCGCGGGCCGATGCCAGAAATAACAGCTACCCACTCCTAAAGAGCTAAGGCAACAAGAGACAAGAGACAAGAGACAAGGCAACCCCCTCGCCCTTCGGGCGGTCCCCCTTGAACCAAGGGGATAGGGGTTAGCCTGTGGTGCATCAAGAATTGGTGACGACCCCACAACAACGCCCGTCAACTCAACAGGTCCAAAGTACTTACTGCTTAAAGTGAAGCAACCCAGCCTTTTGCGCAGGAGGATAACCTCTAAGGAGGAGGCGCTTCGTCCTCCTTGAGCGGGGTTTGGGGCTGGCCCCAAGGCTGTCTGGATTTGGCGATTTGCCTCCACCCGCCCAGCGATCGCCACCACCCTCAAAAACAAGAACCCACGCCCCTATCCCCGAAATTCCTCAACACCTGATATAAAAGCAACAGCTCCCCAAAAGCCTTCCCCCGGATGCCCCCGTGCTGAACCACCCCTCCCAATTCCCCCAACTCAAAAAACTCCTCACCACCTGCCAAGCCACCCTAGGGCAAACCCAGCAAACCCTAGCGACCTGGACAGAAGCCATCACCCAGCGAGCATCCCAAAGCATCAACCTCAGCAACCATCGCCAAACCGCAACCCAAATCCCCATCCAAAGCCGCCGCGCTGGCCAATGGCTCCTCATCGCCATACCCGCGATCGCCCTCCTCATCTGGAACTGGAAACTCCTCCTCGCCCTAGCCATCGGCCTAGCAACCATGGCCCTCATCTACAGCCTCCAAACCCGCGACCTCCAACCCTGGATCGCCGGACTGCGCCACTGGCTCAACGGCCCCCATCGCCTCCTCCTCCTCTGCGTCCCCTGTGGCAGCATCGCCATGCTCGGCACCTACCTGGGCGCAAACCTCTGGGACGACTCCCACAACGCCTGGCTAGTGAGCTGCATCCTACTTCAAGGCCTCGGCATGATTTTGGGGCTGGCACTGTTGTCTACGCAAGTATTGAATCGGGAAAGCGATCGCTTCGACAACAACCTCGACAACGCACTCGCAGACCTTACCGCTCCCAACCCTCTCTCCCGCCTCGTCGCCGTCCGCCAACTCAACCGCCTCTTGGACCAACGCATCCTCAGCCCCGAGCAAACCCGCATAGCAACCCAGGCCCTGCAAATCTTGCTCTCCCAAGAAACCGAAAGCCTCGTGCGTGAAGCGACCCTACGCAGCCTGGACCCCGGCCTCATGGCACCCGAATTTTCGCCTTCAGAAAACCAGAATTCCGAATCCAGCCTGGATATCCTGTAGGGGAAAAGCATTGGGCCACAGACTATCGATGCTTTCCAAACCATCTCTATCCCAATGCTTTGCCCAACACAACAAGAAACAACCCCAGCCCCAATTCCTAACTCTGCAATTGCAACAGCCAGGGTGAAGCATTCGGCACAAAAATTGGGGTAACGCTTATTCTTCTCAACCGAATGCTTCGCCCCTACCGTTGGTATAACAACTGGGGACCAGCATCACCATCCTCTGGCTTCCCAATTTATGTCAGACGCCCTCACCGCCGCCATCAAACAAAAAGCCCTCGACCTCGGCTTCCACAAAGTCGGCATCGTCAACATCGCCGACTTCGAAACCGACCGTAGCGGCACCGACGCCCTAGATCGCTGGCTCGACCAGGGCTACCAAGCCGACATGGCCTGGATGGACAACCCCAGACGCCGCGACATCCGCCTCATCCTCCCCGACGCTCACAGCCTCATCTGCCTCGCCCTCAACTACTACAGCCCCCAGCAGCGCAGCGATGAACCTGGCATCGCCAAAATCTCCCGCTACGGCTGGGGCCGCGACTACCACCGCATCCTCACCAAAAAACTCAAAGCCTTCCACCTCTGGCTCCAAGCTGAACAGGAACAACTGCGAAACCTAGCAGTCAGCGATTCCTCACCAACCGATTCCTTAGCAGCCGACTCTACGACAACCGACTTCCCCGAAGCCATCCACTCCCGCTTCTACGCCGACACCGGCCCCATCCAAGACAAACTCTGGGCCCAGCGAGCGGGCATAGGCTGGGTCGC
This sequence comes from uncultured Pseudanabaenaceae cyanobacterium, assembly GCA_938021205.1. Taxonomy (GTDB): domain Bacteria; phylum Cyanobacteriota; class Cyanobacteriia; order PCC-9006; family JAAUQQ01; genus JAAUQQ01. The sequence continues at coordinate 20,727 of CALIGI010000010.1, forward strand.
CAAAAACAGCAACCTCATCACCCGCGACTACGGTTCTTGGGTCTTCCTGGGAGAGCTAATCACCAACCTACCCCTCACCCCAGACCAGCCCCACACCAACCACTGCGGCACCTGTAGCCGCTGCATGGACGCCTGCCCCACCGACGCGATCGCCGAACCCTTCGTCGTCGATGCCAACCGCTGCATCGCTTACCACACCATCGAAAGCAAAGCTGAAGAGATACCTGAGGCGATCGCCCAAAACCTCCAAGGCTGGGTCGCAGGCTGCGACATCTGCCAAGACGTCTGCCCCTGGAACCAACGCTTCGCCCAGCCCACCGACGAACCCGGCTTCGAGCCCTATCCGTGGAACATCAACCCCAAACTCCAAGACCTTGCCCACCTGAGCGAAGAAGACTGGCAACAGCGCACCCCCGCCTCCGCCCTACGCCGCATCAAACCGCCCCAATGGCGACGCAACGCCCAAGCCAACCTTTCCGCCCAAGACAAACCCCAGCCATAATTGCCAAACCTCGGGAACTTGGAGCCCCCATCCTGACTCTGAGTAAGAGATAATGTATAAGGTGATGGTGTAACTGCTCGGCCTACGTAGGCCTCTGTTGCCTAGCCTGCTCCTGTTGTTCTGGAACCGCCGCCTGTGAAGCTCCTTCGCCTACTGTGCCTGACAATCCTGCTCAGCCCCATCTCCGCACTGCCCGCGAGAGCCCAAGCGCCACACACCGTCACCATTGACTTCGAGCAACTGCGCCAAGAAGGCCTCGCCCTCGCCCAGGAAGCCGCCCAACGCACTCAGTTCCAGCAATACGACATTGCCCTCCAGCAAGTCGAACTCGCAACCCAGCTCGTCCCCGACGACTTCCGCATCTGGGCCGTCGCCGCAGACGTTTACCTACGCACCGACCAACTCGACAAAACCATTGAAGCCCTCAAAACGGCTGAGAAACTAGAGCCAGAAGATGCCTCAATCCAGCTCGCCCTCGGCACGGCTTATTTTCGCCAAGATAAGTTCCAAGAATCCATCCGCTACTACGAGAAGGGCGTCAAGCTCAAGCCTGAGTCACCAGGGGCGCTGTTTGACCTGGGTAATGCCTATTACATGACCAATGAACTGGGTAAAGCGATCGCCAGCTACAACAAAGCTGTCGAACTCGGCGACGATTTTTGGGAAGCCATCAACAACATCGGCCTCGTCGCCTACGAGCAAGGCGATGCTGACGAAGCCATAACCCAATGGACCCGCGCCGTCGCCATCAACGCCGAAGCCGCCGAACCCAAACTCGCCCTCGCCGCCGCCCTCTACTCTCAAGGAAAACGCTTCCGAGCCATTCGCCTCGCCAAGCAGGCTTTAAAAATCGATGCGCAATACAGCGACATTGATTTTCTTAAGACTCAACTCTGGGGAGACAAGCTCATCAAAGCAACTGAATCCCTCCTCAAAAACCCTTCAATTAAAAGCTAGTTTCACATTTTTTTATAGACCCAATCAGCAAGGCATCCCATTGAGTTTTCTTCAATGGGATGCCTTGCTGATTTTGACTAGGAGTTAACCAGATGGATCAGAATTAAACAGACTATGAAATACCCACATAATTGGAATCAAGACTGTCAACAAATAGACCTGAACTTCTCAGTAGACCATCAAATTCCCAGATTACATTTTGACTACCGTTGCGCCAAAGGATATCTGCATTTCCATCACCATTGTAATCGCCAGAACCAATCGCCTCCCAATCAGAGGGGATTTGTGGAGCCGGGGGAATAAGAAGCGTTGAGAAGTCTGAGGATATGAGTCGATTGCCATCCAGCGACCAGATCGCATTCTGACCAGTAACAACATTACGCCAGAAGACATCGTCACGGCCATCACCGCTAAAGTCGCCTGTGGCACCAAACTCCCACTCGAGCGGCAAGAAGCCACCAACATCGAGACCGATAGGTGTTAAATCAACGAAGAATGATGCTTGGAAATTCAGGCCATCGGTATTCCAAATTGCAACCTGACCTGATAATGAATCACGCCAAAGTATCTCGGCTCGATTATCACCATCTAGATCAGCAACATCCAGCATTTCCCACCGCGCAACACGATTATTATCAACTGGATTGCTAGGTGCAAAGAAAACGCTCGATAGCCGCTCTGTACCATTCATAAACCAAACAGCATTCTGGAAGGTACTGGGATTTCGCCACAAGATGTCGACATTGCCATCACCGTCGAAATCAAAGGTTCCTACTGCTTCCCAATCCGAAGGAATATTCCCCCCGGTTGGATTCACAACAACATCAGTGCGGGTGTAGCTGTCTGGACTTGTTTCTTGCAGTGACCAAGCCAGCGTTTCAACCAAGCCACTAGTACTATTCGTCCAAAAGACATCCTCAAAACCATCGCCATTAAAATCTTGTCTGGCATTAAAAGTCACCGGAATATCAATGGTCCTGTCCGTCAGCTGAGGTCCTCCAGTGCCGGTATTACCTTGGTCATCTGCTGAAATGGTTAGCGAAGCATTTCCGGTCGTGTTGAACGGTTTAAAGCGTGCACCTTCCAAAGCAGCATTAATACTGCTCAGTGTGCCGGTTAGCGTAATGCGTTCATCGCCCAAGCCATCGCCTTCGGTGAGGGTCAGCCCTTCCAACCCAGACAGCGAAATTAATCCTTCGCTAGCAGTCAACGAAATTTCGATCGGGTTATCCGCAGCTGCATCAGGGTCACTCACCACAATGCTATTGCCCGTAGTGGATGAAAATATCACCGTACGACTCCCTAATACTGGCTCACTCGTCGGAGCCAAAATAATAGGCGCGTCATTAATGTTATCTAGCGCTAATGATGCAGCCGCATTGAAGTTGCCACTCAAATCTGTTGCAGCAGTGGCAGCAACCTCAACCGATACAGGATCGATGAAATTAACTGGCGTTAATGTGAAAGTGTATTCACTCGCAGAAACTGCCACTAAATCACTCGTTGTTGCATTCGTTGTCACAACATCTGTCAAGTCAAAACCAGTGACATCTTCTGAGAATAGGGCTGATACTCTGAAAGGTGAAACTGTTGTGTCAGCATTCAAGGTCAAAGAAGGGTTGACCATTGACAAACTAAAGACATCTTCAATGATGCCAGGGTTGGGAGACTGCAATACTCCATCCACGTCGATACCTTCAGCCACCAAAATATCGATATCTTCTAAATCTAGGTTGGCATCCGCGATCGTGAAGCGCTTTTCAAACGTTGTGTCGTTAAGCCAGACTCCACCAGGCACCTCAATGAGGCTACCTGCAGGATTTTCAGCTGTTGGGAAACTAATGACGGGTAAGTCCAAGGTGACTGTATCCATGGCCGTAGACCACAGAATCGTCAGAACGAGTTCTTGACCCACGTCAGAATCAGTCAGCGTTGTCAGGTTAGGCGTAATGCTGACAACTTCTGGAGCAGGTGGATTGAAAACAACACTGAGCGGACCAGCAGCTTGGTTGACGTTCGTTGCCAAGTCAGCGAGTCTGGCCTCCGGTAAGGTGAGGACGACAGGCCCAGCCAAGGTTGGATTTACGGTGATGATATATTGGCTGGGAGACCCTGCTGTTATCCCTGTCACAACCCCATTCTCGACCTCAATATCACCAGCCTCAAACCCTAGGACATCCTCATTGAAGAAGACGTTCACGGAGAACTCACCTTCTACTTCGCCTGCACTGTTGAGCGACTCTGGCCGGACCGCAAATGTCGTTGCGACCGGGCGGAGTCCGTCATAAGCAACTGTGAATTGAGGTGAATCACCATTGACGTTAGTTGCACGATCAATGACTGCACCAGCACCCACACTCAAAGAGATGAGTGCATTGGTGTTTTGAAATGCTGTTACAGGATCAACCGTGAATAAGTAATCTCTTCCGGCCACTTCTTCCGTGAAGTTGCTCGTTAATGCACCGGGAGTCACAGCCACGTCACTGAGCTCGAAACCCGAAATGGGTTCGCTGAATCGAGCTCTTACGGTAAAAGGTCGATTGACAGATCCCACCAAAAGCTGACTGGGGTTATCGGGATCGAGAGCTTCAAATGTGACTTCGGGGGGCGTGATGTCATAGATACGCTCAATAAAGGCAACGGGATTGCTTGGGTTGCCTCGCAAGTCTGTCACAGCACTCACGAAGTCCCCATCACCAAAGGTTGGAATGTCGGTGAAAACACTTCCGTCAACTGCTGGAGTTACAAGGTAACTAAAGCTTTGGCCGTCTGGAGAAAGAGCTAGACCACTGATTGATGCATTAGCCACCGGAAATGAAACAGCAGTAAATGTGGCTGGATCAATGGGTTCTGAGAAGGCTCCAAAGACAGCAAAGGGCTCGTTTACAAACAGGGGAGCTACAAATGGATTGTTATTCTCATCGGATAAAAATGCATTGAAGAGGGTGACAGATGGGTTGAGCGTATCAATGCTGAAAATGTCAGTCACGATCGCATTAGGCGGCGTTGCAGGTAACTGAGCAGCACCACTAATGCCTACGGCTCCATCTACAGCAATATCAATGTTGATCAGTTCAGTGTTGACATCAGTCAAGTTGTAACGGGCAATAAAAGTATTGGGTCCAACCCAACCACTGTTCGAGGCTAGGGCCACCGTAGAGAGTGGATTCTCTGCACCATTGGGAAAAGTCACCACTGGAGCCACACTTTGGTTCATGGCTTGGTCATAGACCAAAGTGATCTCGAGTTGATTGACCCCAGGTGCTCCCGGATTAGTGCCTCCGATGAGAGGGTCATTCACAAAGAACACATTCGGCGTGGCTGAAGTGAGCTGAGGCTGGGAGCGGAAAATATAGGCAGCCCCCGCGTTGCTCAGGTCGGCATCGACGCCAAATTCAGTGGGTGTGCCAATTGCGAAGTCATTAAGGTTACCCCGAACAATGTTCTTCGCTAAAGCACCAACAACAGCGGAACTTCCCCCAGAATCGGTAGTATGGATATCTACGGCAGCGCCGAACTGATCTCCATTAATCCGATCAGAAGCGGTGACACGACTGACTTGATCCCAAAAGTCATCATTATTTAGTTCGTAGAGGTAGGCAACACCAGGACTGGGCAAACGGGGAGCCGGAATTTGATTGGGGTTATTCTCGTCTGGAGAGACTTCATTCACAAAGGTGGGATCGTCGAATCCATCGACCTCCTCACTCTGGGAGCCTACAATCGCTGCACCATCATCAATGCCAACCGAGATGCCAAACTGATCACCGGCTCGCAACTGTCCATCATTTCCAGTGAGCTGTTGGGCTTGAACCCACGTGCCAGCTTGATCTTGGAAAATGTAGGCCGACCCGGCATTGAAAAATGTTTGGCGATCCACGCCAACTTGCCCTTCGACAATATCGTTACCAGGCGTACCGACGATCGCATAGCCATTGACGATATCTACGGAAGCACCAAATTGATCGCCAGTCTCCCCGGTTTGCTCACCCGTGACTGATCTGGTATCAGTGCCGGTAATGACTTGGGTATTGTTGAAATTCCAGGTTCCGTCGGCCTCTTGCCGGTAGATATAGGCGGCACCAGCAGTGGCCAGTCCTCCTGGGTTGCCCGCATTGGTCACTTCAGCATTGGGAGAGCCGACAATGATCAGTCCATCGGCGATCGCGATGGATTCACCAAAGCGATCAAAGGCAGCATTGGCTCCGAGGGCGGGATTTGTAATCTTGCCCCCGACCTGTGTCCAAGCTTCACCAGTAGCAGAAGCTTCGAATAAATAAATGGCACCGGTCTGCAGTTCGTTTGCAGCCCGGCTGTCATTGGGGGCACCGACGACAAGATTACGCCCATCAATACTCACAGAGGTGCCAAATTGATCAAAGGCACGACTGCTGAGGTTACCAATGCCAGGTCCATCGTCGGTTTGAACGACTTTTTGAACCTGCGACCAAACTCCCGTACCTGCATCTCGCTTGAAAACGTAGGCAGCCCCCGTGAACTCATCCACCAGACCTTGCGTAGGAGAAGGGCTACGGGCACCAGGAGATCCCACGGCAACATAGAGGTCATCACTGCCGGGAATCTTAGAGGCATCTACGGATTGACCAAATAAAGCATTGAGTGCGGGGTCACTCGCAGTCAGCTCGGTATCCTGAACCCAGCTCCCGTCATTGGGATTAACCCTAAACACATAGACAGAGCCCACGTCATTACCTGGAACAATGTCATTTGGATCTGCCGTGGCTGGGTTCCTGACGTCAGCGTTGGCCGGAACGCCCACGATGGCGAAACCATCAAAAATGGCGACTGAACTACCAAATTCATCGAAACTATCCTGGTCACCTTGGGAGGTGCTTGATGGATCTAAATTACCTGGGATGTTGTTGGGGGTCGCATCTGCGAGAAGCTTCGCAGCTTCAGACCAAGTGAAGGTAGCGGTGTAGTTCGATTGTATGGCCGCAGAGAGAGCCAGTTGAGGGATGAAATCAGCCGTCGTGACATCTAAGGACCAGTTAGCCCCCTGAAGACGATTGCCGACTGGGGTGGTCGAGGCTGCAATCTTGACTTGAGTTGCCTCTTGCAACTTCGCGATAAATTCTTCGCCTGCGTCCCCAGCTGCAACATTGCAGCCGTAGAGGAGCAATTCAGCGTTGGGAGCCGTGAACCAGTTCGCTAGAGCCTCGCGATAGTCGCCGAGGTTAGATAGGCTGAGTTCGCCTTTACCGAGATATAGGGTACCAGGGGCTCCGTGGGAAATAATGTGGAGCTGATTGATGCCAGGAAGCTGCTGTAGCGCGGAGGTGATTTGAGCGACACCATTCTGAGTGGCCTTGAGAAGAAGAATGGCTGCATTTTCATCAACGCCCGCGATCAGTTGCTGATAGTCCGCAACACCTGCATCAATCGCCACCAGAGTCGAGACATTGCTCTGGGTTGTAAGACCCTTAGGAGACAGAATCGAGACAGCAGTAGATGAGGTTGAGCTGAACATAGTAGGCATCTCTATGATGGTTGCGGACAGTGTGGTGATGAGAGCGGCTGGGGTTAGAGGGAGCCCAGACTTAATTGAGAAGCTAGCCTAGCAGAGAAATCCAGATATTTACTCGGCTAAAACGATCACTTGCTCTGATCCCAAGATGACAAACCATTGGGGTAACGGGCAGTTCTTTATCAGAGGCTTACAGTCCGGACACCGGGAACATTTTGAGTTATCTAATGAGTAATCTGGCCTATAAATACGGCTAATCTGTACATAATCTTGCCCATTGTTTGCGTTAGATCAATCACTCAGATCACAAATCCGGAAAAGGGAACAAATTTTCTCAAATATCAGTCTGCGATCAAAAAAACCATATACATATGGCATTCTGAGCTGCTGCGTGAAAGCAAAATATTTCCCAAAATCTGAGCTGAGTTCCGGTCTCTGAGAAATTATTTGCCCTCTACGAGGGTTAATAATGGAGGCCTTCTGCGCATATATTCAGGCGAACAAGATTTTTCTATACTTGATTAAATGGTTTTACTACGGTCTTTTTCAGGCCGTTTCGAATCGCTGCTCCGTAATCACAACAGTTTTTGGGGTCGCCTATAACTTTTGCTTTTTTACCAAAAGTTTATTTGCTTCTAGAGGGAATTTGCATGCTGACCGAGCTCTACTGAGAAATGTTATTTGACCTGAGTTCGACAGCCAAACAGCCGACCTCTTTCCCTAGCCCTTACTCCTAAAGGAGCAAGGGAACCGAACGCAAAACCGAGGGTTTTCAACTTGTCTCGGTTCCCCGTGACCTTAGGAGAGGGGTTAGGGGAGAGGATG
>CALIGI010000011.1 GCA_938021205.1 uncultured Pseudanabaenaceae cyanobacterium
TGATCAGCCCCAGGCAAATTCGCCCAGCTCACCTCAGTCGGAATCTCCACCAGCCACTCCGTGCAGCGGGGATCAAACGGGTTATCCAACAGATTGCCCTTCTCATCCTTATCCGACTGGGACGGCACCACAGAATAACCGTAGTCAATGCAAGCCATCGCCACCGGGTCATTCTTGCGGAAGGTAATGCGACGCAAGAAACGCTGGGACTTAGGAGGATGCCAGCCAGAGCTAGCCCCCGTCAGCAAGCTCTTCGTGCCCGCAGGCTGAACCGTCGTGCAACGGTTGGGGCGACGGAGGTTGTGGCGATCGCAATAGTCCCAAATGGTCTCATGGACCACCTTGCGCCAGCGGTTCAAGAACGCTTCCTCTTGCGCCTTAAATTCCTTACCCTGGCTCGTCTCAGGACGACCTTCCTCCCACCAGTTCAGCCAAGGCGTGCCAAAGGCGTGAACACAGAAGTCAAAGAACCCCGTAAAGGACACGCCCACAATCGGGTCCAGCTCCCGAGACTTGCGATAACGCTCCTCCATGAACTCATGGTTCAGCAACGCCGCCACCGACAGCGCCCCAGCCCGGAAAGCATCATCCTGCTCTTCAAGATTCTTGGGGTCCATGCGGTTGAGGTGAACTTCCGACAGATTGCAGTGGAAGTTGGCACCGATGATCTCGCCGCAGTTGTGGGCCACCAAGCCATTGGCATCAAACCGAGATGGGCCGGGGACCGTGCAGTCATAGACCGCTTCCAGACCATCAGGCTCGATCGCCGCCACCCGCGCCGAAAAGCGCTCACGATTGGGCTTGCGCTGGTAGTTACCCAACAACGATTCCAACCGCTCGGTCTTAGCCGGTTCAGCGAAACCAATCAGCTCAGCAAAGACTTGCAAGTTGTCATTGCTGATCACGAGCTCATGCTGAGCTTTGCACAGGTAAGGCTGAAGCTCACGCTGGGAGTTGGGCAACAGACGCTCGCCTTCGGGGCGGCGCTCTTGGTACACCGTGGAGCTGATGCCTAACCGCAGCAACATCCGCTGGACCGCCTGCAACATCGGCAAGTTGCTCTGGGCCAAGCGAACGCTAATGCCCTTTTGCTGCTGCCCCTGGACCGAGCCATCCGCATCAAAGAGGCCGCGCAGGAAGCCCCGGTAGAAGTCGTAGCTGGCTTGCTCCACAACAGGCGTGACAGACTTGTTACCCCGCACAATGCCATAGTGATCAGCCAGCTTGCGCAGCTTGGCGGAAGAGACTTGCAGATAACCGTTTTGCTCGTGGTAGAAAGGCTTCTGCCCAACAGAAAGGTCACTCTTCTCCAGTATGGCGATCGCATGACCCGCCATCTCCTGCTGAGTCTCCCCCCAGTAGCGCAGGACTGCCTGGCGGTTTTGCGCGGCAACATTGTCAACCAAGGAACCATCACCAATCAGACTGCCGAGCAACCAGCCCTCGGACTCAGAGCCTTCGCCGTCCCAAGGATTCAACCCCCGGTGGTTGTGGAGCATGATGCGATCGCCAGGCTCAAGCTCTCCCGCCTCAACCCACTCGCTGTACTGCGCCTTTTGGGTCTGAGCCGTCACCTTAAGCAACTTGTGATTCGCCGTCAGTCGTAGCTCGTGACCTTCCTGAGTTGTCAGCTTAACCACGGGCTTATCACCACTGTGGAAAAAGCCTGCCTCGGTTGTGCTGAACAGCTCACCATTAACGTAAGTGCCATGCTGAATGCCAATCAAATCCTTGACCTGGCGCGGTCCCTGCTCCGTATGAACCCATGTATCAGCTACCACACAAGGATTCAGGCCATAGCGCTGGAAGCGATGCTCCAGCTCTTCATCGCTCATCTCAGGCTTGTGCTGCTTAATCCAGCCCTTAGCTTCCTCTGCGCCTAGCTCGTTGTAGATACCCAGGAATTCGGACTTGAGTTCGGGGGTGGTTAGGAGATCGGCACTGGCACGGGCGATCGCTTCAGGGGCGTACTGAATAGCCCCCTCACCAGAGAAGAACTGCTTTTGCACCGCCTCAAAGGTCTCTTCTTTCGTCGGTTTGCGATGGAACACGCGAGTGTGATTTGCCATGCGTAAAGCATCACGCTCAGGGTCAATGCTCCAGTTGCCATCGGCATCCTGACGCCAGAGGTTTTCCTTCGCCCCCGTTGCCACACCGTCGTTGCTATCAAACTGACGCATCCCAGCACTGTTATGGGTCAGATAGCCATCGCAGTAGAAGCAGTGCGCCTCTTCCACTTCAATGTCATAGGTTTGCACATGGTCATAGCTGCCTATGCCCTTGACTGTGACAGGAATATCCAGCTGTAGTTCAGATTCAGCGACATAGCGCTCGTAGTTACTATCTGTGGTCCGCGAGCCTTCAAAGCCCATACCTCGCATCTCACTGTAGCTATAGGCTTCGCGCATCATGGCCCCAGCAAAGGTGAAGCCATAGGTCTTCTGCCCTTGCTTCAGCATGCCTTTGGCAGAATGCATCGCAACTAAAGCGTTGTACTGCCCCTTCAAAGCAGGCAGCGTGAGATTGTACTTCACTTGCCAATGGGCTTTCTGAGGCTGAACGACGGTGATGCGGCCTGCAATTCCCAAGCTCGACAGGAGCGCGGCAGCCTGACGAACAAAGGGGCGATAAACAGATGTCACTAGGTGGGGAGGACGGTTATTAATTGCACCGTCGCTGTCCATCAAACCTGCGAGATAGGCCGCTCGCACATCAACGGTCCCCTGCAAGATAAAGGTCGGAACCGCTAGGACCTGATTGGGCTGCTTGATGTGAGCATGGAAATATTCGGCCAGGCGAATCGAAGAGCAGATCGACTTCGCGGTGTTCTCGCCGTTCACTGTGCCATGGTGGGCAGTCACGCCAAACTGAGCCAGCGCCAGATCAATTTTTTGGCAAAGCCGGGGGGTCAGCTCCCCATCATTCTGGTTCATCGCCCATTCAACACGGCCATAGGGCTTGTCATGCTTATTGCGGCCCAGGGCAACGTAGCCATCACCGTGGGTAAAGCCAATCAGCCAAGCCACATCAGCGGTTAGAGCCGGGATTGTGATCGGCTTGGCAGTGCGGCTATGAGTAGGACGCACTTCTGTGAAGTCGGCGGGTAGGTGGGTGATGCTACCAGGCAGAACTGCGGTGTTGTGCATGAGGCGATCGCCCTCTGCCAGCTCCTCAACCTTGCGCCAGGTCACTTCACCTTTAGCGTCACCGTAGACGGCGATCCGATGATTCAGCGTGGCCCGAGGCAAAGGCCCATTGGTTTCAATTTCGTGAACCTCTTGAAAGCCCTGGTCAAACTTATCTAGAACCCGGCGGAAACCCAGGGGCGTTTGAACGCGATCGCCCACCTGAACCTCCGCAATGGGCACCAAACCATGATCGGTATGCACCAGCGCATCTGCAGGCAAGCAGCGACGAATGTTACCCGCCACAATGGTCACGGCAGCTTCGTCGATCAGCAGGCAGCATTCGATTGAATCCAGCTGACGGCCCTTGGCCTTGTTCAAAATGCGAGCCACGCGGCTATACATATCCGGCAGCTTCACCGGATTCGCCATGCCACCAAAGCCCTTGAGGATTTCCCCCGCCGGGCGCACGTCGCTCATGTCGATGATGATTTCCACTTCGCCGTCAAAGCGCTCATCGCTAGAAGCCTCCAGCACCGCCTCATAGGACTTGACCCAGCCCTGGCGGCTGTCGCCCACGTTGACAAAAATCTGATTGC
>CALIGI010000012.1 GCA_938021205.1 uncultured Pseudanabaenaceae cyanobacterium
GGCTTCAGGGGGGGGAGCTTCGGCGATCGGCTATGCCATTTGGTATACAGCGCTACCAGGGTTGAAGGCCACTCAAGCGGCGACGGTGCAGTTGACGGTGCCGGTGATTGCGACATTGGGGGGCATTGCTTTTCTGGGAGAGCCGCTGAGCCTGCGCTTGGCTTTGGCCTCTGGGACGATTCTGGGGGGAATTGCCTTGATTGTGCTGGAAAAACAGCGAACTTAAAGTGACTCCCTCCTAAAGACCAGAATCGGGCACTGTCCTGTTATGGAGTGATACAAGCTTGTAATGCTTGTCTTGAGAAGGGAGGGTTGCAGGAATTTTCTCCGTGCTCTCTATCATGCCTTCCAGACAAGTTTTTCAAGAGCCTATTTCTCCCCAGAAGACCGTGCCCCTCGCTGACCAAATGATTGGATTTTCAATCGTGGAATCAGTCAAGTTCACAGGCGCTGTTCGAGTCGTAGCAACAACTGTTCTGCCTGTTCAGCCAGGTCTGCCGTTTTAGGCCATTGACCGGTGACAATATCCTGGGCATGGGCCAGGTTATTGCGTAGGGTCTCCAAGTCTTTGAGTAGTTTCTCCCCCTGGTTCTTCGAGGTTGGATGGAGGAATGGGTGTAGGCGATCGCTTTTGAGAAAAATATCCCGTTTATCGCAAAACTGAAGACAATCTGCCAGGTCAATTTCCGCATTGCTGGCCTGCCGTTGCTCCAGCATTTCCTGAGCAATGGTTAAACGAGTGTCAGAGAGGTACTTCTGCCAGTCATCCTGCGGATAGGTTTCACGAATGACTCGCAGCAATTGCATTTCCGTGAGAGAAATGAGACCAAATAACCACATGCGTACTGGTGCTTTTTGAATATCGCCTAAGGTAATGATGCCATTGACTTGGCCCAGGCTCTCCACAAACAAATAGGGCGTTTCCCGCATGGCTAAAATTGCCTGGACCAGCGGCTCAGAATCTTGGATTAACAAAGCATCCGGCACAGGCTCTGCATAATCGTTTAGGGAGCTGCCACGATTGCGCAGCAAGCTTTCTGCGCAATCGTCCTTCAAGTCCACAGCCTTGGCATAACCTGCAATAAAGCCCCCCCGACGAACGCCGATCACGTCATAGTTGCGCTTAGTCAAAAATGCCTGAACAGTTGTCTTGTCAACTTCTGCGTCGAAGGAAGCCAACGGTTCGGCGATATAGCGCACCGTAATATCGCGGCTAAAAATCTCCCGTAAATCGAGGGACGATGACTTGAGATGCTTCATTCCCCCAGCTTAAGCCAGCGGTAGCACTAACATTGAGGGAGCTACTTCACCTGTCAAAATCCGCAATGTAATCACCTGATTCTCAATCTGAGCTGTCACGTTGGGGTGCTGTCCAGTGCCAGGATTTACCGCATAGGCAGGGAAGCCAGAAGCGCTGATGCTCAGCCGTAGCGCATGGTCTTTGGGGATGCTGATGCAGGTGGATTGTAATGCGACGCGATAGGCGTCATCGTCGGTCAGCTTCTCTGCTGCTGCAACGCGCAGGTAACCCTGGCTGAAGTTGAAGGCTTGCCCATCTGCATGGACTTCCGAGAGCACGGCACAAATATCGAAACTGGGGGAATCGCTGTTGCAATGAACAACGATGGCGATCTCTCCGGCGATCGCGATCTCTTCTCCCAAAGGCTCCGTTGTATAGGTCACCACATCACTTCGCCCATCAATCGCCCCCCGCTCAAAGGGTCCATTGGGAAAGGCGTTGTGGCCGCCTTGGGAGGGAACAGGTCTCCAAGGGTCATGGACAATGACATCTTCAGCCATTGCATAATCGGCTTCTACCGTTTCACCCCTCATCTTGACGAGATGGCCGTAATTCTCCCCCATCGCGGCCAAGCCATTACTCTCGAAGCGGTAGGCCACCACAGCCCCCGCATCTGCACACAACTGAAGATTGGGCCAGCGATCAAATCCACGCCAGCGGTTACGACCCATTTCGAAGAGTTGTACGGGTTGCTCAGCCAACAGTCCTGTATCCATGCCCTTCAAAAACTGATTGAACCAGCGAATTTGTAACTGATCCATGGGGCTCACTGCCTCCGGCCCAAAGTCCAATGCCCCCACGCGCCGATTCCAAGGCAAATGCCCCCAGGGACCAACGTGCAAATGCTGGGGGGACTGCATCCGCAAAGGGCTATCCTCGCTAGCAACCCGATGAAACAGATTCAAGCTCCCCCGAAGGTAGGGATCAAACCAGCCGCCAATGTGGAGCATCGGTAAATCAACATCGGTCAAGTTCGGTACCAGGGACTGCCAATAGGCCTCATCACCTTGACTGTTCTCTAACCAGTCGTGATAGAAGGAATCCGGCGCTAAGTTTGCCAAGACCTCTGGCTGGCTGGGAATGTCGTCATGAATCGGTAAATTACGGGATGCTGCTGCGAGCGCTCCATAGGCTTCCACATCGCCATCCAACCTGGCCGTTTCTGCCCCAAGCTGAGTAGCCCAAGCCATGTTTGCCTGAAGACAAAAAGCCCCACCCTCATAGGCCCAGTCGTTATACAGGTCATAGGCCAACATGGCCGGACAAAGCGCTTTCAAGGCCGCCGGTCGACGAGCTGCCGCATAGAGCTGGGTCATGCCCTGGTAGGAAAAGCCATACATTCCCACGCTGCCATTACTGCCCGGCAAGCCTGCTACCCAGTTCACACTGTCTTCGCCATCGTCCACTTCCGTCGCGAAGAGCTTGAATTCACCCTCGGAGCTACCACGCCCCCGCACATCTTGAATGACGACGATGTAGCCCTGGGCGGCATACCAGCGGGGATGGGCGTAGACGACCGTTGATGCGATCGCCCTGCCATAGGGCTGACGCATCAGCAACACCGGAAACGTCTCTGAATCTTTCCCCCTAGGCTGATAGACATCCGCATCTAAGCGGATCCCATCGCGGGTTGTCATGGACAGCATTTCCAGGGTGACTTGATACATGACGGATAACACCAGGGCGGAATAACACAGGAGAGCGAAGTATCGAATTGTCTCTCAAAAGCAGCGATTCAATTCCTCAGCGCAGTAGCTGCCGAGACATTAGCCTCTCTCGACTGACAAACCATGGGCAATGAACGATTATGCGAGGGATTGTACAGGCTTAGCTCCCAAAGGAGATCTGGGTCAAGTAATAAGACCCTTTCTAGAGATCTAGCTCAGTAATCCCAAACCCAATACCAACGGCTGAGCTACTATTAAACTCGCAAGCCATCGGTAACTTCATGGATACAAATCCCTTTAGCCCCACGCCACCAGACTGGGCCGAAAAGGCCACCCATGCTGTGCCTTTTTGTTGTCCCACCTGCCAGGCGACCCCAAAGGAAGCCAAGGAAGTCTGGCTCAATCGCCGGGCTCCTGTCTTTGTTGAAGGCTTTAGTCGCCGCAAGTGGCAGGAATTCTACCGCTGTGAATGCGACACGGCCTGGTGGGGCTGGAGCAATGAGCGCGAAACACCGGAATGGCTCGCCGAACGCAATGCCCGCCGGGATGCTGCTGAAAACAACTGATACCGCTATCCGATAAATCTACGGTGTAATCCGGTGGTTTTGGAAATGAATCTGCACAGCGGGCCCAGGCAAACTGAGCGGTCCGCCTGGGTTTTACGTTTGTGCTTGAAACTGTCGTGGGGGACTAAACGACCTCTATGGGATTACTGGGGGAAGAAAGGCTCGCCCTGATGACTATTCGTAAACGACTAGTGCTTCGATAGGCACTTCCGGTAGCTTCTGTCGCCCCGCCAGCCCCGCCAGTTCGATCGCAAAGGCAAAGCCTGCTAACTCTGCCTCTGTCTTGCCAATGAGCTGAACTGCGGCTTGGGCCGTGCCTCCCGTAGCCAACAAATCATCGACAATGACCACGCGACTGCCGGGCTGAAAGGCATCTTGGTGTAGTTCAAGGCGATCGCTGCCATATTCCAGCTCATACTCCACTGCATGAATCGCAGCGGGCAACTTCCCCGGCTTGCGCACCGGCACAAAGCCAATCCCCAGGCGATCGGCAATGGGCATACCAAAGATGAAGCCCCGAGACTCAATACCCACGATGTAATCGGGCTGGAGTGCTTGGCAACGCTCGGTCAGCTCATCTAAGGCATATTTCAACCCCGCTGGATTCTGCAATAGCGTTGTGATGTCGCGAAATAAAATCCCCTCCTTAGGAAAGTCAGGAATCTCGCGGATGAGGGCTTTAAGGTCCATGGGGCTGGTAATAGAGCTGGGAAAGGATGACAGAACAATGAGGGATGAGAATTGAACCAGACCTGAGGCCACCGTTGGGACATGGCTGGCATGCCATGTCCGCAGACAGTTGCGTTGGATGCCTAACGGTCTAATTGAATCCTCGTTCCTTAGTCCTTGAGCATATTCGCACACATGATTCCAGAAGCCACCACGGCGGGCACACCAATTCCGGGCAAGGTGCTGTCGCCGACACGATAGAGATTTTTGATTGGGGTTTTAGGACCGGGGAAATGACCCTGGCCCGCCGCGATCGCTGGGCCGTAGGTGCCTTTATGGCGGCGCAGGTAGCGGGCGTGGGTCAGGGGAGTGCCGATGAGATTGACCGTGATGCGATCGCAGATATCAGGAATGATCCGCTCCAAAGCTCGATAGAGCGTCTCAGCCTTGGCTTGTTTCATGGCTTCATAGTCGCCATCCCGCGTCCAGCCCTCAAACGGTTCCAAGGTATAGGCATGAACGACATGGTGATCCGCCGGAGCCAATGCAGCATCCCACACCGAAGGAATCGAAATCATGCAGGTATTGCCCGGCATCGTCACATCTAGCTGATCGTCATGAACCACCACATGGTGTCCCGTCAGGCTATCCAAGCCATCAGCTCGAATGCCCAGGTGTAGATGCATAAAGCTGTCCACTGCGGGCGTTGCCATCTGGCCCTCTTGGTAAGCCGGAGCAAGGCTGCCCTTGGGCAGTAGCTGGTCATAGGTATCCCACAGGGTGGCATTAGAAATGACACGGCGGGCCTGAATCACCTCGCCGGACTTGAGAACGATCCCCGTAGCTTGCCGCTGCTCCACCTGAATCTTGGCCACATGGGAACTCAGGCGTAGCTCTCCGCCATGGCGCTCCAAGGCTCGAACCAGGGCAGCAACAATTGCACCACTGCCCCCCATGGGATAGTCAATCGGCGTCGTATCTCGCTCCCCTAACATGAACGCCACTTCTGGTGCCACAGTGCCATGGGCCTTCAGCCCGGAGAGCAAGAAGCATTCCAAATCAATCAGTCGCCGCACCCAGGGGTCCTGGATCGTAGAATCCATAATCTTGCCCACGGAAGCCTGGACCAAGGGCAACCGCGTCCCCAGCTTGAGCATTTCCTGGGGATAGCGACTCAGCAGTAGGGGAAACAGTTTCCAGTCTCCTCGCAACTCGGTTAGGGGTAAGCCCTGGAGGCCGCGATAGAGGTGGAGCATTTTGCGCTCGAAGCGCAGGAACTCTTCTGCCCCCGTGGGCGTGACTGCTGCCAAGGCTGCGCGATAGTCCTCCAGCTTGCAATAGATGGGTAGGGTGCGATCGGGAAAGTGGTAATGGCCGAGGGGATCGTAGGGCACCGCCTCAAGCGTTTCTCCTAGCTGAGCCAAGACTTGAGTCAATGGGTTACAAGAAGCAGGATCTGCCAGACCGCAATAGAATGACGGCCCCGAATCAAAGGTAAAACCCTCGCGCTTAAAGCTATGGGCCGCACCGCCAGGAATGCTATGGCTTTCGCACAGGAGCGTTCGCTGCCCAGCCTGGGCGAGTAATGCTGCGGTGGTGAGTCCGCCCAAGCCACTGCCAATAATGATGTTGTCGTAGGTCTGTTCAGGCAAAGGGGAGGGGGAAGGCATGGCCAGGGTCGCGATCGCACAATCCCCGCTAGCTTAACCTCTCCAAGTCCATCACTGGGAGGCGATCGTTTAACCCTCGCTCCCATTATTAGACCTTTTGTACAAATGCCCCAAGCCCCCCCATCTCCCAACTCTCAACTCCCAAATCTAAGAGAAGGGGAGCTTCAAAATCCCTTTCCCCATTGTGGAAGAGGGATTTTGCAAGAGGGTCAGAATTGATGTAAGAGATCTATCCTGCGGGCATATTTGACCGAAAACAACAAAAGTCCAGGTTCATTGAACCTGGACTTTTAACTGGGATTGCTGGATATAGCACCCGGCAACCCCAGAGAAGGCTTAGATGAACTAATCGTCGCTGGAACGATTTAGTAGAGCGCTTCTTCTTGGTGAGTCTCGATGGTGCAATCAGAGGTGGGGTAAGCCACGCAGGTCAGCACAAAACCAGCTTCGATTTGCTCGTCGTCCAAGAAGGACTGATCGGACTGATCGATGGTGCCAGAGTTGATTTTACCGGCACAGGTGGAGCAAGCACCTGCACGGCAGGAGTAAGGCAGGTCAATGCCTTGCTCTTCTGCCGCATCCAAGATGTACTGATCTTCAGGCACTTCAATTGTGGTGTTTAGACCTTCGGCTTCGCTGACCAAGGTCACCTTAAAGCTTGCCATTGTTTAATCCTCTCAAAAATTGAAAACCGATGTTTGCTGAGGCACAGAATACATGTTTGCCCCCCTTGCTTGACGAAGGCGCATCGGAAAACACGCTTTGACTTGCTGTGGTTGATAAACCTGGTTCTGTCCGGCGCCCTATAGAGCGCGCCTCTCCTCAAGAAGAAGAAAAACGGCCTCATCAGACTCCAATCCTGATACTAAGCAATAAATTAGGCTGGATTACTTGGCATTAAAAATGCCGTTGCAGCAGGGGATGATTCATTAGTTATTTTTATAGGCCAACGAGATCGGCTCCGTTCTCTACACTCGCTCTTGTGAGCTCAAGAATTTTGGAGCCGACATCTTCAGCAGAATCCTAGAATCCTTCTACAGCAACAATTCAAATGCTTTTCACTATCGGGGATCGTGACATCCCCCTAGAGAAAGAGAAGCCCTTTGTTAGGGACAGTACGTTATCAATACTCCCTATTAAAAAAGCTTATCAATTGTTGTTTGAGATAAACATCGCTTTGGCCAAGCTTCGGCAGCCTCATACAGCGGCCAGTCGCACCACCAATCTCAAGCCTCGTGCTTACCCTGCTGAGGACTATATACCGCTACAAATCCTGCCCCAGAGTAGAAGTTGCTGTAGCAGTCCAACTGAGAAATAAATTTAAATTACATTTGCCCGCCACAGAATAGCTCTCATCCCCCAGCCGCCTCTCCGAAGAACCAAAGACAACTGAAAACTCTTCTTGCTTGCTATTTTCTTTTCCCACACAGGGGCTAAGGGGTGAGTAATCCTAAGCTGCAACCAAAGGCTGCTTCGTTGACAACAGCAACTGCGTCACTGCCGTGACCGGCAAAGGCCGACTAAACCAATAGCCCTGCATATATTGACAGGACATCTCTAACAACTTGTCCTTCAAATCCTCAGTCTCCACGCCCTCGGCAACAACCTCCAAGCCCAGCCCACGCCCGAGCGTCAAAATCGCCTCCAGAATCACCGTGTCGCTGGTATTCACATTCAAATCTCTAATAAACGACTGGTCGACCTTCAGCGTGTCAAACGGCAACTGCTGCAAATAGC
>CALIGI010000013.1 GCA_938021205.1 uncultured Pseudanabaenaceae cyanobacterium
CTGGGGATTTTTTTTGTTTAATTTTCCGAAGCGGCATGAGATTAGAGTGCTGTTTTGGGTTAGGTGAGGGTGTTGTGAGAGAATTGCTAAAAGAAAATATTCCCAGTGTTCCGGTTGTTCTTTTTTAGCTCAGTATTAATAGTTGGTAGATGCACCCTGACTCATTAATCCCCAGCTCCGGCTGGGGATTTTCTTATTTTAAAAGCGGTAGATGGATTTCTAAGGCTAGATTTAGAGGTTAAGGCCTCGGCGATCGCGCAGTTGCTGCTCCAGTTGTTCAAGGCTTTGGGCGGGCTCAGCGCAGGTCATGCCTTGGCACAGGAGGCCGATGCAGCCGGTGGGTAAGTCTTGGGTGATGGCGAAGCAAGCGCTGATGTAGGGGCCAGCGGCTAGGGAAGGGATGCGATCGCTATCAGTCTTGACTAAGGCAGATGCTTTGAGCTGTTCCAAGGCGGTGAATAGGCCAGGGCAGCCCTGGGGTAATTGCTCCATCGCAGGCTGGAAAGCGTTGATTGTTGCCTCTGCTTTGGCTAAATAGCTGAGGTCATCAGTGAGCAGGGCCAAACGGACGAGGTTAGAGGCTGCGATGCCATTGGCGGATGGAGTGGCGTTGTCATCATAGCTACGCTCCCGTACCAGCAAGTCGGTGCGGGCATCGGTGTTGTAGTAGCCGCCTCCGCGATCGCTATTGCCTAGATAGCGGTCAAATTCGGCTTGGATGGTTTCGGCGGCTTCGAGCCAGTCGATGTCGCTGCCCAGGGGCTGCTCCACTGATAGCGTTGGAAAGCTGAGTTGGGCTTGCTGGAGATCAATTAGGGCTTTGATGAATAGGGCATAGTCCTCGGATTGGGCCAAGACATCGGCTTGACCGTCGTAGTTAAGGCGGTGAAGGCGTCTGGTTCCGGCGGAGTTGCCATTCTCAAGCTTGACGCGTTGGTGCTGCCAGATGAATTGGGCCGTTTGGGCGGCAAGGATCCAGTATTCCGGCTTGCCAAAAGCCACAGCAGCTTCGGCGAGGCCCGAGATCATCAAGCTGTTCCAAGCAACGATCATCTTGGTGTCGGTGACGGCGGGGATACGTTTGGGCCAGGCGGTTTGCTTGGCTTCGTCGTTGTTGCGGGCGGGAGCGAAGGTTGAGACGTTGGCTGGCTGGTTACCGTAGCGAGCGGCGAATAGTAGGACTAATGCTTGCTCAACCGTTTCGTTGAGGACTCCGCCAGAGCGCCGTTGCAGAACGATCTTGCTTTCAAAATTTCCATTGGGAGCGATGTCAAAAGCTTGACTCATCGCTTCAAGCTGTTCTTTGCTCAGCAGTGCCTTTAGCTCGGCATATTGCCAAACGTAGAAGGCCCCTTCTTCGGGCTCGGCTGAGTCTGGTGTTTCAAAGCTATCGGCATCCTGGGCGGCGTAGAAGTAGCCATCGGGGGAGAGCATTTCTCGCTTGAGCCAGAGGAAGGTTTGCTCAACTGCTCGTTCGAAGGCGGGTTCTTTTTGGCCGCAGCGCCAGAGCTGGGCGAGGAATTCGACGATTTGCCCGTTGTCGTAGAGCATTTTCTCGAAGTGGGGCAAGGTCCAGGTGGGGTCGACGGTGTAGCGGTGGAAGCCGCCAGCCACTTGGTCGAAGATGCCGCCGAGGGAGAGGTCGAGACCGCGTTGGCGCAGGGCCTTTGTGGCTTCGCTTTGCTGCTGATTATCGCTAAGCTGTGCAGCTGCGAGTGCCGCTTGGGCATAGGGCATCATCGGGAAGCTGTTGCCCTGGACGTTAGGTTTGATGACGCGGACGGCGGTGTCGAGGCCTTTATTTCGGAGTTCGTCAGATAGGCCGGTGGGTTGAACATTGGGTAAGGCTGGGTCGCTGTGGATTTGGGTTTGGCGCTCTAGCCCGCTGCGGATTTCGGCGGTGACTTCGCTGAGTTTTTCTTTTTCGTTGTCGTAGAAGGTGCGCAGGGAATTGAGGACTTGGCCGAAGGCGGGGCGGCCGTAGTTGGGTTCAACGGGGAAGTAGGTGCCGCCGTAGAAGGGGGTGAGGTTGTGGGGATCTAGGAAAATGTTGAGGGGCCAGCCGCCTTGGCCCACCATCATTTGCAGGGCTTTCATGTAGATGCTGTCGATGTCGGGGCGTTCTTCGCGGTCGACTTTGATGGCGATGAAGTTGTCGTTCAGGGTGGTGGCGATCGCGTTATCTGAGAACGCTTCGCTTTCCATGACGGTGCACCAGTGGCAGCTGGAGTAGCCGATGGAGAGGAAGATGGGTTTGTTTTCGGCTTTTGCTTTGGCTAGGGCTTGGTCGCACCAGGGCCACCAGTCGATTGGGTTGGGGGCGTGTTTGCGGAGGTAGAGACTGGGGGAGTTGGCTAGGCGGTTGGCCATGGTGGGAGAGGAAAAGTGTTGTGTTTTGCGTCTTGGTTCCAACTTCTCCCTTTCGCAAAGGGGGACCGAGGGGGATTTCGCACTAGCGGTTTAGCTGTGGAGCTTGGGCTCTTGCCAGAATCATGAGGCAAGCCCAGCAGCCATGAGGCAAATCTGGCAGCCATGAGGGCCAGCCCTCAAACTCCCGCCGATGGGGAGGAGATGCCTCCCCCTACGGGTTACCCCCTGCATAACCTGGCGGCTAATGACTGTTAGGATGAGGCGTTTAGGGATTAATGGGTGTTTTTCTGGGCTGGTCGTGACTGTGGGGCTACCGCTTACGCGGATCGAAGTTCTGGGGCGTACGAAAGGGGGAAAATCTTTGGGTCGGTCCCCTGTCTCCTTTAGGAGAAAGGGCTAGGGAAAGAGGTTCTTGTCTCCGCCCTGCTAACCACCATCATCCACACCTCGCAACAACGCCCGGCAAACAAACGCCGCACCCAGTACTCACCTTAAACAGTGAAGCAACCCAGCCTCCTTGCGCAGGAGGATAATCATCTCTAAGGAGGAGGCGCTTCGTCCTCCTTGAGCGGCCAAGAAGTAAAGAGCGGGGGCTGGCCCCAAAGCTGTCCTGATTTGTCGATTTGCCTCTTGTGGCTTTCTACCAGCAGCTAAAGCACTCCCTCCTAAAACGCTCCACCACTCGGCATCACCCGAATCTCCTCAACCACCGCTGCCGCAGGCAACAACACCGTCTGCACGATCGCCCCCGCCACAACCTCCGGCGTCATCATCCCCGCCTTATCAAAATCCGCATCCACCGTATCCGTATCCCAAATCGGCGTATTAACAGCTCCCGGCGACACAATCGTCACCCGAATTCCATGCTCTCGCTCCTCCACCGCAAATCCCTTCGACAGCGAAACCAATGCTGCCTTACTCACCCCATAAGCGCCCCACTCCGGGAAGGCGTTATAGGCCGCCACCGACGCAATATTCACAATCGTCCCCGCCTTCGCCTTGCGCATCATCGGCAACACAGCCCGAGTGCACTCAAACACACTGCCCACGTTGAGATTCATCACCTGCTGCCAATCCGCTAAAGGCATCTCTGCCAAACGGCCTGTATAGCCAATCCCGGCATTATTCACCAGCACATCCAAGCCGCCCTCGCCAATGAAAGCCTGGAGCTTGCTTTGAATGGTTTCAACGTCATTGAGGTCTAAGGATAGCGTCGTGGCTTTTTGGCCCTTGCCTTCCACTTCACCAGCGACTTTGGCTAACTTCGCTTCATCGCGAGCTACAAGCAAGATGTCATAACCTGCCTCAGCAAGGGCGATCGCTGTAGCACGACCAATGCCGCTGCTAGCTCCAGTAATCAAGGCACGAGGGGAGTTAGACATGGGAATGCAGAGTAAGGGCGAGATGCCAGGATGAAATTGATAGGTAGGAACATGGCACGCCATGTCCCCAGGTAGATTCAGGTGCTAAGCAGAGCTAGATTAGCTTTCCAAAAAGACGCCAATACTGCGGAACTTCTGGTAGCGCTGATCTCTCAATTCTTGAACGGTGAGTTGTTTCAGAGCCTCAAGGTTGCTCAACAGCGCCTGCTTCAGCGTCTCAGCAGTAGCCAGAGGATCCGTGTGGGCTCCCCCCGTGGGTTCCGGCAAAATCTGGTCGAGGATGCCCAGGCGCTTGAGATCTGGGGCCGTAATTTTCAAAGCCTCAGCCGCCTGGCTGGCTTTGCCTGCATCCTTCCAGAGAATGGCAGCACAGGCCTCAGGGCTTGCCACGGTGTAGACCGAATGCTCAAACATCATCAAGCGATCGCCCACACCAATGCCCAAAGCACCACCAGAGCCCCCCTCACCGATTACCGTGCAAATGATGGGCACTTCCAAGCTGAACATCTCTCGCAAGTTGTAAGCGATCGCCTCACCCTGCCCCAATTCCTCACCCTTCACCCCCGGATAGGCCCCCGGCGTATCAATGAACGTAAAAATCGGCATATTAAACCGATTGGCATGCTCCATCAAACGCATTGCCTTGCGATAGCCACCGGGAGAGGCCATGCCAAAGTTGCGAGCAACATTGTCTTTAGTATCGCGGCCTTTTTGATGACCCAGCATGATGCAGCTCTGCTCGCCAATGCGGGCGATACCGCCAATTAGGGCCAAGTCGTCGGAACCGCCGCGATCGCCATGAAGCTCCATCCACTCATCGCTGATCGTTTGGATATAGTCCAAAGTGCTAGGGCGACGAGGGTGGCGGGCCACTTGGATGCGCTGAGCAGGAGAGAGATTGCTGAAGATTTCTTGCCGTAGCTGGGTGTAGCGAGCTTCGAGCTGCTGGAGCTGTTCGCTGACATCAACGTCACTTTGCTCAGCCAGTTCTTCTATTTGGACAATGCGAGTTTTTAGCTCAACTAAGGGCTTCTCAAACTCCATTAGGATGGGTTTTCGCTGAGTATTAACCATAACGAAGGCCTCCTGCCTCAATCCGTCAAGCCGCTACGGTGTTTCTTCGCTTAGGCCACTTCTGATCCTATCACTGGTCTGTCTGCGCACCATTGGTTTCAGCGGCACTCACCTGAACCGAGATTTGGGCTGAGCTCTCGGAGATCTGCGGCGTTTCTCCAGGCCATGTCTCTTTTCGTATTTGGCCTGTAGGACGTACGAGAAAGGCAGAGGAGCTGTTCTGATGCGCAGCTATTGTAATCCAGGGTTGTGATGCGCTGCCAACCGCTGGATTAACTCGGCTCCCAGACCATCAAGACTTGAGCGACGCCAATTTTGGGAGTTGGTCTTTTTGTGTTTGTTGCGCGCGCGCAAGCAAGTCGCGTTCAGTAGGCAGTCTCAACTTTGACGCGAGCTTTAGGCGCTCAAGGACTTGGATCAAGCTAAACGTGGGATCTGGAAGATAGACAACCTTGCCAGCTCGAATGGTGATGCCGTGACGGCAGGATAACTGAAAAGCATGGTGGAGATTATGCCAACCCTCGCCTGCGGCCAACAGGGCAACCAACCAGTTGTTTCGACTATGGTCGTCAGTTATAAATGGCTGATCACCAAAGAGGTGAGCCAAGGAATTTACGGTTTGAACCCCATGAAATAGAAGAGTAGTACTGAGGCAAAATGCTCCAAAATATTCGAGGCCACCGATACCATAGGAGAGCATCCCTAGCAGAACAAAAGGCACAAAATGAAAACGGTCAATCGCTTTTAATCGCAGATCTTTTTCAACGTCCATAGGAAGTTTGGTGGGGAAGAATTGACTGGATAATAGCCAACCTCCTTGAGACCAATAAAATCCTCTTTTGCCTGGCGGAGGAGCATAGGGGGAGTGGGGGTCCAATACCTGGTCTACATGTTTATGATGGGCTAGATGATGGGCTTTCCACCAACTTGGTCCCATTTGGCCTGCTGATGCTGCCAAAAGACAACCTAACCACAGGATAGAAAAATGAGCCTTGTAACTCTTGTGGGTTAGGAGCCGGTGGTAAACTGTGGTGGTTGCGAGCATGCGGATCACGTACAGCCATGTGAGCCAAACAACAGCGCCCCATGATAGGCCAGTCAGCAGCAGAATTAATGCTCCAAAGTGACTGGCAATGATTTGCAATGGGCCGATTAAGTAAGACAGGGCGGTGAGGGCAGAATATTGCCTCGTCTCGATTGGAAAGTCTTTCACAGGTTTTTAGAGAGAAGAGTTCAAGAACGTTTGAGTTTTCAAGTAACGCAGTCAGACGTTCAAGCCGACTTGGGCACCCCAGAGGGCACTGTCTTGTTCGAGAGTGATAAAAGCTTGTAATACTTGTGTCGAAGAGTGCTCTTTGGAATGCCTGTCATCAAAGCTTTAGCCTATCCCCCATGAAGGAGACAGCGCCGGCTGTTCGGCTTCTCAGCCCTCTTTGCTTGGACTTCAACAACTCTGCATAACCCTCAACTCTCTCTGGCCAAGTCTTTCAATCTTTTTCAGGAAGCTCTAATTCGTTCCCCGTCTTTTCTGATAGCCTCAGAGTTTGTCAAACCTTTGGAGGTTTCTAGGCATGTTTATTGCCTAAATAGTGTTCCATCCGACCAGGAAGAGAATACGCATTGGTATAATTTTGTCAGAGGTTGCCTTAGGTTAGGCTCAAGTCTAGTGGCTTAAAGCCATGCTTTTTAGAGGCACCTCCAATTTGCTCCATCTTCTCTATGGTGATCTGGTTACGCCCCCAGGAAAAGTTGGTGTGCCACTTCTCAAATTCCAAGATCATGGATTCTGCAAAACAAGCAAAAAGTTGTCGATTAGGATTTTCGAACTCAGCAGTATTCATAATCTGCCACTCAATATCGAGGCAATGCTCGACAATTCCGCCACTTAGCACGTGAATGTCGGGATGCTTCAGGGTAGACCCCATATTTTTGGGATATCCCCCATCGACTATGAGGCAAGGCTTCTTGAGCTTCTCTACATCAATCTGCAGGCTCTGGGCCATGCTTGCCACCCACACAATGATGTCAGCTTCGGGGAGTGCTGTGCTGAGTTCCATAATCTTGCCGCGACCTAGCTCAGATTGAAGCTCCTGTAGGCGATCGCGATTGCGGGCCACCAAAAGTAAGTCTGCTACATCTAGTCGGCCATCCATCCAGCGGCACACAGCACTCCCAATATCCCCAGTCGCACCGATGACGGCGACGCTCGACTTTTTAAGATCAATGCCTAGTTTGTCGGCAGACTCCTCGACTTGCTTACAGATGATGTAGGCCGTGTGAGTATTGCCTGTTGTAAAACGCTCAAAATCAAGAGTGACATTGCGAACCTGAGGGCTGTTTTCTAACTTGAAGTTCTCAAAAATAATTGAGGAGAATCCACCCAATGCTGTAATGTCGATGCCATTCTTTTGGGCATGGGACATGGCATTAAGAATTTTGCGAGTTGCAGTCTTAATGCGCCGCATGGCCAACATCTCTGGCAAAAAGAAAGACTCGACGTACTTGCCATGTATTTTTTGACCAGTAATGCTGGTCACGGTTATATCGTCCATGATCTGAGGTGGTGCACTACACCAAAAATCAAGGCCCGCATCGTCGAGAGTATCGTAGCCAAAATCTCGAGCAAAGGCTTTCGCATGCTCAAGGCTTGTCAGATGACCAATAAGACCAAACATGGGTGGATTCCAGAACGCTGGAACAACGGCAGGGGCAAAACATGAAAGCGGAACTAAATAACCTTTAGCTCCGCTTAACATAATGACACTAAAGCAGGCGACCGAAAAGCGAAATGCCGGATTGGGGCTCCGCTTATTTCATGGCAGAAAGGCCTTGGGCCGACATACGAGCGATTTCGCGGAAGTTGAAGCCGATGTTGCCCAGGGCCTCGCCGTACTGGATCATGAAGTCCTCAACCAGAGCTTCCTTTTCCATGCCGAGGATGGCGGCATCTTCAGCCACTTGGTTCAACATGGTCCAAACAATGGGCAAGTTGGTGCGGTTGGCTTCTTGCAGTTCTTCCTTGGCGGTTTCGAAGTTGGCTTTGAGCCACTCTTCGCCAAAGTTGAGGTGCATGTACTCATCCTTGACCACGTTTTCGGTGATCTTCTTGGCGAAGGCATCCGCGACGGGGATGTAGATGTTGTAAGCCGCGATCGCAAAGCATTCAATAATCAGAGACTGGATCAGCAGGCAGGTTACGAGTTTGCCTTCTTTCTCAGCGGTCTGGAAATTATTGTGCAGCTCGCCAAAGAACTCCTTCGCGAAAGGCATGTCAGGGGTGACGCTGAGATTCCTACCACAGGCTTCAAAGCCTTTCATGTGGCGACGCTCCATTTTGGAGAGTTTGATCAGCTCATCCTTTGACTCGGGAATCATTCCACCGAGTTGAATGTAGTTGTCGTACGCTTCCTGCTCGCCTTCGATGACGATTGCGTTAATACGGCTGTAAGCGTCCTTGTAGGTCTCACTGCTGTAGTCCAGGGAGGCGGCGGGATTGACCTCAAGTTGCAACATGATGCTGATTTCTCCTTAACGGTTAATTGATCAAGAGCTGTATTTCGCAAGACCCAGGCAACAATTTCGTTAACCGCCCTAGGCACCCCAAATCCAGTAGCTCTATCGGTGAGGACAGAAATGCTGGATAATTGCAAATTGTTGCGAAGCGACTTGAATCGGTAAGTTTAATTACTCACACTACACTCTAGCTGCTTTTTTCCTGTAGCGAACCCATTAGCCATAAGAAGCCTCTATGGATTCTTGTCTATCTGACTATGCTGGGCAATCAATTGGGAGCCCTCAGATGACCTACTGGGAGGTGGGTCTTGCGTTCGGCCTCGTTGTGAATCGAGACGAGCATAGTTGTTAATAGGTTGCCCAGTTGTTGTCTTTGAGACTGCTTTTAGAGCGGAGTTGGCCGTGGATAGTATTACGGCTTGGGTGATTGAGGCTTGAAGCCTGGGAATTTGTGGACTGCGGCGATCGCCTCCCGCCAGCCCTGAGCCACCTGATTGAGTATTTCCTCGCCCTTTTCTGCTGTGGCAGCGGTCGGATCGCCCACCACGCCGCTGCTGCTGATATCGCTGGTGAGCCAGGCCATGGGCAGTTTGCCCTCTAGGCTCAACAGGCTGCCAGGTTCAAAGGCGTTGGGGTATTCAGCTTTAGCGCGGTCCATCTTGACCTCATTGGGCAGGAGTGCCAGTAGAACGCTGGTTTCCGCATCGCCTGCATGGATGCCTTCGCTGCGCTCGCGAGGAGTCAGTAGCTCGCTGACTTTGTGGGGCACCTGCCAAATAAAGAAGGGAAATATCTGGAAATCTGGATATTTCTGGCGCAGGTCTCGGGCAATGATTTCCAGCACTTGGGGTTGTCCCCCATGGGCATTGGCGAAGACCAGCTTGCGAAAGCCTGCTTGGTAGAGACTTTCAGCCATTTCCGTGAGAACTCGCCCCAACGTCTCGGCGCTGAGCATGAGGGTGCCGGGGAAGTGGCAATGCTCGTTGGACTTACCGACGTATTGAGGGGGGAGGGCGTAGGCGGGTATGGCGGGGTCTAGGTTTGATAGGGCACGACCGATGATGCCTGTGGCGATCGCGCTATCCACCGCCAACGGTAAATGAGGCCCATGCTGCTCAATCGCCCCCACGGGCTGAATCAGTACCACATTTTCCTTATCCTGCATATCCCGAACATCTGTCCAGCTGAGGTAAGCGTAGTAGCGATGGGGAGGAATAAAACCGTGCATAGGTTGTCCGGGAAAATGCTTGGGTGAGGAGGCTTTGAAGGGTCTAGTAGAGGCGCTTGATCTGGCGTAGCGCAAGTGAAGCAGACTGAATTTGTCTCGCTGTGATTCAGCAATTACTGGCTGTCAACATCATTTCAAAAGAAAGAGCCAATGGTTGCAAAGCAATGCAGCGCTTAATATGGATAAACCTCTGGCGAACGGATTAGTGCTATCTAATACCCGTGAATGCTCGCCGAGATGAATTATTGCTCCGGGAGCCCCGGCTCTTGGCAGTCATAACGCCGCTGTTCAGCGATTTGCATTGTTCTTATTTTATTAACTGGTTTGGTTATGAGCCCGGACTCTCAAGCTTCAGCCTCCTTCTCCATGGAGGACTTCGAAAAGGCCCTGTCGTCCCAGGAATTTGATTTCCAGGTGGGACAAACCGTGAAGGGCAAGATCGCTAGTCACTCTAATGAAGGTGCCTTCGTTGATATCGGTGGTAAAGCCGCTGCGTTTTTGCCGACGAATGAGGCCTCCCTCAAAAAGGTGATTGACCTGTCGGCCACGCTTCAGATTGGGGATGAGATGGAGTTTGTGGTCATTCGTGACCAAAATGCCGATGGACAGGTGACCATTTCCCTACGTCGTCGCTTGCTGGATGAGGCCTGGGAGCGCCTCACAGAGCAGGCCGAGTCGGGTGGCAGCTTTGATGTCAAAATCAACGGCAGTAACCGAGGCGGCGTGACCGCCAATGTGCAAGGCCTCAAGGGCTTTATTCCTCGCTCCCACCTGTTGGAAAAGGAAAACCTCGAAGCCCTGATGGGGCAGACGGTGACGGTTAAGTTCCTGGAGATCAGCAAGGAAAATAAGAAGCTGGTGCTGTCCGAGCGCTTGGCGGGGCAATCTGCCCGCATGGCGGAGTTGGAGGAAGGCCAGTTGATTTCAGGTACGGTGGCGAGCCTGAAGCCCTTTGGTGTTTTTGTCGCTTTTGGCGGTACGACGGGCTTGCTCCATATCAAGCAAATCAGCGACAAATATTTGAAGTCGATTGATACGGTCTTTACGCCGGGTCAGGCAGTCAAGGCGATGATCGTCAATATTGACGAGGGTCGGGGTCGGATTTCCCTATCGACCAAGGTGCTGGAAAGCTATCCTGGCGAGATCCTTGAGAAGACTGAGGAAGTTATGGCCAGTGCGGAAGAGCGGGCTGAGCGGGCTCGCAAGAAGATTGAGGCTGAAGAGCAGGTTTAGCGATTAGTGGGATCGTTATTGTAAAGCGAAGTATTGGTCAGTGGGACCTGGATTTAACCCAGTCGCTCCTGCCCCAATGCTTCGCTTTGTCATTGTTAATGCCTGGGCCTTAGGGATGTATAGCCTATGCCTTAGGCTGATATAACGCGGATTGAGGTGAGCCCATCCCGCTAGTCACGATTACCCCTCTCTTAACACTATCTCTCCGTCTATGTCTGTCACCTGGGAACTCGATTTCTACTCTCGCCCCGTCCTGGATGAGAATGGCAAAAAACGCTGGGAAGTGGTGATTTGCGAAGGAGCCAAGGGGATCCAATCAGATCCAAAGCAAAGTTTTCGCTACGCCCGGTATTTCACCAGCAAAGAAGTCAACTCCATTTCCCTCAAGGAAGCCTTGACCGAGGCCATGGGGCAGTCTGGCCAAAAGCCCACCCAGGTGCGTTTCTTCCGCCGCCAGATGAACAACATGATTGTCAAAGCCTGCTCAGACATGGGCATTACGGCGAAATCCAGCCGCCGCACGGTTGCCTTGGCGAGCTGGCTGGACCAACGCTATGCGGAGGTGTATCCCCAGGAAGAGGGCTACCAGGAAGTGACTAGTGCTTCGGTGAAATATGCCATTGAGCGCCCGACGGGATTGCCTGATGCCTTGCGAGGCGACAGTTGGCGGTTTGTCAGTCTGCAAGTCTCTGCCTTTGATGATTTGGCGGACTGGGATATTGATTTTGGTGAGTCCTTTTCTCTCCATGAAATGGGCTTGGATAAGGACACTCCCATTCCTGGTTTGCTGATCTACTCGGAACGGGCGAAGCCCCTGGCTGCTTGGATGTCAGGTTTGGACTTGGCCTTTCTTACCCAGGATGTGGGCAAGCGTCCGGCCTTGGTTCTGGAGACCGGGGCAAATGACCGCTGGCTCCTCGCTCCGCTCCTTAAGCCGGAGCTGGAGGAAGAAGTGACGCAGTTTGAAAAGGCGAAGTTGGCTGCTAACAAAATTCACTTCATTGGCGTGCAAAAGAATGCTGACTCCGAGCGCTTTGAGGGCTTCTGGTTGCTGCGTCAGATGGATTTGGGCTAATCATGCAACTCTGCCTCTATCAACCTGAGATTATCTACGGTGAACCGGCGGCCAACCTTCAGCGATTTGAGGCTTGTTTAGAAGCCCAGGCTCAGCACTTAGCCGATGCGCTGGTGCTGCTGCCAGAGCTGTTTACGACGGGCTATGTCTTCGAAGATCGTGAGCAATTGTTGCCCCTGGCGGAGTCGATCCCGGATGGAGCCACTTGCCAGCATCTAGCAGCTTTGGCCCAGCGCTATGACTGTACGTTGGTGGCCGGGCTGGCGGAGCGGGAGGGGGATGCTTTGTTCAATAGCGTTGCTGCCTTTGGTCCTGGTGCGGGTGAGGGGTCTGGGGGCTTTGTCGGTCGCTACCGTAAGCTTGCTCAGACCAATGTTGATCGGCTCTATTTTGAGCGAGGTGGGGAGCAAGGCGGAGGACCGAGAGTGGAGTCTGTTGAGCCGAAGTTGGGGGAAGTGGGCAATTTGCTGATCTTTGACTGGACAGTGGGCGATCGCACCCTCCGATGTGGCGTGGCGATTTGCTTTGACATCTGGTTTCCCCAGATTGGCCAGTCTTACGCCCGTGAGGAGGTTGACCTATTGCTGCATCCTTCTAATTTTGGTGGCCCCCAGACGTTGATGGTGGCAAGGGGGCAGGCGATCGAGGCGGGATTGGCGATCGCCACCTGCAACCGCGTCGGCCAAGAAACAGCGCGGGGGCTCAAGGCTAACTATCGCGGCGAGAGTCAGGTGGTCAATGCCCAGGGAGAAATATTGGCCCAGGCCGGTGGTGAGGCCGAATTTTTGATCGTAGACCTGGATTTTCCTAGCTATGCCGAGCGATCTCGGCGGATTTTAGGCGTGGATTGGTGGGATGAGAACCAGGCGATCGCTGAACGTTTGAGGTCGTGACGCAACTCTGCTGTTTCACAAACTCCAAACGCGACTAGGCTTAAGCCAGAGCCTGTGATCTCCCCCAGGTTGCCTCAAATCTTTCCCCGATGAAGTCCGTCTATCGCGCCCGGCGCTGGTTTCAATCTCTATCGAGAGGTCTGTTCAAGCCCAATCGTTTGGCCGTGTTCGAGGCCTGCCTGATTGGGTTGATCTCTGGCCTCGCGGCGGTCCTGCTTAAGCAGGGCGCTGCGGAAGTGAATCGCTGGCGACTGGCCAATTCCACTCCTTTTCCCCATTGGCTTTGGTTACCCCTCGTTGGTCTGATCTGCTGCTGGGTGGCGGGCCTTTTGGTAGAACGCATAGCGCCAGAAGCCTCAGGTAGCGGTATTCCTCGGGTGAAGGCAGCCCTGTCTCAGATTCCCGTCGATATGAATCTGCGGGTTGCTCTGGTGAAAATGGGCGGGACGATCCTGGCCCTGGGCAGCGGTATTCCCCTGGGTCGCCAGGGACCGACAGTGCAGGTCGGTGCGGCATTGGCGGGGCAGCTAAGTCGCTGGGTGCCCACTTCGCCGGAGCATCGCCGTCAGCTGATTGCAGCGGGGGCGGCAGCGGGACTGGCCTCGGGTTTCAATGCCCCCATTGCTGGGGTGCTGTTTGTTATTGAAGAGCTCCTTCAGGACCTCTCGGGGTTGACCCTGGGCACGGCCATTATTGCTTCGTTTATTGGGGCTGTGGTCTCTCGCCAGTTAGGGGGGCAGGGCTTAAATATGACGGCGAGCCTCCAGGCGGCCCAGGCCAGCATTTCCCTCCAGGAGATTCCGCTGTTACTGCTGTTGGGGGCCTTGGCGGGATTGCTGGGTGGCCTGTTTAGCCGAGGTATTCTGCTGAGCAGTCGCTTTGCCAAGACGCATCTGAACCAGCAACCCGCTTTGCGAATGGCCCTGGCAGGATTGATCTGTGGTGGAGTCTTGGCTTTGTTGCCGACGGAGTTTCGCGATGCTGATGGCCTTCAGGGGTTGGTGTTGAGTAGTGGGCTGGGCTGGGAGATGAGCGCGATCGCCTTCATCGTCAAGTTCTCCCTCACGCTCCTAGCCTACGGTGCGGGCATTCCCGGCGGACTCTTTGCACCGGCCCT
>CALIGI010000014.1 GCA_938021205.1 uncultured Pseudanabaenaceae cyanobacterium
CCAAAGCGCATCCCGTCCCCCCCTCACACATTCAATCCGCCCTAACTCCCTCAGCTCTCGCAATGCCCGATTAATCGTCGCCCGACTCACACCCGCACAAACCCGCTCAACATCCGCCACCTGAAACTGCTCCGGCAACCGCTCCACCGCCGCCATCACCTGAGCCTTCTTCCCACCCGGCACCGCCACAATCAACCCCACCCGCTCCTCAAACTGCCCATAAGCCGCCAACACAATCCCGACAAAATACTCCCACCAAGGCAGCAGCGAATGCTCCCCCTCATGCCACCCCTGGGACGACAAATACAGCGCATCGTAATAACTCTCCCGCGTCTGCTCAATCAACTGCTCCAAACTGACATAACGCCCCACCTCATAGCCCATCTGATACAGCAACAGTAGCGTCAGCAACCGTGCCATCCGGCCATTGCCATCGCGAAACGGATGAATGCTGAGAAAATCCAAAATATAAGTCGCCGCCAACAGCAACGGCTCCACTGCCTGAGACCCCAGCTGCTGCCCAAAGCGATCATGGAGCTGCACCATCGCCTCCGGCGTTTGAAACGCCGACACCGGCTCAAACCGCACCACCTCCGTCCCATCCGCCAGAGTTTGGCGAATTGTATTATCCGACTGCTTCCAAATGCCGCCCTGGGCCGGACTGAACTGCCACAGATCCCGATGAAGCTGCTGCACCAGCCCCGCACTCAATGGCATATAGGGCGCACTAGCATGGATCGTCTTCAGCGCATCGCGATAACCCGCAATCTCTTGCTCAGAAAGACTCTGGGGCCGCACCTTATAAGTCAATAGCTGCTGCAACCGCGTCGGAGCCGTCGTAATCCCCTCCAGCCGGTTCGATGACTCCGCACTCTGAATCACCGCTACCTCTTGCAGCGTCTGCAAAACCTGGGGCGACTGCTGCTGGAACATCGCCTGCCGTCCCTTGTACTCACCAATTAGCGGAATACTCTGCAACAACGACTGACTCAGTGGGTGCTTGTCGAGGAAACTCGGGCATCCCCGACGACTATCAATATGTGGACCCAGAACTCATCGAGATATTTGAGGTGGAGACCGAAGCCTTCCGAGCAGAGCATGAGCTGGACTAGCAACACAGATCGTCCAGCCCCAGCGAGAATAGAAAGGCCATCGTTCTGCCAGGTCATCCCATGGACATCCGCCCAGCCCAGCCCCAAGACTTCGCTGCAATACTCGCCCTCAACGAAGCCTCGGTCGCAGTGCTGACCCCCCTGGACGGAGAACGCCTCCAGACAATCCATAACCAAGCAGCATTACATTGGGTGGTGGAGCAGGACAGCAAAATCGCCGCCTTCTTCCTCGCCTTCCGCAAAGGCAGCCCCTACGACGGCCCCATCTACCGCTGGTTTACAGAGCGCTACGACTCGTTCCTCTATATAGATCGCATCGTCGTCGATCAACTACACCGAGGTTCAGGCATCGGCAGTGCGCTTTACAACCAAGTCCTTGCCTACGCCCAAGAGAATAAGCTTTCACTCATTACCTGCGAAATCGACATCGAGCCCCCCAATGCAAGCTCCCTACGCTTCCACCAAAAGCTCGGCTTCAAAACCATTGGCACCCAAGCCACCGCAAATGGGAAAAAGCAGGTTGCTCTTCAAGCGCTTGAGATCCAGGCTTCTTAACGGAACGGAGGGTTAGGCGAGGTTAGAGTGAACCTGAGTGCGACAGCCTTAAACCCGACCTCATCCCCGACCCCCTTCTCTCTTAGGAGAAGGGGAACCGAACGCAAGCAGGCTGTTCCCAGAGCCTTTCATGTTCCCCTCTCCCTGGGGAGAGGGGCTAGGGGTTGGCCTGAGTCAGGCCAACCGAGGTGAGGGCAGCTTTGCTCTGTCGAACTCATCAGATATGGCTCAGCAGTGCAAGGTTCATCGGCTGAAAGAGGATAATTAAATCCTTAGAGGTCTCTAACAGCCCTCAACCAAGCGACAGCAGCCCACGGGCTCGCTATTGAAGTCATCATCTTTGTGCCGGACTTGCAGGATGATCTAGCGGCCCATGGTGGTTCTAGCCTCTTAACCCAGCTTCGCTTCTCCCGCAATCCCTCCTGGGTTCACCATGACGACCATTACCACATTGACTTTCGCGAGCTAGCCCCCTATAAGCAAAGCCATCAGACCCATTTATTTTTCATTTGTTCCCTGCAAATAGGGAATCTAATCTCAGATTATCGTTCGACGATTTAGGCACTTTTCTTGACTTATATATAGACCTCAAAACCAGGGGTCATAGTCCTTTAGATCCATAAGAAGCGATCGCGGAGACCGAAAGGACTACAGCGAAAGTTCCCCGGATCAGACAAGTGAATTAGGTGGCACAAAACACCTTAGGAATTCCAATTGGGTTTCTTATAGTGGGTTCAACGGAGCAAGCACAACTCCAAACGACCGCACACTAAATAAACAAAACCCATGAAAAACGTAACTGCTAAAATCGCCCTCGCTGCAATGCTCGTCCTCGGCACCAACGTTGGCATCGCTGCTATCGCTTCCCCCGTCATGGCCCAGAGTGCCCAATCTGTAGATAATCTGCGCGACGTAA
>CALIGI010000015.1 GCA_938021205.1 uncultured Pseudanabaenaceae cyanobacterium
CTCCTGCGCTCTAAGGGATATGCCGAAGAAATGCCAGCGGTGGGGGAATACCGTTTTACGGAGGAGGGAGTGTTTGTGCTGATTACGCCCTATGATCGCGCCTCTGCGGAGGAGCGAATTTGGTTTGGCACACCTAATCTGCGTTTTCGTGTTTCCATGATTCGGACGAGTGATGGTGCCGGAGTGCTTACGGCCTCCTTTGCCTCAGAAATTCGCGCAAAAGCTGAGACTGCACCATTGACCTAAGGTGCTGCTTAGATCGTCTCAGGTCAATGCCCTAAAACTGATGTGACGACGAGCATGACAGGCTAAGGTGGAGTGAATCAAAGCAAAGATCCATGCAAACGGCTTCTGAGAGCACGACGGATTTGAATTCTTCCTTTTCAACCCTCTGCCGTTGGATGGCAGGAGAGTTTAGCAATCAGGACCAGTCCATCGCGGAACCGGCTAATTACGCCCATATCCGGGTGGCTTTTCGCCCTTTGCCTGCTGGATTTTTCCAGGGGGTGGGCTTCTATTCGGAGCAGGCCTATGACTATGACCTTTGGTCCCCCTATCGCCAGGGAATCCACCGCCTAGTAGAACAGTCGGATGGCTCGGTTTTCATCGAAAACTATGCACTGAAGGAGCCCATGCTTTATGCAGGGGCCAGCCGCGAAGACAGTATCTTGGCGTCTATTCCCCCCGATGGCATTGAGCGGCGGTGTAACTGTTCCATGGTCTTTACGCCCACAGAAGTCCAGCCCGACTTTAGTCGTCTGCCGGAGGGAGCCTCCCCCGATCTGCCCGGTGCTGCTGGGGATGGCCTTCGTTATGTGGGCCAGGTGGAGCCCGGCAATAATTGCCTCATTCCTCGGGAGGGTCACATCACCTATTTAGTCAGTGAAGTGGATCTGACTGAGACGACCTGGGTTAGTCGCGATCGCGGCTTTGATGTGGAGACGAATGAGCATATCTGGGGCTCTGCTCTAGGACCTCTGCGGTTTAAAAGGATTCGTAGTTTTGCGGAAGAGCTTCCGGCCCTGGGCTAAAGGTCTCTGATTCTCCCGACCTAGGGGGAGCTGTTGTGGTCATGGTGATGTTGCTCTTGCTGTTGACAGATTCAATGATTTATAGGGAAATTTAGAAAATATAGCTATAAAATTCCTAATTTGCTTTGTAGAGCTCAATTTTCATTTGTCTCATCCTATTGTTTCTCTCCTCTATTGAATACTCCAGATGGGGAGTCCTGCTTGGCAATACTGCTGCTGCTAGATCTTAGGTTTGTTGTTCTTAGCCTGAGCTGATTCAGGAACAATGCAGCTTAGGATGCTGTTCCCATGAGCCTTGACCCATGCTTTTAAAAATTTCTTCCTGAGGCCAGGCTGTCATGTATCCCGTTCAGGCCGAAAAGAAAATGCGAGCTTGGATTCGCAGTCACCATCTTATTTGTTCTGGTAACTTCTATTTTTTTGAGACGTTGGATTACTCTGCTGTTGAGCGATTCTCAGAATGTGTTGAGACGCTAGGCGGAGTGGTGATTAATGTTGAGCCCGTGAAGAACATTTGGATGGGGAATCGTCGACAGGTGATGCTCTATCGAGTTAAGGCAAGTTTGCACACCCCTGAACATGCCCTGCGTAATTATTGGAGCAAGCGCGGTAGCTTCTACTCCCGTTTTGATGAACGAGGCTAATCAGGACGGTTGGAAAGTTATCCAAGCAGTCCTATGAAAACGTAGCCTCCCGAATCTGTGGCTTTTGGTGTGCCGTAGATTTTGCTGCTTGTGACATGTCTTCTGTTGGAAGGCACTGTCTTAATAAAAATTCTTCAATATAGAAGAGAAGTTCCCCACATCAGAATCTGTTTGATGGACTCGACCTTGTTAAGAAAAATTTCTGTAAATTAACCTTCTGTAATTATTCTGGTGGCGAGAAATCTCATTTTCACAATTTTATCTGGACGAACGGAGGTTAAAGCTTAGTCGGTGATTGTGCATAACATTGTTTTCAATGAATGGAGACCGTAAGGAGAGCTCAAACTGCATTCATACGACAGTCATCACCATGTCCAAGATCTCCTAGAAGGGTCTCTACCGAAGGTTTTTGGCTGTTGCCTAGGTAACAAAACTTAATGACTGACTTAGGCTCTCGACGTCCGCTGTCATTGTATAAATGTAACCGTAAGCGTAAGGCTACAGGTCATGTAACCTGAGGCTAGGCGAACTCTGTTATTCCTTGTGATCTAGAGTTTGCATATGGCCTTTTAGGCTGCACTTTCAGCTAAAATGAGAAGCATTAGCGCTTCTGTGTGAAATGCCTAGGCCAAAGAAAGTCTTTTTGAACTGCTTTGGACTCTGGGAAGCTCGGTGATTGCCTCTGGTTTGTTTATCAGGGTTCGGGCCAGCTAGCCAGTTATGCTGATTGGATTACAACTGCTTTTTGTAAGTCAAGCGAATCGAGATTTAGGAGATTATTAATGTTTGACGCTTTTACCAAGGTCATCGCTCAGGCTGATGCACGTGGTGCTTATGTGTCTGGTTCTGAACTAGATGCTTTGAGCGCAATGGTTTCCGACAGCAACAAGCGCCTTGATGCTGTTAACCGTATGACCAGTAATGCTTCCGCCATCGTTGCTAACGCTGGTCGCTCCCTTTTCGCTGCCCAGCCTGGCTTGATCGCTCCTGGTGGTAACGCTTACACCAGCCGTCGTATGGCTGCTTGCCTGCGCGACATGGAAATCATCCTGCGCTACGTCACCTATGCAACCTTCTCTGGTGATGCTTCCGTGCTGGATGACCGTTGCTTGAACGGCCTGCGTGAGACCTATTTAGCTCTGGGCACTCCTGGTGCTTCCGTTGCTGAAGGCGTTCGCTTCATGAAAGACGCTGCTGTGGCTATCGCTGGCGACAAGAGCGGCATCACCTCTGGTGATTGCAGCGCCCTAATGTCTGAAATTGGTGGCTACTTCGACAAGGCTGCTTCCGCTGTCGGTTAAGTCCCCTTTGGACACTTTCTAGGCCTTTGCTTAGGAATTTCGTTTGTTAATTCAAATCTTGCAAAACATTAGGGAGATCCCTTCATGAAAACACCTCTTACCGAAGCGGTTGCTGCTGCTGATTCCCAGGGTCGCTTTTTGAGCAACACTGAGGTTCAGGTTGCTTTTGGTCGCTTCAAGCGTGCTGCTGCTGGTATTGAAGCTGCTAAGGCTTTGTCTGCTAAGGCTGATTCCTTGATTAACGGTGCTACTCAGGCTGTTTACACCAAGTACCCTTTCACCACTCAAATGAGTGGCCCTACTTATGCATCTAGTGCAGAAGGTAAGGCAAAGTGCTCGCGTGATGTAGGCTACTACCTGCGCATGGTAACCTACTGCCTCGTCGCTGGTGGTACTGGTCCTATGGATGATTACCTTTTGGCTGGCATTGACGAAATCAACAAGACCTTCGAATTGTCTCCTAGCTGGTACATCGAAGCTCTGAATCACATTAAGGCTAACCACGGTTTGTCTGGTGATGCTGCTGGTGAAACCAACTCTTATCTGGATTATGCTATCAACGCACTCAGCTAGAACCCTCTAGTTTGTCTGTTGATTTTTGATCGTTTGAAGCCTGGGCTGTAAGGCTGCTGCTGGATTCTCAGTAGTTGTCTAATTGGCCCAGGCTTTAGTATTTTTTTTCGTGATTTTATAAAACGCTTGTTGTGTTATGTCTGATGCCGCTGAAAATGTTCCTGCGGAGTCGTTGACGCTGGAAGAGGCGATTGCTAACCTTCAGCAAACAGAAGATCCTGGTCTACGCTATTACGCTGCTTGGTGGGTAGGGCGATTTCGTGCTAATCAACCAGTTGTTATTGATTCTCTTGTCGTGGCCTTGGCTGATGAATTGAACCGTTCGCCTGATGGTGGTTATCCGTTGAGGCGTAATGCAGCGCGAGCCCTAGGAAAACTAGGTGAACCTAGTGTGGTGCCTGCTTTGCTAGAAAGCTTGGACTGTGACGACTATTATGTTCGGGGCGCGGTAGTTGAGTCTTTGGGAGAGCTTGGCGATAAAGTTGCTATCCCAAGGCTGTTGAGCTTTTTGGATGGAGGCGTTGAAGCAGCAACGATGATGCCTGGTAAGCCTCACCTGCGTGAGCCCTATGATTTGATTTTGGAGGCTCTGGGAAGTTTGGGAGCCACTGAGGCTGTTGGGCAGATTAAGCCTTTTGCTGAGCATTCCGTTGAGAAGGTGCAATATGCAGCGGCGCGGGCCATGTATCAATTGACTGGGGAGTCCAGCTATGGAGATGTCTTGGTGCAGGCCTTGGCTGCGCCGGATTTGCAGTTGCGGCGTGCGGCGCTGATGGATATTGGAGCGGTTGGCTATATGCCGGGAGCCGAGGCTATCGCTGGAACACTAGCAGAAAACAGCCTCAAGCTAATTGCGTTGAAGGGGCTATTGGAAACTCATTTACGGCAGTCTCCTGATGATGCCCTGACCAGCGAAGCGATCCATTCCATGGATTTGATGGATGATTTGCTGTAGCTATCGCTTGGCGATTTTTTTCTGCCCTTGATTCTAGAACTTCCACTGTATTCTGTCTTGTGCCATGACTGTTTCTTCTGCATCGCCTCAGTTGCAACCGCTACTCGATAAACTACACAGTGCTGGCACTGCGGAAACCTTGAGATTTGCAGTGGAGGATATCGCTGCGGCCCAGCTAAGCGAGGCGGTACCGATTTTGATCGAGGTCTTGGGCTATAACAATCCCGGTGCAGCAGTGGCGGCGGTGGATGGTTTGATTACCATTGGTGAGCCATCAGTGATGCCACTCATTGAGTTGCTGGATGGATTTAACTATGGGGCTCGGGCTTGGGCTTTGCGTGCCTTGGCGGGTATTGGTGATCCGCGTGGCATTGATTTGTTGGTGAAAGCGGCGGTGGAGGATTTTGCTTTGAGTGTGCGGCGTGCGGCGGCTCGGGGGGTGGGAAAGTTGCATTGGCAGGAGTTTACGAGTGAGGGCGATCGCGTTGTTGCCCAGTCCAAGGCCTTAGAAACGCTGATTCAGGTTTGTGATGACCCTGAATGGGTTGTACGTTACGCAGCGGTGACAGGCTTAGAAGCCTTGGGGCAAGTGCTTGAATCTCAGTTAGTAGATGAGCGACCTCACTTGATTACAAGGTTAGAGGTTATGGCCCAAGGGGATGAGGCTCCGGCATTGCAAGCTAGGGCACAGTTGGCCTTGCAACGTTTGGCCTAGCGGGTCACGAGGGCTTTTGGGGCAGGACAGCTACTTATAAATTAGGCCGCGTGACGATAATGCCGATCGCGGAATCCACCCGTTCGATATAGGTTTGTAGATCGCTTGCCAGGATTACGCCAGCGTTGGGAGCGGCATGGATTAACCCGAGATTGCCATTGGGATGACGATAAACCAACCCGGTGTGGGTCACGTCAAGGCCAGCGACTGAGGTTGCGACAGCAATAATATCCCCCGCTTGCAGTTGTGCATATTGGCGGCGGATTTGAGCTGTGGGAATGTAGCCGAAGGGAGGATTGAATACTGTCTCGCGGCTGAGGCTGTCGTTGATTGAACGGTTGAGGCGTTGTTCAGCATCTCGAATGCAGTTGTATTGGCTATCCGCTTTGAGTTGGGAATAGCTGCCTCGATGGTTTCCCATGAAGGTAATGGCTTTGTTGAGGGGCTGAATTTTCAGGTTTGCAATGGGGGAGACGTTACCCCGTTGCTGGTTGTCCAAGATCCAGTCTGAGAAGTAATGGAGACGACCACAGTAGTCCTGCAATTTGCCACCACGATAGCGATAGTTCTCCACAGCTTTGGTAAAAGTTGTGGATGCAATTGTTTGCTGCGTGGCTAGGGAAAGCTCGGGAGCCGAGGATTCCACTTGAATGATGGCCTTGCCGAGGGCCAAGACGGTTTCGATGAAGAGAACGCAGTCGAATTCTTGGAGGGAGAGGATCAAGGTCTCGGCTTCGCCACTGTCGAGTAGTCCTGCTCGATACTGCTCTCCCAGAAATTGCTCGGCAATGGATTGAATGAATTGGGGGTAGGGCTGTTGATGCCAGCATTCTGCTTGGGCTTTGGCTAAGAGATTGTGGAGGCGATCGCGGTCTGCTGAGTCCAGCGATGCAGGAGCTGTTTCCAAGCTGCCTTGGATGATGGAGGGTTGTCGTTCAAGATTGGGACTGGAACTGGGACTACTTGAAGGAACAGAACCTTCCAGAGGACTTACAATCTCAATTTGTTGAGGCTCGAGTTGCTGAGGCAACGCATCGGGTTGAGCAACAGCACTGGCCCAAGGCCAGAGGCTGACGATGATTGCCAGGGATAGAGAAGTCCGTTGGGGGGCAGTCATTGTTGTCCTAGCCTACTTCGCTGTCTTCGCCATCTGTCTTAAGACCACAAAGAGCCATGGATGATTGGCAAAGATGCCCCCATTCCATGACCCTTTTACTATGCCTTAGGTTTCCCTGGGCTCGCGCGATCGCCTGAGGTCGTTGCTTACTTTGCTAACCAACGAGCTGCATCCTTGGCGTGATAGGTCAAAATTAGGTCCGACCCAGCCCGCTTGAAGCTGGTCAGCGTCTCTAGGACGACCTTTTCCTCATCAATCCAGTCGTTGAGGGCCGCAGCCTTGACCATGGAATATTCCCCAGAGACGTTATAGGCTGCCACGGGCAGGTTCGTCATCTCCTTGATGCGCCAGATGATGTCCATATAGGACAGTGCAGGTTTGACCATGACGAAGTCCGCGCCTTCTGCAATGTCTAATTCCACTTCCCGCAAGGCTTCGCGGCCATTGCCGGGGTCCATTTGGTAGGTGCGGCGATCGCCAAACTGAGGCGCAGATTCAGCGGCATCGCGGAAAGGACCGTAGTAAGCCGAGGAGTACTTGGCGG
Organism: uncultured Pseudanabaenaceae cyanobacterium; assembly: GCA_938021205.1. Taxonomy (GTDB): domain Bacteria; phylum Cyanobacteriota; class Cyanobacteriia; order PCC-9006; family JAAUQQ01; genus JAAUQQ01. Next base: position 6,881 of record CALIGI010000015.1, read on the forward strand.
AATAGGCCATGATCGGCGTATCCGCAAAGCCTGCCTCGTCTAGGCCTTCGCGAATGGCACCCACGAAGCCATCCATCATCCCCGAAGGAGCGATGATATCGGCACCAGCCTTGGCCTGGGCGACTGCAACTTTCTTCAGCAGTTCTAGAGTGGGGTCATTCAATACTCGGCCCGTGAGGTCGCCGGTTTCCAGGTAGCCGCAGTGGCCATGGATGGTGTATTCGCAGAGGCAGGTATCTGCGACGACCACCATCTCAGGAACCGCTTCTTTGATCGCAGTGGCTGCCTTTTGTACAATGCCGCAGTCATGCCAGGCTCCCGTGGCCTCATTGTCCTTCTCGTCGGGGATGCCGAAGAGAATGACCGATGGAATACCTAGGTCATAGACCTCCTTAGCCTCTTCCACAATATTATCGATGGAGAGCTGAAACACCCCCGGCATGGATTTGACTTCGTTGCGGATACCGGAACCTGGCACTGCAAAAAGGGGATAGATAAAGTCGTTGGGAGTCAGGGTGATTTCCCGCACCATGCGACGGAGACCGTCGGTTTGGCGCAGGCGGCGGGGCCGGTGGGATGGAAACATGGCTGGCTTAAAGAAGTATGTAAAAGCGATCCGAGCCTTCTAGTTTAAAAGTCTGAGGTGCCCATTCTGCAGCATTCAGGTAACGTTCTGTGACGGTCGGGGCTGGAACTATTTTGAATTTTCCATTAGAGCGTTGCTTGAGGGTGAACTACCTCATTCCCTCTGGAGTGATACCTTGGAGCATGGCATTGCGCTATCGCTGTCCGGATTGAGGGCGAGAGATTGTGAAGCTGGAACAGCGCAAACTGCTAGTGGGTAGTATCTTCCCCATGCTAGTAAAGATTGCGAGCTGTCGAGAGGTTTCTCTCTTGGCGACATGATGTTACTGATTGGAAATCGCAGGGGCATTTATGGTGGATCGGATTCAGCCAGGACCTGGGCAAGAATCGGTTTGGGATTATCCAAGACCCCCTCGTCTGGAGGATTGCACGCGGCCCATTGAGGTCATTTTTAATGGTGTGCAAATTGTGAATAGCCAGCGAGCTAAGCGCGTGCTGGAAACGAGCCATCCGCCGGTGTATTACATTCCGCCGGAAGACATTCAGATGCGTTACTTCACCCAGACGACTCGCAGTTCTTTTTGTGAATGGAAGGGCTTGGCGGAGTATTACAGCTTGCAATTGGGCGATCGCTTCCTAGAGAATGTGGCCTGGTTCTATCGCAACCCCCAACCCGCCTTTGAGTCGATTCGCAATTACCTCGCGATGTATGCTGCTCCCATGGATCGTTGTATTGTGGGAGGTGAGATAGCCAAGCCTCAGCCCGGTAATTTTTACGGTGGTTGGATCACCTCCTGGAGCTTAGGTCCGTTCAAAGCTGGACCGGGTGATTACCGTCTGCCTGAATAAACGTCTACCTGAATCTAATAAATCGGGTCACTTTAGCCTTAATAGCCAGTGTTGAGGTGATGTAGATAACATCTTTCCTAGGACAGACTTGTTATTGTGAGGGAATAGCTGAGATAGCAGATTTCTCAATTTATGGGTTCTTGAGGCTGTGGTGTGGCCACAGCTATACGTCACGAATGATCAACACCTCGGTTGCCTGTACAAGGCTTATTCCAAGCTTAAACTTTTCACAATCCAGTCATTACCTTTCCTTTAAAGACGCTTCCTAAACTGTTTTTAGAAAACGAATTGAAGTTAGGTATTTGGCATGGTGCTCAGTCAGTTCCAGCAAGTTGGTTGGTTCCTCAATTCCAGGACCGTTGAGACCCCTCGCAACTCCTCGGTGGCAGTGCGTGAGCACCTCAACCATCTCTATCAAAATTTTCCAGTTCATTCCTTCCACCGTGGTCGAGAGATTCCCCTAGAGGCGAATATCATTTGGATTGTTTTGCGGGGAGTTGTCTTGTTAAACACGCTTTATCCCAGTGGTGATGAAGCCTTGCTAGGTTTGGCAGTCCCCTCTATGCCCTTTGGAGTTCCCTTAACCGATGTGACGCCCTATAGCGCTATTCCCCTCGCGGATGCTGAACTTTTGCGCTTGACTATGGATGAGCTACAGCAGTCACCCAGCATTCAGCAGGCCCTCAACCAGCAACTCATTCGCCGCCTCCAGCAATCAGAAAGTATGGCTGCTTTGCTGGGCCTTCGCCGTGTGGAGGATCGACTTAAGCAATTTCTACTGCTCCTGTCCCAATGTTTAGGTGAACCTTGTGAGAAGGGAAGTTTGCTGTCGGTGCGTTTGACCCACCAGCACTTAGCCAATGCTTTAGGGACGACGCGGGTGACTGTTACACGAATTTTAAATCAGTTGCGCAGTGAAGGTTGGCTGCACATCACTCAAGGGCGTCATATTATTCTTTGTGGCAAATAAGCGATTAGATTATGCCCTAATCTCAAAAAGCCTAGTCATCATTGAGTCTCTTGGCTGAGCTTGTTAAGCCACCCATGTGGATGAGGAATAGATGGCTTAAACCTCTGCTATAGCCGTTTGCTACATCGCTTAGGACATTCCTTGTCTTTGAAACCTAAAAAGTGTAGCTCTCATGGATCTAATCTAATCATCGTCCTCGTTTTTTAGGGACGCCACATTGTGATTAGTGGATTTTGTAGCGGGTTGATATGGCGATAAGAGGGAAGTTTTGCCTGGAGAGGTTCGTCTCGCTCTAGTAGCTCAGCCCGGATGGGGACAACTCCAGTGTCCTTGCTCCCTAAGTAGTTTGCAGCACCAAAAGAGAGGTCTAGAATGCGATCGCCCACATAGGGGCCGCGATCGTTGATTCGGACTACCAACTGCTCCCCTGACTTGAGATTGGTAATCCTCAAATAAGTATCGAAGGGGAGCTCCTTATGGGCCGCAGTGAACATATCTTGGTCGTAAATTTCCCCCGTCGCAGTGAGGCGACCGTGGAAATAAGGACCATACCAAGAGGCATCACCCTTGAGGTAGTCTCCTGTGGACTTTAGGCCATGCATCGTGAACTGAGCATCAATGAGGGTCAGCGGCTGGTCACCCATGACCATACGCAGTTGATTGACCCAGCGGGTGGCTAAGACCTCGCCATTGAGACCAGCAGCCTCGGTGACTTCTTCATTGACGATGAAAAGCAAGCGATCGCCCAGACGGGCAGCGGGAAAATTCTCCGCTAGAGTGGGCTCGACCAATTCAGAGCCCCAATCCCCATTGCGGAAGGTTGATTCAATGCGCTCCGTCATAGACTGTCGGAGTGCTGGATTGTCAACCTCGCTGAGCAGACAATTGAAAACCCATTCCGAGAACAGTTCATACCGCTGCTCAGGGTCTTGGGCGCAGGTAAAGGCTAGGGGTAACTGGCCGGAGCGATAGGCCGGAACATCAGTGAAGCGTGATGACCGAGTCAGGGGATTTAAGGCAGAAAGCCAGCGCCCTACGGGCTGAGCAAATTCTAAAGTATTTCCTTGTGAGCTCAGCCAGTTTGGTAGTAGTGTCATCGCCCCTAGGGGAGGCACCATACTACTTTGAAGGGGGGCTAGCTTCGTGGGGGGGGCCACTCCTGGTTCAGATGCAATATCTGCTGTTGTAGGGGAATCGCCCATAGTGGCGCTTGGCTGGAGCGGCGCGGCAATTGCGACAGAAAAGCTAGAGGCTAAGCCTAAACCAACTACTGCAACTGTCTTCGAAAGACCGGTCAATGCCATTGAACTTCGAATCATTTTGAAGGAAGGGAACAGTAATTTATCACTCTGCTAGTTTCGAAACATAAGTATATCGTCTTGTTTGCTTAATGCAATATTTTTGCAATTTTAACTCGTATCGCAGATCGGTAAATCAAGACTCGTTCTATCTCTTGTGATTATTTATACTTGCGCTGAAGCTGCTCCGCAATGCCTCTTCATTCTCTGGTTTTCAGAGACACCCTGTTTCCTGTTTTAAGGCATTGGAACTCGACTTTGAGACTTCATGATTTCCTGCTTCTCAACCATCCTAAAATCTTGAAGTTGCTAGGCAGGGTAAGCTTCGTAGGTCAAAGTCGGATTATTTAATCCCTGGAAATTTCTTAGATGGATTGGCGGCATTACTGTACGACATAGGACAACATCGTGTAGAGCTTGAAGTTTAGATTGGGAAATGCTTTGTTTGAACTTCCGTAAGCTCCAAGTCCCTATCTTTAACCGTTGTTTTTCTAGTCCGTACAGTCAGCCAGTCTAAAATGCCTACTGGTCTCACAGAGTAGAAGTGAGCCCAGCAATTGCAGTTAATTCTGCTTGTTGACTTTTTACTCGCCTGTACCCGCCTTCTCCTGGACCCCACGCATGATTCGAGAAAGCTCATTGCTTTCGTTGATCGTGATTCGAGTTGGCGCACCACTAATAATGCGTTCCAGGTTGCGGAAGTTCTCTTTGATCTCTGGACCGTTACTGCTGATGCTGAATTCGCGGATGCCTTTGTCATGGGCGGAGCCGCGCATTTTAAAGACGTTAATGGCGCGGGACATTTCACCCCCAATCTCAACATATTGCAGGAGCAAGATGGTGTCTGTAATGGTAGAAATCTGGGAGTCCGTGATCGAATGGGAGCCCATGAACTGGTCGGTGGTGTTCGTGAAGAAGCCTGTGATTTCCTCCTGCTTGGCGTAGCCCGTAACGCCAATCACGAACTGGCGGAAAGAGTTGCTGCTCACACCTCGATCTAAGGCGGAAAGAGAGTCGATTGCAATCCGAGCAGGCTTGAACTCGCTAATCTCTGACTTGATGGTCTGCAAATGGTCTTCTAATCCGGCTGATTCGGGATAGGCACAGATGATCTTGAGCAGCCCCTGACGTTCAAATTCCTCACAGTCAATCCCCCAGGAGTAGGCGTTACGCAGGAGCTGGGCGCGGGATTCTTCGTAGGCAAAGAGGATCGCGCGATCGCCATTCTTGCAGGCATTCTCGATAAACTTACTCACCAGCAGGGTTTTGCCGGTGCCGGTGGCACCCGTCGCCAAAATAATCGAATCCTTGAAGAATCCGCCGCCGCACATCTCATCCAGTTTGGTCACGCCAGATGAGACGCGCACGTTAGAGGAGCGCTGGGTCAAGCGCATGGCACCCAAGGGGAAAATACTGATGCCATCGTGGTTCATTGTGAAGGGATATTCCCCCTTCATATGGGTGGTGCCTCGCAGCTTGAGAATCTCGATGGTGCGGCGGCGACGCTCCCCTTCCAATACGTTGCGGACGATGACAACGTTATCAGAGACAAATTCTTCGACGCCAAAGCGAGCAACCTTACCGTATTCCTCTTCTCGCTCTGTGGTCATGACAGTGGTGACCCCCACCTGCTTGAGACGGGCCACAAGACGGTAGATCTCCCGCCGCACGACAGAAGCCGCATCGTATTGCTGAAAGACTGCCGTGATGGAGTCGATGACGACTCGTTTGGCCTGGTACTTTTTAATGGCGTACTGAATCCGCTCAATCAGCGCTGAGAGGTCAAAGTTGCCAACAATCTCTTGACCATCTGGATCTGGAGAGGCATCGAGAATGAAGAGCTTGCCCTCTTCCATCATGGTTTTGAGGTCCCAGCCAATGCTTTCGGCATTCTGGATGATGTCAGCAGGGGATTCTTCGAAGGTGACAAAGATACCGGCTTCATCAAAATGTCGAATGCCATTGAACAAAAATTGGCCGGAAAACATCGTCTTTCCGGTACCAGAGGTGCCGCTCACCAGGGTGGTTCTCCCCTTGGGTAAGCCCCCATGGCTGATGTCATCGAACCCTTCAATCATGGTTCGAATTTTTTGGATACTGCGGCGGCTGGGCGTTGGCGATGAACCAGCTGGCACTAAGGGGGGCATAGGGCGATATAAACAAGAACCATGGTAGAGCCCATTATAGGCTGCTGCGGCATGGGTATCATGTCAGCGAAAGCAGGCTCATTTGAGCTGAACTGCTATGGCAATGTGGAGCTTTCAGCGCTGCTAGAGAGTGGATACCGACTCCAAAACCAAGATTGTGGATGAATGCTGGGTCAGCAAATCAAAAAGTCTCGGAAACTACAGCCATGGTTGCATCACTTCGGACCGAATCTGAAACCTCATAGCCATAAGTAAAATCTCGTTCCTTAGGAATCAGAATGATTGATCCCGCCCTCCAATAAACAAATACTAGACCGTTGGATTTTGCTGGAGATTCTCATATAGCAAATCCAGACCAATGAGAACACGTTTGCGATCCGATAGGTCTCCAATAATGCGGCGCATGGGGGGGGGAAGGATTTTGGCCAGAGTCGGCGTGGCGAGGATCTTGTCTTCTTCTGCAAGTTGGGGATTCTTGAGGACATCGATCACTTTAAGGGCATATACCCCCTGGAATTCATGCTCTAAGATGTCCTGTAAAGTACGCAGGGCACGCGTTGATGCCGCTGCATTACCTGCAACATAAAGCTTGAGAATGTAGGTAGTCTTGAGGTAGGCCATGCGTGAATGGTGAAGGGAATAAGGGAAGCAACATGGCGCATGGCTGCTGATGTCTGTGCAGGAATGCTAGGGAGATGGAGAAGGTGTTATGAGGTTACAGACCCAACCCTTCATGAAGGAGATCCAATCCAACTAAGACTCGCTCTCGGTCAGATAGATCTCCAATGATGCGGCGTACTGGAGGGGGAAGGATTTTGGCCAATGTCGGTGTTGCTAAGATTTTGTCTTCTTCTGCAAGCTGGGGATTTTTCAGCACATCGATCACTTTCAAGGTGTAAACCCCTTGGTATTCGTTCTCGAGAATGTTCTTTAACGTATGCAATGCTCTAGATGAGTTGGGTGTATTACCTGCAACGTATAGCTTGAGGACGTAGGTTTTCTTGAGAGATGCCATGCTCATGACAAAGGCTCCAAAATAGGGCTAGAGCATTGAACAAAATCACAATGCGTTCACGCTGTTTGTTAGAGAAAAGGATAATTCTATGGCTTCAATACTAAATTCCCTTTCTGAGGTGAAAAGGGAAAAACTATTGGGGGAGATGACAAGAACTTCATCAATTACAGGTTCCCTATACTTCACAAATCCTGTCTTTTAAGCCGACTAAATCATTTTTTAAGATTTGAAATACAGAAAGAGATAGCAATTGTGCTTAGTCAAACTGGCTTGACTCGCTTTGTCTCTAATGTTTGATGACGAGGATTACACAATGCCGAGCAAGCGCGTCGACGAAGCCCCGCCTTAAATACATTAAAACAAAAACGTTTCCATGATGCAGACAATAATGGGAAAAGCCGATGTGGTCATCACTTTGAGGAACCTCCCATGCCTGTTGGAGGAGCCGGTTTATGACTCCCTTGGAATGGAGCGACGGTACATTTCGCAAAGATGGGAAATGATGTCGAGCAAGGTCAATCGATAGTTGATTAAGATTGCCTCGTTTCTCCCTTCCAACTTTAACTGCTTAGAATAATCGTCGATGAGTTTCATATGAATCTCAACAATCTGGGTTACAGAAATATCGGTAAAGAAAGATAAGTTCACGAACTCGTCGATGAGCAGGTTTAGCTCTGTTGCCTCGCTAAAATAGGCCAGTAAAATGCTTTGATATTTGGTCGTTAATTCGTCGATTAGTCCTTGCTGATCAATCTCGCTAAGATTGTGATAAAAGTTACTAGAGTTGCGTTTGTAATACACCCCTAGATATCCCAGCCGCTCTTTTAATTTGCTGGCGAGGCGTTGCTGTTGTTCCAGGAGTGCTTCTGGTGAGGGGGGCTCGCTGCCAATGGTTGGGCTGCTGAGAGGTGAGGCGGTTTCTTGGGGAGAGAGCTGGAGAAATTGTTTAATGGCAGCATTGATGCTGGTGCCCGCTGTGGCAATTTCTGTTGTGGGGAGATTTACTTCTGCATTGTGGTAGACCTCATGGTCGGCATCACCTGAAATCACTACAATGGGGAGTAGAATTCTCTCCTTGCGCAGAGCTGAAAATAGAGAGGGTAAGGCGGCTGCCTCGTCAAGGAGGAGGCAGTCTACTGATTGGGGATCGCTCAGCGCTTGTATGAAGGCGCCTTCTGTAGGGGCCGGTTGGAGCGTGTATTGCTGTGAGTCTAAAGCCTCTCGCAGCTGCGTTAGCAGTTGCTCAGAGCTTAGCAGCGCCAGAATTGAAACGTTGGGTTGCACAGCAGCAGAAGCGTTTAGAGAGTGAAATATAGCTTTTACTATAGCCTCGCTCCCAACGCTTTTGATCGGTCTAGCTCTATTGGGATGGTCGAAGTTGGTTGGCAATGGCTGGACTGGAGCTTCTTCAGGGAGATGTTACGGAATTAGAGTGCAGATGGTGGATTTGTATAGAGATCGCCGGGGGTTGCTCCTGTAGGATTAAGGGCGTTGTCTGTTCGGATTGGGGTTAATGGAAACGGCGTATGTGGTGGGTTTGGGAAAGTCTGGACTGGCCGCAGCGACGCTGTTGAAGGCCCAGGGCTATGGTGTCGTATTGAGTGACAGTGGTGATTCTGAGGCTTTGCGACAGCAGCAGGCTGTGCTGGCGGAGTTGGGTATTGCTGTGCGGCTGAACGATCGCTTTGATCCTGATGCTTTACTGGCTGAATCGGACGTGGTTGGGGCGGTCGATGGCTTGGCTATCGCTGCTCCTTTGGTGGTTGTGAGTCCCGGCGTGCCCTGGGATATCCCGGGGTTGGTGAAGGCTCGCGATCTTGGTTGGCGAGTGTTGGGAGAGCTCGCTTATGCCTGGGAGCAACTTCGGGAACGGCCTTGGCTTTGTGTGACGGGCACAAATGGTAAGACAACGACGACTGCTTTATTGGATGCCATTCTTAAGGCCGCAGGTTATTCCATTCAGGCCTGCGGCAATATTGGTTATGCGGCCTGTGAGTTGGCTTGTCAAGCCCACTATGGAGCAGAAGCTGATCCCTCAACGCCATCGGACTCAGGGGCAGGAGCTGTGGATTCAGAGTCTTCGTCTTGGGTCCTGGCAGAATTGAGTAGCTATCAAATTGAAGCCGGGCAAATGGTGGCCCCTCGCATTGGCATTTGGACGACTCTAACTCCAGATCACCTTAGTCGCCACAAGACAGTCGAGAACTATGCGGCGATTAAGGCGAGCCTACTGCGCCAGTCCGAAATTCAAGTGCTCAATGGCGATGACCCCTATTTGAGAAGTCAGGCTGCGTCCCAGTTCCCTGGAGCTTATTGGACAAATACCCAAGGCCTGGATTTTGCCTTAGCTCCTTTGGAGCGCAGTATTTATTTAGAGGATGGCTGGGTCAAGGTTGCCGGGGAGGCATTGTTAGAAGCCTCCAGCCTAAAAATGAAGGGTCAGCATAACCAGCAAAATCTCCTCTTGGCAGTGGGGGCCGCTCATCTGGCTGGGGTACCGAAAGGGGCGATCGCCCAGGCCATCTGCGAATTCCCCGGCGTTCCCCATCGGTTGGAACAAGTTGCCCAGTGGCAGGGCATTACCTTTATCAATGACAGTAAGGCGACGAATTACGATGCCGCTGAGGTTGGACTGGCGGCCATGACCCAACCGGCGATCCTGATTGCTGGTGGGATTTCCAAGGAAGGGGATGATCGTGCCTGGATCGAGCGCATTAAAGCTCAGGCCTTAGCTGTGGTTTTAGTGGGCGAGGCAGCCCCTCAGTTTGCCCAGCGTATGAAAGCTGCGGGGGTGGAGCAGTTGGAGGTGTTGCCCAGCTTGACCGAAGCAGTGCCCCGCGCAGCCCAATGGGCTCAGGTGCTGGGTGCTGGGGTTGTCTTGCTTTCCCCGGCTTGTACCAGCTTTGACCAATATGCCAATTTTGAGCGGCGAGGCGAGGATTTTCGCCAACTGAGCCAGGCTTTTTGCAACTCCCAGCCCTAAGCTTCTTGTCAGGAGCATTATGGCTGGATGGCTGGAGATTAAGCTCAATGTCTGGGAGCTCCACTGGGGAATGATTCAATTCAGTTCATAGACTATTTCTTGTCTAAGCAAGTCGCTGTCTCATTCTTTCGAGGGATTTAGCCCTTGATCCCCCTTGCCAAGGAGTCGTCGCGATCGCACACTGAGGAGGGCTGGCGTTATGGGTTGTTAAAAAACTTGTAATTGCGTCATCTGGGTTACGGTCTGTCAATCCAGTGTGAACCATGCTAGGAACGGTTGCCTCTATAGCCAGCTTTGAGAGGCTGGTTTGGGGATTGCTCAACCATTGAGCCTGAGGGATGAATAGAGCCCTCGGGTGTCATCCAGGCTCGTTGGACCGTGACTAAGTGATCGTTGTGAACTGCGTTGGTCTGAAGAGGAGTCTTAAATAGTGCAGAAGGTTTTAGGAATTATTTTGGGTGGTGGTGCAGGGACTCGTCTGTACCCATTGACGAAGGTAAGGGCGAAGCCAGCGGTATCACTGGCTGGGAAGTATCGCCTGATTGATATCCCAGTGAGTAACTGCATCAACTCCGATATCTACAAGATTTACGTGCTGACGCAGTTCAATTCTGCATCTCTCAATCGCCACGTTTCTCGCACCTACAACAATGTGGGAGGTTTCCAGGATGGCTTCGTTGAGGTTCTGGCTGCTCAGCAAACCCCCAGTAATAGTGGTTGGTTCCAGGGCACTGCTGACGCAGTTCGTCAGTATGTAAGTCTCTTGAAGGATTGGGATGTTGACGAGTTCATCATTCTCTCTGGCGACCATCTCTATCGCATGGATTACGGGGATTTCATTCGTCATCACCGTGAAACTGGTGCGGATGTAACTCTCTCTGTTGTGCCTATTGATGAGCAACGTGCCTCTGATTTTGGCCTGATGAAGGTTGACGATGGCGGTAGGATTATCGAATTTAGCGAGAAACCTAAGGGAGATGCTCTCAAGGCGATGGCTGTGGATACCGCTTCCATGGGGCTAGATGCTGAGGCTGCCAAGCAGAAGCCCTATATCGCTTCCATGGGCATTTATGTCTTTAAGCGTCAGGTGCTCATTGATCTGCTGGAGAACTACCCTGATCAGACTGATTTCGGCAAGGAAATCATTCCCTCCGCTTCAGATAAATACAATCTTCAAGCTTATCTGTTTGATGGTTATTGGGAAGATATTGGAACCATCCAGGCTTTCTATGAGGCTAACTTGGCACTGACTCAGCAGCCCACACCTCCTTTCAGCTTCTATGATGAGAAGGCTCCCATTTATACTCGCAGTCGATTCTTGCCTGCGACTAAGATGTGGGATTGCAATGTGACTGAATCCATGGTGAGTGAGGGTTGCATCCTTAAGGAATGTCGCATTCACCATTCAGTGCTGGGCGTGCGCTCTCGGGTGGGTTCTGGCAGCGTCATCCAAGATGCCATGCTTATGGGGGCTGACTACTATCAATCTCCCCAGGTTCGTCGTGATGGGCGTTCTGAAGGCCAAGTGCCCGTTGGGATCGGCGCAAATACAACGATTCGTGGTGCCATCATTGATAAGAATGCTTGCATTGGTGACAATGTGCAGATTGTCAATAAGGATCGAGTCCAGGAAGCTCAGCGTGAGGACGAAGGCTTCTATATCCGTAGTGGCATTGTTGTGGTCCAGAAGAATGCTGTTATTCCCGATGGCACGGTGATCTAGGAAGAAATCCGTTTTAGGAGCGATGTCGTCTGTGGCGATCACTTCGGATACTTGCGAAGCGATCGCGCTCATGACCATAGATAGGGCTGCCGGGTAGTGGAAAATTATTCCTTGCCCGGCAGTTTTGCGATCAGGACAGGAACGGTTACTGGGAGCAAGTGCTTGGCTTGTGGTTGGATGTGCCCGTTGGGATTTGTCAGATGCGCAACCGAGAACGCGATGCCCTCGGTCATTGACGTTGTAATCGTGTGGTACCAGCCCCGGTGATTCGGCGGATGCAGCGTTACCTTTGTGCTGCCCCACCCACAGCTGCTGAGGGATTTTCTCCGTAGTGGCGAGGCAGGCTAGGCGAGGATGGAAACCTACAATGGGCAAGCTTAATGCCCCATTGCCCTGTTTCAAGCCTGCTGTCAACGATGGCGTTAATGGAGCAAATTTATGGATGTGCTAAAAACCGAATCTTGAACCATACGGTTAAACGCACCTGATTGACCGGTTGGGAATGCCACAATAGGCAAGCAGACTTAAGTGGGTGCTTGCCTTTAGTAGGTGTCCTTCGATCTCGCAGTGGAGAGGTGCGGTGAATGGCTTCGACTGATTTCAAAGACTACTATGCGGTGCTCGGCGTGAGCCGTTCTGCCGATGCCGATGAGATCAAGCGGTTATTTCGTAAATTGGCCCGCAAATACCATCCCGACCTCAATCCAAACGATGCGGTGGCGGAGACGAAGTTTAAAGAAATAAATGAGGCCTACGAGGTTCTCTCTGATAGCGACAAGCGTAAAAAATACGACCAGTTTGGTCAGTATTGGAAACAGGCAGGTCAGGGCGGCTTTGGTGGTGGTTATGGCGGTGGCAGTGGTTTTGATGATGCCGACTTTGGCCGCTTTAACAATTTCGATGAATTTATCAATGAACTGCTAGGCCGTTTTAATCAGCCTAGTGGTGGTGCTTACGGAGCCCGTGGTCCTGCGGGGGCTGGCTTTGGAGGTGGTTTTGGTGGGCCTGGCCAGCAGCAGGCCACCACGAGTTTAGATCAAGAAGCAAAACTGAGTTTGAGCTTGGGCGATGCGTTTCAGGGCACTCGCAAATCAATTCGGGCCAATGGCCGTTCCATTGAGGTCAATATTCCTGCTGGCGTAAAAGAGGGGAGTAAGGTCCGCCTGCGAGGTAAGGGCATGGCCAGTGCCTATGGCCAACAGGGAGATCTATATCTGATTATTTCGCTTCAGTCCCATTCCTTTTTCAAATTAGAGGGCGAGAATTTGTCTTGCGAGGTGCCGATTGCACCGGATGAAGCCGCTCTGGGAACCCAAATTGAGGTGCCCACCCCTGAGGGGCGAGTGAGTGTTAATGTACCTGCGGGTATTCGCTCTGGACAGTCTCTGCGCTTGCGAGGGAAGGGTTGGCCCAAGCGGGATGGACGGGGTGATCAGCTAGTCAAGATTGTGATTGCAACGCCGAAGAATCTCAGTGATGATGAGCGGGAACTTTATGAGAAGCTACAGACCGTACGGAGTTCTGATCCACGTAGTCGTTTGGACGGAGTGACGCTCTAGCTCCTCAGGTTGTCTCCGCAATAACATTGTCCGAATTTAAAGCTTTGCGATCGCCTTTTACGATTCTTTCCCGCCCTCACCCAGCCTAATTCCTAGCGTCTAAGGTGAAATTATGTCCAGTTAGATCTGGCGCTTGGTTTTGCTTAGGCCCTGCTTGATATGGAAATCGAATATGTCCATTTTTATGTGGACGATGCCTTCACTTGGCAGCAGTGGTTTGTGCATCGCCTGGGCTTTCGTAGTGCGGGAGGTTGGGAGGATGGTGACAGTCGTCATGAGCGAGTTTGTAGCGGGGCTGTGCGGTTCTTGCTGTCTTCTGCGCTCTCGACCGCGAGTCCTGTGGCAGATTATTTGGCCCAGCATCCGCCCGGAGTGGTGGATGTCGCTTTAAGGGTGAAGGATCTGCAGGCCATCCTGCAGCGGGCTAAATTCTTAGGCGCTACTGTTTTTCAGCATGATGAGGACATCGGAGCGGTACAAACTAGGCGAGAGGCGTTGCCTTGGGCAACACTTTCGGGCTGGGGCGACTTGCGACATACCCTAGTGGAAGCTAGGTCATGTATCTCCCGCGCCTCGTCTTCCCAAAAGTCTCTACCGCCCCGGTTCTGCTGGCCTGCTCCACTGGGAGCTGATGCTTTTCAGCGTATTGACCATGTGGTGTTCAATGTGGCTGCGGGAGCCCTGACTGATGCAGTGGATTGGTATAGCCAACTGTTTGAGCTGCGATCGCGCCAGTCTTTCCATATCAAAACGCCCCATTCGGGGCTGCGAAGTCAAGTTTTAGTGGGTGATGCCTCTGATACAGAGCAAGGACAGCCCTTGCAATTCCCCATCAATGAACCTGCATCCTCAACCTCGCAGATCCAGGATTTTTTGAATTACAACCAAGGTCCTGGTATTCAGCACATTGCTTTGGCAACCCAGACGCTATTGCCCACCGTTGCGCGTCTGCGTCAGCAGCAGGTTGACTTTCTCTCGGTGCCGCCTAGCTATTATCACCAGTTACCCCTGCGGCCTCACTTTGAAGCCCAGGGTTTGGGAAGTGATTGGGCTGAGATTATGGCTCAGCAGGTGCTAGTTGATTGGCACCCGGATCGTTGGGAGGGGCCGTTGCTACAAATTTTTACCCGTCCAATTTTTGAGGCACCGACATTCTTTTTTGAGTTGATTGAGCGGCGACGGGCAGCGATCGCGAATCAGACCGTTGCGCTTAGAGGCCAGACAGGGGCTGACTCTAATGGCTTGTCATCTGCCAGCACTAGCCCGCTGATGGCTGAAGGTTGTTGTGCCCAGGGGTTTGGCGAGGGCAATTTCCAAGCGCTATTTGAAGCTATGGAGCTAGAACAGCGTAGTCGAGAGCTGGTGCCCAAGCCTTAACTGGAGCTGGTTAAAATGAATCCCCTCAAACCCTCTGGTTTGAGGGGATGGGAGCATCACGATTGGTGGATCTGCGAAGTTTTGCGCTAGTCTTCAGCACGACTCCGAGCTCGGATAATTTTTGGGAAGCTGGTGTCTTTTAGCGCTGTTAAGTCTGCGCCCGTGTAGCCCGTGAATCTCCACATCACTGCTCGAATCCCATCGCGAACCGTCTTGTTAACCGGTTCTGCTGCCAGGGGAGAAGGCACGCTCACGGGCTCAAAAACGATGTCGTGGCTGCCAAAAACGATCTCTCCTACGAGGCTGGCCCGGCGCATGTGATTTTCTGATGTGATCAGGTAAATCTTGTCGATACCGGCCTGCTTGAGGTCTGTGACAAGGGTTGTAAAGTTAGTTACCGTGTCCACAGCGCGGTAGTCGAGGTGGAGGCGATCGCGTTCGATCCCAGCTTCTTCAAAAAAGAGCCATTCCGCGTACTCGGGATTGGTCCCCGATGAAACCCAAACGGGTAGCTGCTCATGCTCCTGGGCCATTTGGGCTGCATAGGCCTCTCGATCAATTTCACCGCCTAAAACCACAATGGCTTCAGGCGGGCGAGTCCAAAGCTTGAGCTGACGTTGGGTGGCCCAAGTGCTAGCTGGGATGAGCAGCAGTAGGGGCAACCAGGGGGCAACGCGCGATCGCAATCGAGGTTTTCGACGGCGACGATGAGAGTGAATGGATGGGAGCTTGAGCTGCATGCTGGTTTGATGCAATGGGACTGAGGCGACTCAGGTAGAAGGAGAAATCCTTGACGGGCTCGTTTTACCTATGCCAAAGATTCCCGATATTGGTCTTTGGGGGCCTAGCGAATTTTGCGGAATCTATGGGGCGTTGCTAAGGGAGGTTTTAGTCGCTCGCCCTAGATCGAAAACAGCGACAGTTGCTGTAGCGGGCGCACTTTTAGTGATGGATGTTAAAAGTCATGGGCTGAAGTCCAGGGTGATCCCGTGGAAATACATCTTGCCATGTCTGGGACAAATGAAAAGAGTAGGGGCTTACCCCTCGGGTCAATGGGTTTGTTAGCCCCATGGCTATTTCAGCGGAAACCTATGACCATGAAGTCACATTGGCGACAATGGTTGTGTGCTTAAGTGTTGGACTCTAGCTGACCTCGCTTCTCTTTGAAGCATGGGTCAGCTTTTTCTTTGGGCGTATTTTAGCCTAGCCAGAATCTACGTATTAGCCCAGGTGTTGAGTCGTAAATATTACGATCTTAATGTCTCCTAAAGGTCTAAGCCGTGGAGTAGAAATCGTTACACCCATTGCGGTTGTTGCTGCAATGGTCTCTGACATTCTATTTTGCTTCGGCCTTGCTTCAGCGCTATTGCGATTTTGAGGGAATGCTGGTTGCGGGCGAGGGATTTCTAAAGTGTCACGGGGTGCTGGCCATAGAAGGGTTGCGCTGTTTCCCAGTTGGGGCGATCGGCCCGGTGGTAGCGTAGCTGAGCGATATTCCAGAGGCTACCGATGGCCTGGGCTGCGTCTTCTTCGATGGTGATTGGATGGGGCGGATTGATTTGTTCCGCCAGGGTTTGAGCCCAGTCTTCTGGTGAGCAGACTTGGTCCACAATCATTGCTTTGGGTAGTCCCCTATCCCATTGGTAGAGAGCGGTGAAACGCTGGCCTCGCTGGGCTAGCATGTCTAGGGCGATCGCCTGCTCGGTCGAAACTGTTCCTTCCGACCAATGGCGATGGGCTACCGCCGCCAAGGTGGAAATGCTGTAGAGGGGAACATTGAGCTGCTGGGCTAGGGTACGCATGGTGACCATGCCTAAGCGAGTACCTGTGAAGCCACCAGGACCTTGGGCGACAGCAAGAAACGATAGCGCTGTCCAAGCTTGGGGAGCGATGAAGTCCATTAGTCGCGTTTGGAGCTGATTGGACATGGCTCGACCGAGTTCCTCGACTGAGCATTTGAGCTGGCTGGGCTGACTGCCTAGGGCTAGACCCAGATGAGGGGTTGAGGTGTGGATGGCTAAGCCTAACGCTAGCTCTGAGGATTGGGGGCGGGTCTTTGCTGTTGCGGTGGCTTGGGTCATGGAGCCGGGGGATTCAACGCCCTCTACGATACCGCTCAGGGCTGCCCGATGTCTGGGGGAATGGTCTGGGTTGAATCGAATGGCTCTCTAATCACCCAATTGAATGATTAGGTGGGGATGAGTTCGCCGGGCCGCAGTTTGGCCCATTTCCCCTGGTCTTGGGTGAAGCTGGCACAGCCCACCACGTCCCATTCCATTTCGATCACATCGCCGTCGGGGTGGATATTGACGTTGATTTCGGGTGAGTCCGCCTCAAAGCTGGGTTGCTCTGTTAGGTGAGGCTGTTGGTGCTGGGCCTCGACAGCATGGTAAGTGGTGCAACGATCTACGTAGTGGCAGTTGATGCAAATACACATGGTTCCACTTCCCTGGAGGTGAATGGTTGGAGGGAATCCCTCGTAATGATTAGTTTATCGAGTTGGGATGAGGATGGGGCTAGGTCAATAGAGAACGAGGGTAGGACTGCGATCGCAGTCCTACCCTCGTTCTCTACCCATTAATCTCTAGATTGGGCTAAACGCCGGAGCTAAACCGCGCTAGACAGACCTTGAACCAGATAGTCAAAATAAGGCTCAGCAGCCTCAGCATCGGCGGTGCTCAGCAGAGGCAGAGAAGCTGCCTTGAGGCAGCCCATAGCCAGGGCCATGCCCACCATGGGAACGCCGAGGGAGTTATACATTTCCCGAGCCCCGACTAAACCGATGGTTTCAATCTGCTCGGTGTCGCCTGCCAAAATGGCATAGGTGACCAGGCGCAAATACCAATTATAGTCCCGCAAGCACTGAGCGCGCTGCTTTTGACCATAGGCATTGCCACCTGGGGAAATGTAGTCCGGACGCTGCTTCCAGAGCTCTCGGCTGGCCTGGTCTACGATCTTTTGCTCGCTTTCCGTCAGGGTTTCAACGATTCGAATGCGCTGCTCCCCAGTTTGAAAAAAGTCTGTGATGCTCGACAGCTCGCCGCTGCTGGGATAGCGCAGCTGGTCGTCGGCCTTAAGGATTACTTGGCTTACTACAGTCATGGTGATGACAGGCTTAAATCGTAGGCTTATTTATGACCCCAGTGTAGCGATTAGATGAGCCAGAGCGAAACAAAGTGTAACGGAAGTTAGTATGGGCCACCTGATGCAACAGGGCTATTAGGCTTTCAACGCTTTTGATGGAGATGCTTCCGCTATTGGAGGGCCTGCCTTAGAGGACAGAGCGTAGGGGGCGAGTCCCTGCGTAGAAGCCCGGTTCTTATGCCTCCATGCCATGGCTTCATTACCATGACAGACTTAGCGGGTTATGTTTCGTAATCTCTGTGAGGCTATCCTGGATGGGGCATTTTGCGCGACACTATGGGACTGACGGTGCCCCCATGTTTTCTGAGGTTCTTTCCCCGGTGGATGAAATCGCCCAACGTTGGCAGCAAGGCCAGCTTGTAGAAGTCGCCATTACAGATCTCAGTGACGGTGGAGATGGTGTCGGTCGCTATGCCCAACGAGCTGTCTTTGTGCCCGATACTGTGACTGGCGATCGCGCCCTCGTACGCCTTGTACGGGTCAAAAAACAATTTGCCCAGGGCCAGTTGGTGAACCTGCTCCAGTCCTCGCCCCACCGCATTCGACCTAGCTGTATCGTGGCCGATCGCTGCGGAGGCTGTCAGTGGCAGCATGTTAATTACGACTACCAGCAGACCGCAAAGCGTGAACAAGTGGTTCAAGCCTTGCGACGCATCGGTGATTTTGAGGCTCCCGACGTTAAGCCCATGCTGCCAGTGGATCATCCCCTGGGTTATCGCAATAAAGCGACTTTTCCCCTAGGCCGCTCTGGCACGGGTCAGGTGAAGGCTGGCTATTACCGCAAGGGTAGCCATCGCTTGGTGAACCTCAATCGCTGTCCTGTCCAGGATGAGCAAATGGACCCCATGCTGGCGGAGCTCAAGCAGGACATCCAGGATCGAGGCTGGAGTATTTACGATGAGCAAAAGCACCAAGGTAAGTTGCGCCACATGAGCCTTCGCATTGGTCGTCGCACGGGTCAGGTGCTTTTGACCCTAGTGGCCACCAGTCGAGACCTGACTGGCTTAGATGCCCAGGCCCAGGTCTGGCAGGAGCGCTACCCGGATCTTTTAGGGGTTTGTCTCAATGAGAACCCTGCCAAGACAAATGCGATCTTTGGCGCTAGAACCCATTGCATTTCGGGTCAGTCCCACATTGAAGAGAAGTTTGCAGGACTGCGTTTTAAGATTCGCCCTGAAACCTTCTTCCAGGTCCATACTGAGCAGGCAGAGGCCTTGCTCCAGGTGATGGTTCAACAGCTTCAACTAACTGGTAATGAGCTATTTCTGGATGCTTATTGTGGGGTGGGGACCTTGACCTTGCCTCTTGCTAAGCGAGTGCGCCAAGCCATGGGGATTGAAGCCCAGGTGCAGGCAGTGGATCAAGCTCGCCAAAATGCGGATTTGAATGGCATTGATAATGTGGAGTTCCTGACGGGGACGGTGGAAACCGTTTTGCCGAGTCTGGAGGTCTTGCCTGATGTGGTGTTGTTAGACCCGCCTCGTAAGGGGTGCGATCGCCGCGTCATTGACGCCCTGCTCCAGCAGCGGCCCAAACAGATTGCCTACATGAGCTGTAAGGCTGCGACCCTAGCCCGTGATTTGAAGCTGCTCTGTGAGACCGGCCAGTATAGTTTGAAAATGGTTCAACCGGCTGACTTCTTCCCCCAAACAGCTCATGTGGAGGCTCTGGCCTTTTTAGAGCGGGTTGATGGGTAGTGTGAATCGAACCTTAAACGATTGTGCAGAATAGGCCTCTGCCAAAGCCAGACCTGGATTGCTAGAGCCAAGGTCTGGCTTTGGCTTTAATGCGACTTGCTTGCTCGATCAGACCGTGATACAGATGAGACTTGAGCGGAGCTGTTTAGACTGCATGGCCCATGGTTTGGGCTTGAATTAGCTCAGTCCTGCTTTGGCGATTTGTGCGACCTGTTCAGATTTATCATCTGTGAGCGCTTGCAAGACTGACTGTGCAGCTTCATTGCTCTTGAAGTTTCCCAGGGCTTGGGCAACTCGACTGCGCAGTTGCCAATCATCGTCTTTGGCTAGGGGAGCTACTAGGCCAATGGCTCGTTCATCGCCAAGTTCTCCCAGGGCCGTAATGGCAGCGATGCGAACAAGTTCTGTTTCTGAACCTAGGGCTGTTTCCAAGAGTTCGAAGCCCGCAGGATTGCCCAGTTCACCCAAAGCTGCAATGATGCTGAGCTGGAGGACCCAGTCATTGCTGGATTGGTAAGCGGCTTCTAGCTGGGGATAGGCTTCTGCGCAATGGAGTGCGCCCAATGCGTCGGCAGCAGCAGCTTTGATATCCAGTTCTTTATCTTCGTCTAGAAACTTTAGTAATGTTGTGGTGGTTTCGCTGCGATTTTGCTCTCCCAGAGTGGCGAGTTGACTCACTGCGGCGTAGCGGACGCGGACATTCTCGTCGCTGAGAACCGGTTGAATGAGTTCCAGGGCTTTTGTCGGGGCTAGTTCTCGCAGTTGGTTGAGACCTTTGAGGCGATCGCCATAGTTCTCAGAGGCAAGGAGAGCTTGGATTGATTCAGGATTAACATCCATAGTAAACACCGCAAAGAATTCTAAAGGAATTTTCAATTCCCCCATCTAAGCATGGATTCTTGCGAGCATTGATGCTCCCATGACTCCTACGATATTGGAGGAGTCATGTAGAAGGATCCACAGCTCTCGTCTGATTCGCTGAGACCAAAGGGTCGTTGCATCATTAACTCTGATTCACGGGGCTATTGTGATTTTTGTAGAGCGGTTTCGCCTTATCTTAAGTTTCCAATAAAACTCTCGTAACTAGGCATATCTTCATAGAGATTAGGGCCAGATTGAAGATTAGGAGAACCCCTTTGGTTGCCAGAGAAAATCCTAGAATCCCTAACTATCATTAGGTTGTCGGACTCTAATGGAGTGCGATTTCGCAGCTTATAGATAGAGGCCAGGCTACCGATGATATCTACGTGGAGTTCCCGTAAAATTCTTGCTTCTCCTCTTCCGATTCTGGAGAGTGAAACGGAAATTTCGGCCATTCCTTTGAGTCTTCATCCCTCGGCTGCTTCGCGCCTGAAGCGTGCTGTGGATATTATTGGAGCATTGATAGGTTTGACGATGACAGCTCTGCTTTTCCCTCTGATCGCGATCGCGATTCGCTTAGAAGGGCCTGGGCCAATTCTTTATCGGCAGATGCGCTGTGGTCTGCGTGGCCAAGTCTTTGCAATTTGGAAGTTTCGCTCCATGGTTGCTGATGCAGATAAGCTCCAGCATCTAGTGACCAATCAAGCTGAGGGGAACATGTTCAAAAATGCGAATGACCCTCGTATTACCCGAGTGGGTCGCTTCCTCCGCAAAACGAGCCTGGATGAGTTTCCTCAGTTTTGGAATGTGCTGATGGGGCAAATGAGTCTTGTGGGGACGAGGCCACCCACGGTGAGTGAAGTCGTCCAGTATCAACTCCATCACTGGGATCGCCTCAGAGTAAAGCCTGGGATTACAGGGGAATGGCAAGTTCATGGTCGTTCCTGCGTCTCAGATTTTGAGGCTGTGGTGGCCCTTGACCTCAAATATCAGCGTAAGTGGTCTGTGCTTTATGACATCCTATTGATCATTAAGACCTTTGGAGTTGTATTTACTAGCCGTGGCGCTTGTTAAAACCATCAATCTTCCGACTTGGATTACCCTCTCTCGTTTAGTTGGGATTCCATTTTTGCTATACCTTATGCAGTCCACTGCGCTTTCAATGCGTTGGTGGGCTGTTGTTCTATTTGCAGTGATTGCCGCTACGGATTGGCTGGATGGCTATCTGGCAAGACGTTTGAACCAGGTGACGGATTTGGGGAAGTTTCTTGATCCCCTGGTGGATAAGTTGATGGTGATGGCTCCCTTGCTAGCCCTATTGAGTGAAGGCAAGCTAGCGGTTTGGGGAGTGTTTTTGATCTTGGCGCGGGAGGTCGCGATCGCTGGTTGGCGCGTCAGCCAAACTACAATTTCTGGTGCAAATATTTGGGGCAAGCTCAAAACAGTCAGCCAAATTGTGGCCATCTTACTGCTCATGGCTCCATTACCAGGACCGTTTCCCCAGGTTGCCCTTGTCGTTTTTTGGCTCTCTGTCGCCCTTACCCTTTGGTCTGGCCTGATCTATCTATTGCCTCGTCAAAACTAAGAACGAGGATTTATTCAGACCGTATTAATGGTCAGGATGTTTAAATCGCCCTTGTACTTCTCGACCATTTTATTGATTGTAACGGCGGTGTCTCAACAGTTTTGACTTTTCAATAAGCGCTCTATAGAAAAGGCCCTGTGCATTGCTTGCACAGGGCCTTTTCTAAGCGATGAGTTGTTGATTGAATGCAGCGATCTTAAAGTGTCCGCATGAGATTGCGAATCTTGGGACGCTGACGCTCCATGACCTGCTCAGGGAACATTAACTCAATCACAGTTCGGGTTCCTTGTTCATCACTGAGCCGATCAACCTGAACGACCTGGCCCAGGAGGCGGCTCGGTAAGGCATCACTGCCATTTGGGGTGAGTAATAGACCCACCAGTGCGGCAGATTCACCCATCTGCTGTAGCTCACGGGGGGAATGGGGCAGCTCAACTTTCAAGCCTTTGCTGTCAATCTCCAGAGCGGCACCGCTATAGAAGCTGCCTTCCCAATAAAGCTGCACAGCGGCTTGAATTTGCATGCGCATGCGCTGACCCACCGCAGGGCGGGTTTCTCGGAAAGAGCGCTTGAGGCTGGTGGCAATGAAGCGGAATGAGCTGAGCGGATCGTCCGAGCCCTCACGATTCTGGGAATACCATTCCCATACATCGGAGTAGATGACGATACTCAGGGCATCTTTCTGGGACTGGGTGAGGTCGATGAAGTCAATCGCGAGGCGAATCTGACTCTCCGTTGTGGGCAATGCACGAATGATGCGTCCGTTGACAAAGGCCCTGGCTCCAAAGTCACCGTGAATCTCTAGCTCCACCTCGTCGGGTAGGTTGGGCCAGCTATCTAGGGTCATTTGGCAGCCCGTTTCGCTGATGTCGATGGTGGTCCCTTCTAGGACCATGTCAGGGCTATAGAGGGTGACGGGTAGCTTACGGTCCAGGCGGTGGGAGACGCGTAATTGAGGCTGCTCATAGGCCACCAACAGAGCAGAGACGAGGAGAATCAGGTTGAATATTCCCCAGAAGGCATTGATTAAGACGGCTTCTGTGTCCTCGGGCCGTTGCATCAGCCAGATGGGAACGGAGATTAGGGAAAGGGTGACTAGGATTGTCACGAGGAGCAGAGGCCGAGAGGATTCCCAGTCAAAGGTTCGCTTGGTGATCGAGGAGCCTTTGTCCGTGACGTTGAAACTACCCAGCTTGGGGTTAATCAGTGCCATTAGGGTGACTATACCCGCCTGGAAGGACATGGCAAATTCATAAATCTCGTTCCAGAACGAGAAGCGGACGTTTTTGTAGGGGATGAAGTTGGCGTAGGTGGAGAGCACGATATGGGGCAAGGCGTAGACCAGGGTCTCCAAACCCAAACCCTTAATGGGGTTGATGCCAAAGAGGAGGAAAAGGGTGGGAGCGATCGCGTACATCAAGCGCGGAAAGCCATAGAAGAAGTGAGATGTGGCACTGAAGTAGCAAAGCCTTTGGGGCAATGAAAGTTTCAGTTTGGGGTTGAGCAAGGGATTCTCGATGCGGAGAATCTGGGCCATGCCCCTTGCCCAGCGGACCTGCTGACCGACATAGGAGGAGAACATTTCCGGTGCCAGACCGGCCACCATGATCTTGTCGTAGTAGACGGTCTCATAACCTAGGGCATGGAGACGGAAGGAAGTGTGGCAATCTTCGGTCACGGTTTCTACCGCGATACCGCCAATTTCCAAGACATAATCCTTACGAATTACCGCAGCGGAGCCGCAGAAGAAAGCCGCGTTCCAGAAGTCGTTGCCTTTTTGCAAGACCTTATAGAACAGCTCGTTACCCACTGGTATTTTGCCGCCTGTGAGCAGGTTACGCTCAAAGGGATCGGGGTTATAGAACCAGTGGGGGGTTTGAACTAGGGCCACCTTCGGTTTGAAGAAGAAGCCCACGGTGTGCTTTAGAAACTGGCGCGATGGAATGTGGTCGCAGTCCAGGATCATGACCAAGTCGCCATTGGTCTTGTACATGGCGGTGTTGATGTTGCCCGCCTTGGCATGATCGTTGTTGTCGCGGGTGAGCATTTCGCAGCCCAGCTCGGCACACATGCGACGCAGCTCTTCGCGGCGGTCTTTGTATTTCTCGGCACGACCATCATCGAGGATGTAGACCTTCTTCTTTTCCTCGGGATAGTCGATCGCCAGCGCTCCCAGAGCAGTCTTACGAACGATCTCTACATCTTCGTTATAGGTCGGGATGTAGATGTCAACGCTAAACCATTGATCCTGGGGGAAGGTCTCCAAATCTACAGGTTTGCGATCGCGCAGCTTCAAGGTCTGAAAATAGGACAAGAAGAGCGTCAGGATGGCATATAGCTCTGCGACGTAGAGCAGAACGCTGAAGCTTCCATCTAGCCAGGTATCAAAGTTGAGCGTGTAGGAAGTGCGGTAGTAGAGGTAGCGCAGGGTGGTGATCGCACTCACCCAAATCAGCAACAGGTGCAGATATTCGCTTGTTTTTGCTTCGTCTCGGCGCTGCTCTAGCTGGACTATGCCCCAGCCCAGGAGGATGAGGGAAAAGGCGATCGCGCCCTGCTGCCAAATCGCCAAAGGCGTAATGACCAGGGGCACAGCAATGACCAACATGAGACCCAGCAGGGTCCAAAGCAATTGCGTCGGCAGCCAGCCAAAGAACCGATCCATGGTGTTCGGAACACCATTGACCAAGAGGCCAGTTAGGCCTCCCTGGGACTGGGATGGCTGTTGTTCCAAGGAAGTCTCTACCGGGCTCGGATTCGAGTCGGAATTTAGTTGAGTCATTTACTTTGTGCCTCCCACCCGTTTGAGGTAAATCTGGGAAATGCCGTACATCATCAAGCAGAGGCCCAGTACCGCAACAGGCAACAGGAGCCAGCGCTCCTGGAGGAACCGGGATGCCTTACTGAGAGGACCCACATTTTCAAGGCGCTTGGTATTGTTGGCCTGTAGGCTCTTGAATTCGTAAGCATTGGGGTCAAATGGAGAAGCCGTTTCATCATTGCGGCTGACCAAGACCGTATCGCCTTCAAGCTGAAGGAACCAAGTGTCATATTCCAAGACCTGCTGAACGATGCTGAGGTCTGAATCGGACTGGCCCGTCAGCGCCAGAATCACTCGCTCCTTATTCCAAGGGGAAATGATTTGCTGGATGATGCCTTTACCATCCATGGTTTGGACAACGGTGCCGTCTTTACCCGTGAGGCTATTGCCTGTCAGAATGAGGCTGTTGCCTCGCTTGGTCTTTTGGCTTAGCTCACTGGCCAAAGGCAGTTGATCGCGGTTACCGACCAGGATGAGGTTGTCGCTGTCTCGCTCGCTATTGGGCAGTGAGCTTTCGAGGTAAGCGTTGATTTGAACGGCCTTGGAGTCGCTGAGGCGGCCCAGGCGCTCGCTGGCTTCTAGCAAGGCGAGAAGGGCGGCTTGGCTGGGGTTTGCAGCAGTGACAAAGCTGGTGTTGGAAAGGTCCTGGGGAGCTGCAAAGGGGAAGCCCACCTGAGCCAGCTTGAGATTGGGTAGGTCAACAGAGGTTTCCCGGTTGAGGTTAAAGCTGGTATCGCTATGGACCGTGGCCCAGAGGTTGCTGTCGTTGGCGATACCGCAATCTCCGTCATCTTTGGGATTGAGCTGGAATGCAATCCGCAGCTTTGAATCAGGCTTGATCAGGTTTTCTGGCAGATTGACGTTGAAGGTTTCGTTGGTGCCACCCCGACCGCTGAGACGTTGTCCCGCGATAGTGACATCATCAATTGCGACTTCCACAGTGGAATTGCGTGGGTTTAGACCTGGGGCGTAGCTGTAAACCAGCTTCATTGCGTTGCCGCGTAGGAAGTGGTCATCGCCCAGGGCACGGAAGTCGATGTCAATGGGGGGAGCACTGGAGGCTCTCACCGTAATGTCCTTGAAAGGCTTGCCGCCAAATTGCTTGAGGGCAGAAAGCGTGAACTTGTCCTCGGTGGGTAAGTGACCTGGCCAGTTGCGCGGTTCGGGAGACTTAGGTTGGGTTGTGCTTGTAGCTAGTGTGATAAAACTGTTTTTCAGGACTGAGCCATCTCGGCTTTGTAGGGTTTGGATGCCTCGCTCGATTGCCTTGGGACCGTTACCAGTGATGACTAGAACTGGGTTACCGCTCTCGGGGACGGTGGCCAGCATCAGTAGGGCGACATCGTCAGGAAAAGGTTTCTTGTTCTTGCTGTCAAAGAACTTGCCGTTGGCCTGGTTGAAGGGGAGAGCCAGTTTCTTGAGCAGGGGCTGATTTTCGGGGGTACCGATAATGACGAGGCGATCATTCCAAGCCAGGTTGTCAAAGTCCTCAACTATATTGGTGCTCAAGGGGCGGTAGTCCGCTTGGCGACCCATGCTTGCCTGGAATCGAGCAGCGGCAGTCATCCAGGTTTGATCGACTGCTTCGGGCATCACGTAGGTGACGCGGTTCGCATCTAGGGCGAGATCATCGAAGAAGGGATAGGGGAAATTCGCGAAGTCTAGGGCGATCTCCTGGGGCTGGTAATCCAAAATTATTTTGGAGTCCGGCATCACCTCCGTCCAGAGCATGGGGTCCGCCGGATTGGAGCAAGCCTTATCATTATTTTGTTGGGCGACGAGGGTGATTTCGGTGTAATCCTGAATTAGGTTTGCAGGAATATCTACCAAGAACTCGCCGATTTCGCCGTTGGTTTGGGTTAGCGGAACACTGCCAACGCTCGTGCCATTGACGCGAACAATCAGATTGGAACGCTCGGGCAGAAGGTCGGGGGAATGCTGATAGCGAATCAAGGCCTTAATCGTCTTCACATCCCAACCCCGAGGGCGAGTGAAGCCTAAGCGGCGCTCTGAATACACGCCTCGCATTTGCAGGCGGTTACCGACGATGGGGCTACGGTTGAACTCTAGTATGTAGCGACTTAGAGGACCGCTGGCCAAGGCTTTGGTTGTCGTCGAGGAATTGCTTTGCTCGGAGGTCTCGCCTTCGGCAAGAACCTCTACCTCGGGGGCATTAGACTCTGTTGATTCTGCCTCGACCGGTGCGACTTGACGTGCTAATGGTCGGGGGGAGTAGGCTGCTGGAGCTTCGTAGACGGGCTCTGGGGCGCTATAGACTTGAGCCGGAGCGGGTGCCGGAGGAGGACTATAGACTGGAGCCGGAGCTGGCCGATAAACTGGAGCTGGCGGTGGAGCAGTGGGAAGCTCAAATTCCCGAATGAGTTGATTTTCATCTTGAACCACAGTTCCCTGGGCATGCGCGGCAGTCTGGAAAGACTGGGCCAAGGGGAGAACCATCGCGACGCAAAGGCCGCTGCTGCCCAGGGCCAATAACTTGCAGAGGATTGGACTGAGTCGCCGAGGCAGTTTAGATCGCGATGTCTGGGTTTCCCCGGACAGTCGGCGAGGCAGGCGTTTCATAATACAAGTAATCCCAAAAATCTATATAGCACCGAAGGCAGACCCCCCCTTAGACTTCCCAGAAGGTGGCCTATGTAAATCAGTCAAGTCATATATCGGTGGAAATTGATTGGAGTTGATGGTCTGCACAGCCCAAACAATAAACTTCTATGGACTAAAAACGACGATTTTAGGTCGTCTTCAAAACTACTTCGGCATAAATACTTAGTGTTCTGTTGAACAAATAATACATTTTTAAGGCTATTGCCTCTACCGTACTGTCTCGGAAAATAGCTCAACAGGAAACAGTCCTAACCATGCAAGATTTTGGCTGTAGTAGGCTGATTCATCGTCCCAAAGACCATCTTTGTAGCGAGATAAAAGCTTGAATTGGAACATCTCAGCGGCGATCGCAGGATCAATCAGTTTGAAGGCGGGATAAAGCATTCCGTACTGAGATGTGGCTTCGTAGGTGGCTAAGGGGCTGCCGTCTAAGCTGTACTGAGCCCAAATGCGCTGGTCCTGCTGCCAAGCTTGGCGAAAACTCTCTAAATGCTTCGTTAGGTATTGGCGAGCTTCAGGGGCGTTGAACCAAGTGGCATCTAGAGAGACCCGCCACCAGACTCGGTAAGCATCGAAGCTGTAGTGACTATTGAGCTTGCTAGGCGGAGTGATGGCTTGGAAGGTACCTTTGGGGGTCGTTTCAATCCAGTTGCTGGGCAATCCTTTCGCTGAGAGCGACGATGAGTTTTCGAGCACTTGATAGCTGCTCTCCACGAGGCTGAGCCAGTTTCGCTCTGGATCGACGCTAGCAAAAAGGCGGAAGGCGTAGGGGGTGAAGTAGGAGGGATTGAGCTGAAGGCGATCGCCCTGGACAAAGGCTACTTTGGGGCCGGGTAGTAGGTAACGCTGATCGCTTAGCTTGGCGGTGGACAGTTCCCAAATGTCTTTGATCTTGAGTTTTGCTAGGGAGAGGTATTCCGGTTTATTCCATCGGCGGGCGGCCAGAATAAGAGCTGTGGCGGCATCAAGGTCGGCGTCGGTGGCAAAGTTGGGATCGAGGACCCCCCAGCGATCGCTCCGCTTGCCCCAATTCCAGGACCAGAGATGGTCCTGGAGGGGAGCGCCGGGCTGGCTACTGCTGGGGCGAGCCAGGTTATCTTCGGCCCATTGCAGGGTACGGCTGAAGGTCTCTGGATCGTCGGCAAAGACGGCTCGAAGCATTGCGTAGGCTTGGCTCTCGGAGGTAGAGCGGCTTTCGGTTTCCCAGTCGATGACGCGGCCATCTTCTTGGATAAACCGTTGGCGATAGGCATGCCAGCTTTCGGTGAGGAGTGCGGGGCTGGGCTCGGTGGGGAGGCTGGGGTCAAGCTGCTGCTTGACAGGGGCAGGGTCGAGAGGGGCGACGGTGACCACGGGGGGCGCTGGCTCGCTGGGCGTTTCTATGACTACAGGAGGGGGGGGAGTAAGATCTCGTTGCTCGCAGCCGGTGATGGCTGGGGTGACGATCAAAAGCAGGATTGCGGGGAATGAACGCATAGGTGCCCAAGCAGTTTCCCTGAGATTGGCGTTGGAGCTGTGGAGGATAGGTTGGGCCGATTCAAGCATCGGTAGTGAGGCTCCCCTAGGAGAGTTATGGCGATCGCTGTTAATCCTAGCCCGACTTTTCGGATGAGGGACTCCCGAATGACACGGGGGCTGAAGACAATGGGGCTGTGGCCAGCCTTGGCCCTTGCCTTGTCATTCCGTTGTGATGTTGCAGACTGGGCTAAGGGCTCGTTCAGATGCCTGGTTGTTGCTTAGACGAACTGGCTGGGTGACAGTTCCAGTATTGCTTTGCGTCATTAAACCCAATTGAAGGTTCTGGATCAACGAAGGGACAGAATCTACCCTGTCCCTTCGTGGAAATATGCGGATGGAAATCGTCTTCCAGATGGGATGGCCAGAATAAGGATGGATTTAGAACCGTTCCCAAGCGGGCTGGAAGCCTCGTTGCTGTAGGAAATCCTCTTGGATTTGGCGCATCCGTAGGTTGGCATTGGCTGGGTTGCCCCCGCTGCGCCGTAGATCGTCAAACTGGATCAGGGCGTCAATCTTGCGACCCTGGGCGGCGGCGAGCTCGGCGAGGGATTGCTGGGCACCTAAGTCGGTAGGTCGGTAACTCAGGACTTGGGTGTAGAGGTTTTCGGCTTCGGGGAATTGGCGACGGCGGAAGCGGTGGCCCCCAAAGGCGGATAGCACTTCAATACTAGCGGGCTCTCTCTGTAATGCCGCCTCATAGGCCCTGGCAGCACGGGGCATGTCATTTAAGGCTTCGGCGAGGTCCGCCTCTAGTAGGAAAGGCTCAGCCAGGTTGGGGCTAAAGGCTTGGGCTTGACGGATGAGGCGATCGGCCAGGGCCCTAGCCTGGGCACGGTTGCGCAGGGTCACCGCTTCAATCAAGCGCACTTGAACGGGACGGTTGGTTGGATCGTTGGCCGCTAGGACCTGGTAGAGATCTTCCCATTCACGCTCCGCTGGCAGGGCCCCTACGAGGGTGTATAGCTCTGGGGTGGTTTGATCGGGGCGCTGCTGGAGCCAGCGAGAGACTACAGATTGGGCTTCGGCTTTGGTTGCAAGCTCGGCATTGTAGGCGATCGCGGTTCGAGCCAAGAGTAACTTCAAGTCGGTTGGGTTGGTGGCAAGGAGGCGATCATAGAGGGCGATCGCTTCGTCGGGTCGACCTTGGCTAAGACGAATACCGGCCAGACCTTGGATTGCTGCGAGCTGAACTTCCCCATCACTCGTGCCAGTATTGAGGACAGCGATATAGCGATTGGCGCTGTCTTCAAAGCGGCCTAAACGACGCTCGATTTCGGCATAGAGCAACTGGGGAGCGAGGTCCTTGGCTCCAGCAGGGGTGGATTGGTAGGCTGCCAGGGCGACTTCTGCACTCGCGAAGTCATTGCGCTCGATCGCCAGTTGAGCCACACGGAAGTTGAGAAATGGCACGTCTGTGCCGGAGGCCAGTAGCTGTTGGTAAACCGGCAGGAGCTCGGGGCGAGGCTCTAAGGGAACCAGGGCCTGGGCTAGGGCAACCTGTTCCGCCCGACCTTGGGGGAGAGGACTCACCAGGGAGGCGAGGCGCTGGCCGAGCTGGGCAGAATCGACCTGACCGAGTTGACTTTCTAAGACCAAGATTCGCAGAGCGACGATTCGGTCATTGGGTAACTGCTGAGCTAGGCGGCGGTAAAGGTCGAGAGCAAAGGGGCGATCCGCTGGAGATCCACTCAGTACGTCAGCGGCTTCCCGCAGCAAGGAGCTGTTGGGGTTGGGGTTACTGCGCAGCTCTGATTGGTAGAGCGCAGCGGCTTCTTGTACAAGTTCGGGTAAGCCTTGGTCCTGGCCGATTTCATTCAGGGCACGGGCTAGAGGCAGGCGAGCGGAGGCAATGTTGCGCAGGGGCTCCAAGACGGTCATGGCTTCTACAGGGCGGCCTGCATCTAGATATGCCTGGGCCAGCTCAGAGCGGATTTGTATGCCCTGGTCATTGAGGGGACCCCCCAGTTGCCCTTCTAGGATTTGGGCGGCTTGGATGGGATTGCCACTGCCTCGCAGGGCTCGGGCGTAGGCAATTAGGGCATTGCCCTGAATTGTCCCGCCGCCGCTTTGGTAACGGTTGAATAGCTCCAAGCCGCGAACGAAGTCGCCGCTGTAGGTATAGATTTGAGCGCTACCTAGGAGAACGTCAGCCGATGGATTTTGCTGAAGGACAACCTCGTAGTCCGCTAAGGATTCCTGGAAACGACCCTGGTATCCATAGAGCAGAGCGCGCTGGGCTCGGGCATCCACATCGCCGGGCTCTAGGCTGAGGAAGCGGTCTAGGGCTTCGATGCCGGAGACTTGCCATTCGGGACGAAAACCGCCTAGCAGACCCACGGTCTTGAGGGCGAGGCGGTTGTCGGGGTCCTCGTCGAGTACTGCTTGATAGATGTTCCAGGCCTCTTGGTCACGGCCCAGTCGACGGTAAGCGATCGCCAATCCCAGCTTTGCTTCCACCAGGTTGGGGTATTGCTTGACTGCCCGCTCAAAAATATCTACAGCTGCGTCTACCTGGTTGTCGCCCAGGCGAGAATAGCCCTGGCGTACCAGACGAGGCACGGCCTGCTGGGCCTGTACAGCGGCTGTTTCCAGAGAAATGACTGCCGGACCACTGCTGAGCATCAATCCTAAGCCAAGGCTATAAATCAGCCGCGTTGTCCAAGAACGAGGAGCCATGGGCAAATCCAATGCAATAAAAAAGGGATACAAGAGTAGCAGCGCTCAACCCTGACAAGGTTTGTGGTGGACCAGACGTTTTGGTCTGAGCGCGGGTGAGTGATATTGAGACTTTGACAATCACTGAAGATCCAGGGAAAACATTGGACAATGCCAATGCTTTGCTCTGGCTGATTAGGGCTGCATCCGAGAACCTATGGCTCAACAAAATCGTTGACGCGCAACGGCAGGTTTTGTTCGGATGTCCTCGCCATTCCTCTGACACTTTTTCCAGCTAATCCATTGTTCAAAGCCCAGAGTTTCTGGGCTTTGAACAATGGATTAGGTCAAAGCCAATGGAATTTCGTGACTTTAGCGAACCTCGCTTAGGTTACCCGCAGGCAGGGTATCAAATTCTGCTTTGAGACGAAAACCGGCTGCCAGCTCCGAAAAGCTGTCTCGTTCCTGAATGGTGAAACCCATACGCAGGTTGGGCAGGAAGCGGAAGTCGTAGAACAGTTCCAGAACATTGGGAGTGTCTTCGTTAAAACGACGGCGCAAGTCGTCGTTGGAGATATTGCGACCAAAGGCTAGGCCTAGGCGATCCTCGTCGCTGAAGACATCCAGGAAGCTGAGACCGAGGCTGTAGCTATCGCCACTTTCGCCTAGGTCACGGTTCTCGTAGCGGCCGTAACGACCGAAAATCCCCGCATTCAGGTTCGGCAGAAAGACTTCACCGTTGATGCCGTAAGCTTCCTCGCGATCGCCCTTTTGCACACCGCTTCTGCCATTACCCCGGCTGATGTTGAAGATCTCTTGGAAGCTGTCGCGGCTGCCATCGTCACGCCCAGAGGCGTAGGTGGCTCTTACGATGGCATTGCCTTGGCGGAAACCTACTTCCCCAGCAAAACCATCCAGGGCAAATTCACCAATCTCGCCGGATGAGGAGTAAGCCGCGACCTTCAGGTCTAAATTATCCGTGGCGCTCCAATTGGCCAAAACCCCGGGGCGAGAGCCCAAGCCCACTGCACTCAAGGCCGGGTTAGTTTGGAAAACCGGATTAAAGAAGTGAGTAGCGGAGTCCTTGGAAAAGCTGTTGCGGTCGAAGTAGGAGGTCAAATCCATCTGGCCCGCTACAATCCGCAGGTTGGGCAACTGGGCTAGAGAGGTTGACGCAAAGGCTTCGTTGACACTAAAGCCATTTGTTGTGTCGGTGAAGCCTTCGCCGCTAGCCACATCCAAAGATGCTCCAAACAGAATATTGGGCGTTAGGGGATAGGAGCCGCTGAGGCGAGCTCGAGCAGCAGAATCGCTACCCTGACTGAGAAAGACAGCTTGGAGCCGTGAATCAGGTTGGCCCAGTGCTGTACTGCGGAAGGTTGGGGAAGGCTGTCCCACAGGCAGGTTAACTTCCTGACGGGGCTGGAGGGGCGGCGGTGGCAGTTCCAGGGTCGGTGCTTCAAAATCCAGGGGGCCGCCTATTCCCGTAGGCAGACTGTCGGCTGCGACGGGAGCCTGGTTAGGAACTTCTAAAGGAGATGGGTTAGGGGGAATCTCAGGTAGACGGTTGAGGTTTATCTCCGATAGTGCGTGGGGGGGAACCACTGCTGAGGTCGCATTGGAAAGACCTTGGGGCGGTGCCGGAAGGGCGAAGGCTGTATCGCCTACGGAGAGACTAGGTGGGGGTGGCAGCTCTGAGCGACCGCCAATCGAGTTTGGCTGACCATAACCACTATTGGCATAGGGCTGGCCGTAGTTTGCGGGGGCGGGATTTCCCTGGGCATAGCCTGGGGAATAGTTGCCGTTGTTGTAGACAGCGGCATTGTATTGGCTAGGGGGATAGGGGACTTGGCTTCTAGGCGCAGCACTTCCCGGAGAGGGTAGAGGGGGAAGCTGAACTGCCGTTGTTACGCCAGGACGGGGGTAGCCATAACCTGGTTGGGGATAGGGCTGGACAGCGTAGTTTTGAGCGGGATAATTCTGGGCAGGAGAAGCCTGCTGGGGGTAACCCGCTGCGTAACCTGGGTGCGCGTAGGGCTGAACTTGATAGGGCTGGGGGTATTGGGGGTAAGGTTGGGCGATGTAAGCTTGCTGGGGATAAGCCGCTTGGGCTTGGGGGTAGCCGGGCTGAGGGTAAGCCGCCTGGGGATAATAGGGAGCTTGAGGGTAAGGTGCGTAGGCTTGGGGCGCAGGCACATAGCCCGGTTGGACTGGCTGGGGATAATAGTAATAGCCCGGTTGAGGATAGGCCTGGGGATAAGCTACGGGCTGAGGATAGGCCTGTTGAGGATAGGCCTGTTGAGGATAGCCCGCTTGGGGAGAAGCACCTTGGGGATAGCTCGGTTGAGGGTAATAGCCAGCCGGAGGATAGGCCTGGGCGACATAGTAGCCAGGGGTGGGGTAGGTGTAGCTAGACGCCGAATTTCCTAAAGCACCGCCAAATTCGGAGACAGGCACTAAGTTCTCCAGTGCTTTGCCGGACTGGATGGGGGCGAGCTGAGGAGGCGTTGGTAAGGTCTGAAGACCAGGGGCGAGACGATTGCGAACGTCGTTAAGGGTTTCAGCTTTAGGGGACACTACCGCGAGGTCTAGGAGCTCGCGGGGGGAGGCTGCGATGAGGGGTGACTGAGGGGCAGTTTTGAGGGCGAGTGCTGAAGGCACGGGCACCCCGGAGGTCAAATTGACTGAAGGGTTTGCCTTCCGAGTGCTTTTGCTGGGTGTAATCGCTGTGAGAGGAACACTTGAGACAGCGAGCTCCTCTGCTGGATTCTGGGTGGAGGGCTGAGCGAGGTCCACTTTTAAGCTTCTTGCTGGACCTGTAGGCTCACTGGAAGCGAGGGGCTGTCGTTGCTTTGTAGCAGCGCTGTTGTTCTGACCAGCTTGCTTGCTTTGATTGTTGGTTTTCGCTGCTTTCTCGGCAGCAACTTCCTGGACAGAGCGGTGACGGTTATTGTTAATGCTGGCGATAGCAACTTGGCTTTCAGATTTGCTGTCGCTGATTCCGGACTGGGGGGCTTCATCTCTTGAGGCGTCGCTCACCCTGCTGGTGAAGGTGTCGCTAATGGAACCTTTCGTAGCCCAAGCTAGGAACTGCGCAGGTGCTGCCAGTTGAGGTGGAGCAATGTTATCCCAACCGGAGACCGATGTGAGCGCGTCAATTTCCGAGGTCTTAGCAGATACTTTGCTCTTTAGTTGACTCTTTTCAACTAGCTCATTGGCCGCCTCTACTTTGAGAGACTGAGGAAACGCTTTTGCCAGGCTGGGAAGCGCGTGAAACGGGTTGAGGCTGACAGCCAACGCTAAGGAAGCAGAACCTGTAGAACAGGCTCGGCGAAACTTAGATGATGCTGGAGTGAGCATCGTACGCAAACGAAACAGATCACTAGCCATGCCAGTCACACCACTCAAGAAAATATGCCGTTGTAGACCCCTGACCTAGCACGGTTGAAACACATCAATATGACATTGATGGCTCACACCTACGGACATCACACAGCAAGTGGATGTATCCTAGTAGACAAAGCCAATACTTAGGTTAGCCGATCAGATTGGAATTGCCAACTGATCAGAGAATAAAGATAGCTTGCCAAACCCCTATTCGTCATAAAGGTATCGATGTCCTATATTTCCCCTCTCGTGAAGTTATATCGCGCCGGTTGGAAAATCTCTCGGCAAGCTGACCGTCGTTCTTTGCGCCTTGCAATACTGATAGGTCTCGCGACAGCGCTGTCTGCGGGGCTATCTGCCTGTGGTGAGACTTCCCTTTCCCGGGATGTTAATAAGCTCTTATTGACGGTGGAGTCCGGTGATCGCCCCGGCGTCTATGAGCTGTCCGGAACAACGGATCTACCCGAGGAAACGGAGCTGATGGTTCAAGCCGTGCGTGTGCTGATTCCCACTGGTCAGACTTTGCCAGAGGATAGTCAAGAAGAGCACTATGCCATTTTGGATCGCGATCGCGTTCTGGTGAGTGATGGTGGCTGGGCGGTGGAGCTACAGCTGTGGGAGAACAACGGTGGCGAGTCGGCTGAGTCTTGGCAGATGCAGCTACCCCAGAGCGATCGCAGCTTCACCCCCGATAACGAGGTGCGCTTTACCGTCTCCATGCCACCCACGGGAGACGAGCGGGCTCTAGAGTCCCAGTGGCAAAAAAGTAAGCAGACGCCCAGCGATGGCGTAGTGAGCTTTACTCCCGATGGCAAATGGTTCCTGCAGGCCGAAGAATCAGTGGCAATCACGCCCCCTGCGGTGACGGTCCCAGAGCAGCCCAATAGCTTTGATGCTCGACAAGATCTTGCCCAGACTGAAGGTGGTATTCCTTTGGCTGATACCGCTGAGGGGCCCGCTGCCAATGCCAAAGGCACCACGGATGCTCCCCTTGATGACAAGGAATTGCTCCGTTAGAGAGCCTAGGCTGGGCCGTCGATGACACAGCCCGCTAGAGTCAATTGAAGGTTGGGAATGAAAGCCCGCTCCACAACAGATTGGAGCGGGCTTTCGTTGTCTTGATCAAGACCTTCTTACATCTGGTGTGACCTGAGTTCGATAGTGTTGTGCCAGCATATGGTCATACAACTCGTTGCTTGAAATGCAAGCTCAAGTGGTTGCAGTGGTCGTCGTGAAGCATCAGGGATTTGTTCGAAGAAGATAATGTTGAGATCGCTGGAAAACCTTCCCCAGAATAGGTTTTCCTTTTTTCGAAGAGTCTTCTTGAGTCAACTTGGCTGAGCAAATTCCGTAGTTTTTCCTAGCCAGTCATTGTTGAGTCCTGGGCATCTTGAAAGTAGTGCATCAAACCTAAGTTTTCACCTGCCGACTCCAATGGGAGTCACCGGACATTGAACTCCATCCCCCAGCAGCGAGTTCTTCTGCTTTTCGCGCTTAGCCTATAGCAGGCTCAGCGTAGACAAAGTTATCGATTGGCCAAACCATTTGCTTCAATGTTTAACCCCTGCGACTCACGGTCCTGCACCCATGGAAAGTTACACCCAACAATTTGCGCAATTCACCACTTCCTTCCCGCTGTGGCAATATCTCAGCCAGCGTTTGTTTGATCATGAGCAAAAGCTGGTGATTAATCCCCGTGCGTTTGCTCAGAACTATCGCGTTGATTTCCTGGAGTATTGCTTCTCCATGGTCTCTGAAAGCTCTAATCCTGGTTGCTAGCTGTGTTTTGAGGTGCCATGGCTCGGGGCTTGTGATTAAGCTGTTGCCATGGTCCTGCTCGTGCTGGCATCTCACTGGTTTAGGGAGAGACTGGTTGACCGTTGCTTCAGTTGACGGACAATAAAAGAGCAAAAATGCCCTCTGTTACCTTTTCAATTCTGCCTTGTTAAGTAAGGGTCGTGAGAGGTCGTAAGAGTGACTGAAAAAGCCGTCTTCTAGAACATTAATTGTCGTGTTCTAGAAGACGGCTTTTTATGGTTTTAGAACAGCTAGTTAAAAAGGTCTCTATTGCCGAAGTTGTAATGGACTATGACCTATCTGGTGAGGCCGTGGATCGTCGAATTCTACTGAAATTTTTAGATTGCCGCGATGGCGACGGGAACGGCTGAGAGTAGCCGTTCCACAATCGCTTTAGCTGGTTGGCCTGCAGCGGGAATGATGCGGTGGGCCATGACATGGGGAGCAAGGCGCTTAATGTCATCGGGAATGACGAAATCTCTCCCCTTGATCAGGGCTAAAGCTTGGGCTGCTCGATGAAGGGATACGGCTCCCCGGGGACTGACGCCCAGGGTGACTTCATCGTCCTCACGGCTTTGGCGCACCAGCTCCAGGAGATAGCGCTGGAGTGAATCTTCCACGCGGACTTGGCAGCATTGTGCTTGCAGGGATTGAAGCTCTTCTAGGGAAAGGCAGGACTGTAAGTCGTCAACAGCTGTCTTGGATTGCAAGCCTTGGAGCATTCGCAATTCATCCTCTGCGGAGGGATAGCCGAGGGACAGGGACAGCATGAAGCGATCCATCTGTGCTTCGGGGAGTGGGAAGGTGCCTTGGTACTCCACGGGGTTTTGGGTGGCGATAGTGAAAAATGGGTGCGGGACGGGGCGGGATTTTCCATCCAAGGTCACCTGTTGTTCTTCCATTACTTCGAGTAGGGCGGCTTGGGTGCGTGGCGTGGCGCGGTTTACCTCATCAGCCAGGAGCACATTGGTGAAGACTGGGCCGGGCAAAAAATCGAATTCACCGCTGTTGGGCATCCAAATATTGCTGCCAGTGATGTCGCTGGGCAGTAAATCCGGAGTGCATTGAATACGTTGGAATTTGCCCTCAATGGACCGGGCGAGGGATTTGGCTAGGAGGGTTTTGCCGACGCCAGGGACATCTTCGAGGAGTGCATGACCTCCGCCAATGAGGGCGACGAGTACCAATTCAATCGCATCTTCTTTGCCGATGATGGTTTGGCTGAGATTTGCGAAGAGGCGATCGATTCCAGCAGGCATAGTTCGCTTGGACCCATTAAATGGCGTAGGTGTAGAGATGCGTGAGCCCTAAGCGAGCGGTAACTTAACCAGGATACTAAAGCTGTTGCTCGGGAGAAGGCTTCAATCTAGTACGGGTCTGATTCCCCGCCGCTTGCGGCGCTGATATCAAGTTCTGCAAGCTAAATCTAAGAGATAGGAGCAGATTCTTCTGCGAACTGACTCTTGGATTTAGGAACAGCTTCCTTTGGCATACCCCGTCCGCTTGCGGCGGGGTTTTTGATTGAATTTAGAAGTGGGTTATGACAGATGGGGGATCGCGATCGCACTCCTTAAATGCAACAATTTCCTGCTCTCTAATCTTAAAGATAGAGGTCAGGAGAGAGAATGACATCATCAGGCGGACTGAGCAGGATGGAGAAGCGAGTTCGCTAGAGGGATGTAACTGCGTTGTATTCCTCGAATGGGAATACTCCTCAGCCATGGGTCTGCTCCGCGTGATAGCCTCAATTCTAATTGAATCTGTTCGCTCTCTAGCCGAAAGCTTGCCCGGTCTATGCAGTCCACCACTTCCCAACGCCGTACCAAAATTGTGGCCACCATCGGTCCAGCGACCAGTCGCCCCGAGGTACTCAAGCCATTAATTGAGGCGGGGGCAACCACGCTTCGGCTGAATTTCTCCCACGGTACCCATGACGATCACCAGCGAAGCATTCGCCTCATTCGTCAGATTTCCTTTGAGCTTAACCAGCCTGTGGCAATCTTGCAGGATTTGCAGGGGCCGAAGATTCGTTTAGGTCGTTTTGAGAATGAAAAAATTACCGTTAAACCCGGTGATTCTTTCGTTTTAACGAGCCAGAAAATGCCTGGTACTCAGACTCGCAGCTATGTCTCCTATGACAAGCTGGCGAATGAGGTTCCCGAAGGTTCAACCATCTTGCTAGACGATGGCAAGGTGGAAATGCGGGTTGACAGGATTGATAAGGAAGCCCAAGAACTCCATTGCGTGGTTGTTGTTGGTGGCGTCCTATCCAATAATAAGGGCGTAAATTTCCCAGGTGTTTATCTATCGGTCAAAGCTCTGACCGACAAGGACCGTGAAGATTTGGTCTTTGGGTTAGACCAGGGTGTGGACTGGGTGGCCTTGAGCTTTGTTCGCAATCCCGAGGATGTGCGCGAGATCAAGGAGCTCATTGCTGGTGCTGGTAAGCAAGTGCCGGTGATCGTCAAGATTGAGAAACATGAGGCGATCGAGCAAATTGAAGGCATCCTAGCGCTCTCCGATGGCGTCATGGTGGCCCGTGGTGACCTGGGTGTGGAAATGCCCGCTGAGGAAGTGCCTCTCTTGCAGAAGCGTTTGATTTCCTTGGCTAATAGCTTTGGTTTGCCGGTGATCACTGCGACCCAGATGTTGGATAGCATGGTTCATTGCCCCCGCCCGACTCGCGCTGAAATCTCTGACGTTGCCAATGCCATCCTGGATGGCACCGATGCAGTGATGCTTTCTAACGAGACGGCTGTGGGTGACTATCCGGTGGAAGCGGTGGCAACCATGGCGCGGGTGGCCGAACGTATTGAGATGGAGCATAAGATTCCGGCAACGCCTAAGAACCTGGGCCATGATGATGCGATTCCCAATGCCATCAGCGAGGCAGTGGGTCGTATTGCTCAGCAGCTCAATGCTAAGGCCATCATGACCTTGACCCAGTCTGGTGCGACGGCGCGTAATGTCTCTAAATTCCGTCCTGTGACGCCTATTTTGGCGGTTACTCCCCATGTGGATGTCTCCCGCCGTTTGCAGATGGTTTGGGGGGTGCGTCCGCTGTTAGTTTTGGACTTGCCTTCTACGACTGAGACTTTTCAAGCGGCGATCGGTGTTGCTCAGGAGAAAGGATTGCTCGACGGCGGTGACATGGTGGTCACCACTGCTGGAACGCTGAAAGGTGTTTCTGGGTCGACGGATCTGATCAAGGTGGAGCTGGTTAGTGCCGTGCTGGGTCAAGGCGTGGGTGTGGGTCAAGGTCGTGTTACGGGTATTGCCCGTGTTGCTCAGGGGCTAAATAGTCCCAATCACTTCAATCCTGGGGATATTCTCGTTGCTCCCCAAACCGATGCCAGCCTGATGGATTGTATTCACCATGCGCGGGGCATTGTTACAGAAACTGAAAGTCTTACGAGTCATGCTGCGGTGATCGGCCTACAGCTAGGTATTCCGGTGATTGTGGGCGTTGAGGGAGCAACCAAAGCGATTCGCGATGGCTCGGTTCTCACCTTGGATGTGCCCAAGGGCTTGGTGCATTCTGGCTCTGTGACCGCTTAATCGTTTGTAATTGCTGGTGGCAGATTTGAAAATCCCTTGGGCAATCATTAATGATTGCCCAAGGGATTTTTTGTTGTCAGACCAAATCCTAATGACTGTCTCCTGAATCCTCTGCGGGCGCACAGCCGTTTGCAGAGGATTCAACTGATTGGAATCGGGGGGACTAAATCGGATTGGGTATTACTGGGTTTTGAGCTGGGTTTTGAGCTGAGCCGCCGCCGTTTTGATTGGGGGCAATAGATCCGCCGAAATCTTGAAGCGATTTAATTGGGGCTGGCTGTGGGGACTTTCGTTGGGATAGGGACCGTGGTAGTCACTGCCGCCGCTGACGAGGAGGCCGTAGGTCTCGCAGTAGCCCAGCAGGGTCTGGACCTGTTTGGGTGAGTGGCTGGGGTGATAGACCTCTAGGCCCATTAGGCCTGCCTCGATGAGCTTTGGTAGTAGATCTGCGGGGGGAGCAGCCTTGAATAGGAAGGGGTGTGCCCAGATGGGCACTGCTCCTGCTTCTCGCAATACTGCGATGCCTTGTTCTACGCTGAGGCTGTTGTAGGAGACGTAGGCGAGGCCGCCGTCCTTGAGCCATTTCTTGAAGGCTTTCTCGACAGAGACACAGTGACCAGCGGCCACGAGGGCGCGGGCGATGTGGGGGCGACCTGGGGCACTGTTGGACGGAAGATGGGGCAGGGTGATGGGATAGCCCATGGCTGCCAGCTTCTCGGCCATTGCAGTGGCGCGATGGTGGCGGTCTGCCTGGAGGCGATCCAAGGTCGGTTGCAGGAGGGCTGGGGTGGGGTAGAAGCCAAGGATGTGGAGCGATCGCCCCTTCTCTGTGGTGCTGAGTTCTAATCCCGGCACAATCTCCAGTCCTGTTCCCGCCGCTGCCGATCGAGCCTCGTCCCAGCCTGCCAGGGTGTCATGGTCTGTAATGGCTAGGGCGCTGAGGCCTGAATCAATCGCTGCTTCCACGAGCTCTGTCGGCGTCAGGGTTCCATCGGAGCAGGTGGTGTGGCAGTGCAATTCGAGCATGGTATGGCTGTCTGAAAAACGAAAGAAGGTTTGTGAAGACTGGATCGAGGAGCGATTTTCAAGACGTTTGATTCGCCATCACCTCTCGCCCTAGACAGAGATTTGAAAGGGTACGCTTCGATACTAATCTTTCTCCCGGTGCACAAGGCTTGTTAAGATTCGAAGTCTGTCGGTGAATTTACTCGCGTTGGGTTTGAGTATTGACTGCCTTGACTAGCTGTAAGGCCCTGGGGCTCATGATAGTTAGGGCCTTGCGGATCGATTTAATGCTGGTTTCAGGAGCTGGGCTCAAACGCGATCGCCCCTAAATTTTCCACAAAAAATTGCAGTAAGTCTGTCTAACTCACGAGACAAGCTGTCTGCGAATCCACTGTCCGTTACCGATTCGATTTGCGAAGGAGAAGCGCCCACCATGGCCCAGATGTTCTACGACAACGATGCCAACCTCGATCTACTCAATGGCAAGACCGTTGCCATTGTTGGCTACGGCTCCCAGGGCCATGCCCATGC
>CALIGI010000016.1 GCA_938021205.1 uncultured Pseudanabaenaceae cyanobacterium
ATCCACCGATGCCCCCTGTGGATGACAATGCGATCGCCCGCTTCTTCGGCTTTGCTCGCCATGGCACGGACCTGCGTACGGAGGTGTTGGCGGGGCTGACGACCTTTATGACGATGGCCTACATCCTGGTGGTGAATCCGATTATTTTGGGAGATGCAATTTTCCTGAATGAAGCGGGGGATCTGTTCCCGGAGCTGATGGTGGCGACGGCAATTTCGGGAGCGATTGGTACGCTGACCATGGCCCTGGTGGCGAACTATCCCTTTTGCCTCGCGCCGGGCATGGGCATCAATGCCTTTTTCACCTATTCCGTGGTGTTGGGCTTGGGGATTGATTGGCGGCTGGCCCTGGGCTGCGTGTTTGTGGAGGGGCTGATTTTCATTGCCTTGACCCTGACGGATGTGCGGCGGCAAATTATTAAGGCGATTCCCGATGGGCTGAAGAGTGCCACGGGGGCGGGTATTGGTTTGTTTATTGCCTACATTGGTCTGTCGGGGGATCCGGCGACGGGCGGGGCGGGGCTGATTGTGGCGAATCCGGTAACGAAGACGGCATTTGGCAGTTTGTTGCAGCCGACTGCGCTGATGGCGATCGCGGGCCTAATCATCACCGCTGCCTTCCTGGTGCGCAAAACCAAGGGGGCATTGCTCTGGGGCATATTGGCCACGGCGATCCTCGGCTGGATTCTGGGCATTAGCCCGGCTCCCACAGGCTTTGCCCAAATTCCGGCCTGGCCCAGCAATCTCTTTGGTCAAGGCGTGGCGGGATTGGCGGGGCTGAATGGCAGCACTCTCGTCAATTTCATTACGGCGCTGTTTGTCTTTCTGTTTGTGGATCTGTTCGACACCATCGGGACGTTGGCGGGGGTGGGCAAGCGCGCGGGCTACATCGGTGAGGATGGGGAGTTGCCTCGGGCGAATAGGGCGTTGCTCTCGGATGCTGTGGCAACTACGGCGGGGGCTGTGTTTGGCACTTCTTCGGTGACGACGTTTGTGGAGTCGGCGGCGGGCATTGCGGAGGGAGGACGGACAGGCTTTACGGCGGTGGTTTGTGGGCTGTTGCTGTTGCTGTCGGTGTTCTTTATTCCGGTGTTTCAGGCGATTCCGGCCTATGCCACGGCTCCGGCATTGGTGCTGGTGGGGGTGATGATGATGAGTAATGTGTTGTCGATTCGATGGCAGGATATGGCGGAGGCGATTCCGGCGTTTTTGGTGTTGTTTATGATTCCGCTGACTTATTCCATTGCGGAGGGGCTATCGATTGGGTTTATTGCCTATCCGTTGGTGAAGGCGTTTCAGGGGAAGGGGCGGGAGGTGCCGTTGGCGACTTGGATTATTGCTGGGGTGTTTGTGGCAAGGTTTGTGTTTATGACGGTGCAGTTTGGGCAGGCAAGCTAACTTAAGGTGATTGAATTCAAATAGAGATTTCTCTGAGTACAACAGTTCGGACAGTTTTAAAGTCAGAGCCTGAAACCCTTGATTCTTCGTTGCCTAGTCGTGCCTTGTAGGAGCCTGAAACCCTCATTCTGTCGTTGCGGATCAAAAACTGTCCGGAGTATTGTGAGTAATGAGTACAACAGAATTTTTCGTTGAGTTGATTGTCGTTGGAACGGGGGCAATCATCTGGATATATTTACTTGTAATTAGTATTTTTGGCTTTGCTCGTGTGAATCTTGACCAACTTTCATCCTTAACTACTCTAATCCCGTTCCTTTCCATCACATATGTCGTCGGTATTGTGGTTGACCGGATCGCTGATGTCATCTTTGAACGAATATGGTCAAGAAAAATATTTTGCCGCTATTACAGAGAGAAAGATGAGTACTACGAAGATAGACGCACCCTATATCTTAAAGAAAGCCGACTGGTAGATTTATTAGAATATGGGCGCAGTCGGATTAGGATATGTCGTGGATGGGCATTGAATTCAGCTTTAATACTACTGACTCTTAATCTCTTTATTTGGACTCAGCTTCCCAGACTCTCTCTAAAAATCAGAGCTTCCTTCTGGGGGAGCCTGCTTTGCACTCTGTTGATGTGTGGAACTTGGTTCGCGTGGTACAAGCTCACTTCGAATGATTATAGAAAAGTGAAAGAGCAATCAGCCTTTCTTAGGCAGTTTGATAAGAGCTAAATCTGAATCTACTTCTACGTTGTATACGTTGAATGAGAAGACGACAATATTCGCATCATCTCGGCTCGAAAGGCCACTCGTCAGGAACGTCAATTTGATGAAAGCTGAATCTCTCAAAAAGCGGCTTAAGCGCGACCGACCCATGACTACAATTACGATCCGCATGCCTGAGGATGTGATCGAAGATCTGAAGCATATTGCACCAGCGCTAGGTTTTTCAGGTTATCAACCATTGGCGCGTAGCTATATTGGTCAAGGTCTTAGAGTCGATATGGAACGTCTTGAGAATGATACTGTTGTCGCCTTGATTGAAAATCTGAAGCGTCACGGTGTGGATGAGGATGTT
The DNA here is from genome assembly GCA_938021205.1 of uncultured Pseudanabaenaceae cyanobacterium. Taxonomy (GTDB): domain Bacteria; phylum Cyanobacteriota; class Cyanobacteriia; order PCC-9006; family JAAUQQ01; genus JAAUQQ01. Next base: position 2,480 of record CALIGI010000016.1, read on the forward strand.
ATTCAGGCGGCTCTCAGCGATGCAGTTCAAGCGTGAGCTGAGCTCGGATGGCTTTTGCTGATGCTACTGCGATCTTGCTAACGACTGGATCGCTGAGGGGCTATCGATTGGGTTTATTGCCTGTCCGTTGGTGAAGGCGTTTCAGGGGAAGGGGCGGGAGGTGCCGCTGGCGACTTGGATTATTGCTGGGGTGTTTGTGGCGAGGTTTGTGTTTATGACGGTGCAGTTTGGACAGGCGTGATCTCCTCAACAGAAGACATGACATGCAAAGCGATGCTTTGGGGACATGGGGTTGCGCTGTGGCGCTACGGCTGAGGCGGGAGCCGATACACTAAGAGCAGGATCACATTCGGGCCGCTGAATTATGCAGGCGACTGAACGGCACTTTTACACTCCTGATGAATATCTGGCTCTGGAAGAGGAGGCGGAGTTTCGCAGTGAATATCTTGATGGGTTGATTGTCCCTATGGCTGGTGGCACGACGAACCATAATCGCTTGGCTCGAAATCTTTGCTCGGTGATGAATTATGAGCTGGATGAGGCTTATGAGGCGTTTATTGGGGATGTGCGGTTGTGGATTCCGGAGCGGCGGATTTATACCTATCCCGATGTGATGGTGATTGCGGATGGGGTGGAGTATTACGAGGGGCGGAAGGATACGGTTTTGAATCCTCGGGTGATTGTGGAGGTGTTGTCGAGTTCGACTGGAAGTTATGACCGGGAGGGGAAGTTTGCGGCTTATCGAACGTTGCCGAGTTTTGAGGAATATTTGTTGTTAGACCAGACGCGGGTGCATGTGGAGCATTATGCGAAGACGGGGCGGAAGCGGTGGTCTTTTGCAGAGTATGACGAGGAGGATGGGGAGGTGAAGTTTGAGACAGTTCCGTTGGAGATTTCGTTGGCAGCGCTGTATAAGCGGGTTGAGCTTGAAGCGTAGTGCGAACAGTAGCTTGAACTGCTTCTTTTCCATTGCAGAGGGGCTATCGATTGGGTTTATTGCCTATCCGTTGGTGAAGGCGTTTCA
>CALIGI010000017.1 GCA_938021205.1 uncultured Pseudanabaenaceae cyanobacterium
CACCTCTTTCCCTAGCCCTTACTCCTAAAGGAGCAAGGGAACCGAACGCAAAAGTTAAGCTTTCAGGCTTTGCTTTTCCCCGCTCCTTTAGGAGAGGGGTTAGGGGAGAGGATGTATTGCCTCTTGTCGAATTCAGGTTAAGTTAGTCAACAGGGCGAAGCATAATACGGCGATCCCCCCATGGAATTCCTGAGTTCCATGGGGGGATCGTGTCTGTTAGCCCTCTCTCATTTAGAGGCCTGTGCTTGAGCGCGATCGCAGCCATGCCACCGGGACACGGATTTCGAGTGACTAAAGCGCCAGTGCCACTTCGCCTTTGGGATAAGCAATACAGGTCAGCACATAGCCTTGCTTCTTTTCATCTTCACTGAGGGCATCGGGATCGCCATCATAGGTAACCTCGCCTTTAGCGAGCTTATGCTTGCAAGTGCCGCAGCTCCCAGACTTGCAGCTACTCTCAATGGCAACGCCCGCTTCCTCAGCAATTTCCAGCAGAGACTTGGAGCTATCCGCCTGGACGGTTTGGTTGAAGCTCACCTTCACCTTTTCCCCTACCGTGGCTTCCTCTGTTTCGCTGGGACCCTCATCAATCACCACGCCCTCCTTAAGCTTGGCGTTAAACTGTTCCACCAACAACTGGCGCAACACGGGCTTTAGGTCTTCACAGGGAATCGCCTTCATCACCTTTTCGCCCAGGTGAGCATCTTTGCCCACGCGACCGCCCATGAAAATATCCACCGCTTCTACGGACTTACCGTTCTTGCGAGTCTTGGTGCCCATAAAGCCAATCTCAGCCACTTGAGGTTGGCCACAGGAATTGGGGCAGCCCGTCCAATGCATGCGCACCGATTGGGGAATGTCCATCTCTGCTTCTAGCTCGCGAGCAACGGCGATCGCCCGCTGCTTGGTCTCCACAATGGCAAATTTACAGAACTGCGCTCCGGTACAAGACACCACCGACCCCACCAAGGGAGAGGCCACCAGAGGGAAGCGATCGAGCAAGGACTCCTGCTGGAACGCCTCTAGACGAGAATCCGGAATATTGGCAATGATGGCATTTTGCTCCACCGTTAAGCGGATGTCACCGTCGCCGTAAACTTCTGCCAGGCGAGCCAACTCAAACATTTCATCGGCCTGGAAGCGGCCCGCAGGTACCACCATACCGGCGTAATGCAGCCCAGACTGCTTTTGGGCATGGATACCAATGTGGGTGCGTTTATCCCACTCCATCTCATCCTTCTCGGCAGCAGGCTGGAGGGAATGACCCAGCTTGGTTTCCAGCTCACTGCGGAATTTCTCCAGCCCCCATTCATCAATCAGCCACATCAGGCGAGACTTCTGGCGCACCTTGCGAGAGCCGTTATCTCGGAAGACTTCGAGGATGGCGCGGCAAAGCTCAACCACGGCTTGGTCGGGGGTGACCCAAGCATTGAGTGGAATGGCTGCTTCACAGCGAGTGGCGGAAAAGAAGCCACCCACCACCACGTTGAAGCCAAAGGCACCCGCTTTATAGGCCGGGACAAAGGCAATGTCGTTGATCTCCGCATGGATGGAGTTATCACGACCGCCCTCAATGGCAATGTTGAATTTGCGCGGCAGGTTAGTGAATTCCTTGTTGCCCTCACCGCTGTTGGTGATCATGTCCTGCACCTGCTGGATCAGCTCACGGGTGTCGAACATTTCATCAGCATCAATCCCCGCAACGGGGGAGCCGGTGATATTGCGCACGTTGTCCATGCCAGACTGCATGGAGGTCAAGCCCAGCTCTTCGAGGCGCTTGAAAATGCTGGGAATATCCTCAATGCGGACACCGCGCAACTGTAAATTTTGGCGGGTGGTGATGTCGGCACTGCCATCCTCGCCATAGCGCTGGACCATTTCAGCCAGGCTTCGCATTTGGTCGGCGTTCATGGTGCCGTTGGGCAAGCGCAGGCGCAGCATGAATTTGCCAGGTGTCACCGGGCGAAAGAAGATGCCGAGCCACTTGAGTCGATTGCGATCATCGCCATCAATGCCTTCCCAACCGATCTGGGCGAAGTGAGCGAGTTGATGCTTCACTTCGAGGCCGTCTTTCTCGGCTTTGTATTTCTCGAAGCGATTGAGTTTGGGAGCTTGGCTGACCATATCCAACCTTGAATGAAAATCTGAGCCATGACGCAGGGCATAGGCTGAGCAAACCATCTCGTGATGGTGTCACGCCAATGAGCGCTAGCACTGTACTTGATGTTAGGCTCCCTAGGCTCAGTGAGAAACTGCCCTAGAAGCCACTGAGTCGTTGCCATGTATTTCGGAAGAAATATCTACAGCGAGACGACCTCGAACTTGATCTCACTCTAAAAAACTGGAGTGGGAGCTTTAGTAGCTGGTAATACCAAATGCAATCATCAATTCGTTAAATGCATTCTGATTATTCTTAAATCGACTGGATTTTATTTGATTACTGAGATGAAAAATAGAGCTAAACCCCTCTCCTACAAAGGGGTTTGTCATTTTTTTATCTAGACTTGCAGAGAATTCGGGAGCCCGGCACACATGAGGAAATAGGCTAGGGTGATGGAGCTTTTTACCAGATAGAGGCCATGGGATTTTCGAATCAGCGAAGTGAATCAGCTGGACTCGATCTGGATTCTGAACCGTTACACAGCAGTCTTCCTGGGTCACCGCCAACGACTCCCCATTCAACTCATCGACTCAGTCCTGAACTCGCTCTCCCGCCTCAGGAATCGCTTCAGCTACAGGAGTGGTTAGAGCAACTCATCCATGGCGATTTTCAAACCCGCTGGGAAATTTCTAAGATGCTCAAACATCATCCCCTGGGGGTTCTGGGTCCTCTCTTAGCACTCTTGCCCCATGCCCAGGACGATGAAGAGTTGCTCTGGTTTATTGCGCGTCTGCTGGGAGAGATCGATCATCCCGATGCCGTGGAAACCCTCGCTGAGATTCTCCAATCAGCGACCACGACCGAAATGCAAAGTGTGGCGGCCTTGGCCCTCGCAAACCGAGGCGCTTCTGCCTTGCCAAGGTTGGCTCAGTTGCTGCGCCAGCCCGAAACTTGTTTACTGGTGGTCCAGGTTCTATCTCAAATTGATTCCGCTGAGGTTGTGGATTTACTCCTCAAGGTTGTGGGGGATGACAATGCTGCGGTCCGAGGGGCTACCATTGATGCTTTGGGCGGCTTTGCGGATCTTCGCATTGCTCCGGTGTTGCTGGCGGCTTTACAGGATCCTGACGGAGATGTACGCCGCTTGGCACTGCGAGCTGTGGGAGCGAGGGCGGCCCACTTGCCTGGGGTGGCGCTGGATAAGGCGATCGCGCCTATGCTCCATGATTTCCACACCCCGGTGGTGGAACAGGCCATTGTGGCTTTGGGTCGTTTGGATACGGACCTCGCTAGGGCAGGCTTGGCCCAGGTTCTTGGGGGAGATTATTGGCCGTTGCCCCTGCAACTTCAAGCAGTACGAGCCCTGGGTTGGAGCAAGACTGCCGATGGCGTGGAACGGCTGCTGAGTCAGCTTGATGCTTCCATTGAGCTCGTGGCTCAAGACGAGACAACTGCCCTAGCCCTGGCTCGGGAACTTGTGGTGGTGCTGGGTCGGTTGCGACAGCCCCAAGCATTGGCCTTGGCGGCCCAGGCCTTGGAGGTGCGATTGCCCGCTATTTTTGTCCAGGGAGACAGTGATCTCAAGCGTTCTGCGGCCCTGGCTTTAGGTCAATTGGGCCAGGCCTCTAGCTTTGATGTCCTGTGCACTTACCTGCTCGATTCTTCACCGGGATTAGTCTTCCACATTATGGCTGCCCTGCGCCGCTTAGATCCGGGGGGGGGCTTAGCAAGGCTCAGGCGTTTTGCTGATCTCATGCCCGCTGGGGCAGCAAAAGAGATGAAGGCGGCGATCGCAGAATGGCGCTAGTGGGCTGGGCTACAAAGACATTGCAACCCAGCCTGGCGATTTTTCCGCCGAAGTTGAAACCGAAGTTTACAAATAACGACGAACTAAGGCCATGATCCTTTCAGGATCGACGGGCTTTGACATGAAGTCACTGGCTCCGGAGGCCTTGGCACGCACGCGATCCACCACACCGTCATTACCAGTGAGAATGATTACGGGAATCTTGCGCAGAGAAGCGACGCGGCGGATCTGGCTACAAATCTCGTAGCCATTGGCCACGGGCATAACGAGGTCCAGGAAAATCAAGGCGGGCTTTTCGCGAATCAGGCTTGGCATGGCCAAAAGAGAATCCTGAATCGTCTTACAGCGATACCCCCCGGTCCGTAGGGTTTCTTCCATGATGTAGCAAATTTGGGGGCTGTCATCAATGCAGAAGACTAGGGGAAGATTGGCCACGGTTTTAGTCGGGACTTCGGCCTGGCCATTGCCCGCAAAGGGACTCTCTAAATCAGGCAGGGGTTTAAGGGCAACTAGCTCCCGACGCATATAGCCCACCAGACCACGCCCCAAGGTTCTAAGGTCATGACCCATGATCACACTCAAGTCGCGGAAGGAAAGCCGCCCCTTCAGTAAGCTGCACAGGGTTTTATAGGTTTTTGGGGAGGTGGTCTGGGCGAGCCCTTCCAGATTACGGATACTGGGAGCCAGATTAGGGGAGACTTTGCCGAGCCCTAGGCTTTGCCAAATCTTGAGACTTTGCTCAGCTTCGCTGAGGAGTTCTGCATTGCTAAACAGAGTTAGAGGATCTTCAACGAGGGATTGGCGATCTGTGGTGTGGGAGATCTCAGTAATCTTCTCGCTGCTTTGCAGTATATCAAACAGCACTTCCAGTATGGTGCTCTTCGCCAGGGAGACTGCATCCTCACGACTGATCTGTTGACGTTTGATCATGACCGTCAGGGCTAGATATTCCCAATGGTCAAAGATTGTCTTTTCCCGCAGTTGCACTTTTGTGGGGGAAAGGTCTGGGCAGAAGCGCTTGAGGGAACGCTGCCAGCGCCGGAAGCGATGGCTCCCTCCACTGGCCCATACAAGACGTCCAACTCGAAAATCGAGGTGCCAGCTTTCCTGGGCGCTGCGGAGGTAAATCCGCCCGTTGAGTTGAGATTGGATGATGCTTTGGATTTGGCCGACGAGCTCCCTTGGGGAGACATGGACCGTAAGCTTCTGATTGGTAAGACCTTTCATTGTGCTGGTTTGATTCAACGGCTGGAAGCGTTGCAAACCCTGACTTCAATCCATGGGAACTCGATTCCCAGGTTGGATTGCATTGTGCCTAGTGGAGGTGACATCGCTGTGAGATGCGCCATCTAGATCTGACAATGAACTCAATATTAGGTTGCCCAGTTTGTTAGACAAAGCGCTTTCGTTGAGCAACAACTGCTCAGCTAAAGTGCTGAGCGATGCCTATGGATTTTTCAGCGAACAGTCTGGGGATTATCGCGATTGTCAATCGTCAATCTTGATGCTGGTGATTCTGAGGCTTGGAACGTTTCTGTGGAGGCATCTCGAAAAATCCTAAGAAACTCCCGTTTCGTTGTCATTTTGACGGAACTGAGGGACGCTGTTTTGCTAGGTTTGATTGCTGGCGATTCCAGGATGCTTTTGGTCTGGTCAGCGATCGCCAGACGAGAAACTAATGCGGTTAGAGCAAATCCAGGCTTTTTTAGCAGTGGCAGAGACGGGGAGTTTTCAACAAGCTGCCCAACGCTGTGGGGTAACCCAGTCCACGGTAAGTCGACAAATTCAGTCCCTGGAGTCGGCGGTGGATTTACCTCTGTTCCATCGGGGGGCAAAGGCAAAGTTGACCTTGGGGGGAGAGCAGTTTTTGCCTCGGGCGCGGCGGATTTGTCAGGAGTGGCAACAGGCGCTGGATAATTTGGATATTCTGCGGCGGGGGGAGCAGCCGGAGCTTTGTGTGGCAGCTATTTCTTCCCTCTGTGCCCATGACTTGCCTCCGATTTTGGAGCAGTTCAGCCAGGATTATCCCCGAACTCAGTTGCGGGTGACGGCATTGGGGAGCGATCGCGCCCTCAAGGTTCTACGCGATGGCTTAGTGGATATCGCCATCGTGATGAACAATCCGTTTCTCACGCGTAATGCAGAGGTCTCGGTGGAGTATCTATATGATGAGCCGATCCAAGTCTTGATGGCGGCCAACCATCCCCTGGCCCAGCTTCAATCTATTCCCTGGACCGACTTAGCCCGCTACCCCCAAGTCGTCTTTAAGGATGGCTACGGAATGCAGCGGCTGGTGCAGGAGCAGTTCAATCAGCAAGGTCTAGAGCTGCGGGCTGCTGTTGAGTTAAATACCCTTGATGCCTTCCGAGGTATGGTGCGCCAGGGACAATCGGTAGCCCTGCTGCCCCAGATGGCCCTCGCCGATGCATTAAACGACAAGAGTCTGGCGGTGCGCAGCCTTTCCCATCCCAAGCTCAGCCGCGAGGTCGTGCTGGTCACGACCCATGATCGCCTCCAAATCCCCCCCATCAAACATTTTCGCGACCTTGCCCGCCGCTATCTAGCGAGTAGCCATAACGCCCCAACGGCCAAGCTATCTTCTTTGGGCTGAGCCCCGGCAGCATTGCCAAACCATCGCGGGGGCAGCTCAATATGTTTTGATCGCATAATTTTTATGTCAAAACTGCTTCCCCAGCCATAGGCAGAGGGAGTCGCAGGTGGGAGACTGTAGCGGTATCCTTTTCTACTTTTGATGAGCTAGCCGTCCATGAGCGCCGTTTTCCGTGACTTGCTGAAGAAGGTGGGTAGCGGCACCCACACTAGTAAACCCCTAAGCCGAGAAGAAGCGGCCCTGGCGACTCGCTTGATGCTGACCCAGGAAGCGACCCCCGCCCAGATCGGGGCTTTCATGATTGCCCATCGCATTCGTCGCCCCAGTCCGGAGGAGATGGCAGGGCTGCTGGATGCCTACGCTGAGCTGGGTCCCCAGTTTTCCCCCGTTGAGACAGAACGGCCAGTTTTGGTCTTGGGCAGTCCCTTTGACGGGCGATCGCGCACGGCTCCAGTCGCTCCCCTCGTTGCCCTAGTCCTCGCCGCTGCCCAATGTCCGGTGCTGATGCATGGGGGTAGGGCGATGCCGACCAAATATGGCGTGCCCCTGGCACAGTTGTGGAAGCAACTAGGAGCAGATTGGACGGTGCCTAGTCTGGAGCAGCTGGGGGGCACCTTAGCAAAAACGGGATTGGGATTGGTTTATTTGCCGACCCATTTCCCCTTAGCGGAAGCCCTGACGATCTATCGCGAGGAAATTGGTAAGCGTCCGCCCTTGGCCACATTGGAGCTGGTCTGGAATGCCTACCAGGGGCGATCGCGCCTAGTGGTGGGTTATGTCCATCCCCCAACGGAGGAGCGCTTGCTAGAAACCTTGACCCTGCGAGGCTGTGACGATTTCATCATGGTCAAGGGACTAGAGGGCAGCTGTGATTTACCCCGCGATCGCACGGCCATCATCAGCGTTCACCAGGCGGGACGCCACGAACGCCTACTGCTCCACCCCCAGGACTACGGTGTCGGGGGGACAGAGGTGGCCTACGAAGGGCTTGAACCCTGGAAACT
>CALIGI010000018.1 GCA_938021205.1 uncultured Pseudanabaenaceae cyanobacterium
GGCAAAACTGTGGCCATGACCGGCGATGGCGTTAACGATGCCCCCGCCCTCAAGCAAGCCGACATCGGCATTGCCATGGGGATCACCGGCACCGACGTTAGCAAAGAAGCCAGTGACATGGTTCTCCTGGACGACAACTTCGCTACCATCGTCGCCGCCACCGAAGAGGGTCGCGTCGTCTACAGCAACATCCGCCGCTTCATCAAATACATCCTCGGCTCCAACGTGGGCGAAGTGCTCACCATCGGTGCCGCCCCGCTCCTAGGCCTCGGTGGATCCCCCCTCACGCCCCTGCAAATCCTCTGGATGAACCTCGTCACCGATGGCCTTCCCGCCCTAGCCCTCGCCGTTGAGCCCGCCGGTCCCAACGTCATGGACCGCACGCCCTACAATCCCCGCGAAAGCGTCTTTGCACGGGGGCTGGGCTGGTACATCCTGCGCATCGGTCTCGTTTTCGCGGTGTTCACAATTGCGATGATGCTCTGGGCCTTCCGCTACAGCCACAACCCGGCCTATCCAGGTGATCCCGAGCGCTGGCGCACCATGGTATTTACCACGCTGTGCTTGGCGCAAATGGGCCATGCGATCGCCGCCCGCTCCAGCTCCCGCCTCACCCTCAATGTCCCCGCCGGGAGCAACCCCTACATCTGGGCCTCCGTCCTAGGCACCATCCTGCTCCAGCTCATGCTGCTTTACATCCCAGTCCTGCGCAACTTCTTTGGCACCTACGCCCTCAGCCTCACGGAGTTGCTCATCTGCTTCGGTTTTAGCAGCTTTGTCTTCATCTGGGTCGAAGGGGAAAAGCTAGTCGCAAATCTTCAGCGTTAGCAATCCAAGCAAAGCTACATTCCTCTCAGGTCAAACTCTCAAATTCAAATTTTCGTCACATTAACTCATTGCATTGATTCATTACGGGTTTCAATGCAATGCAACAGTTCAAGTGCTCCCCTTTACTTCTATAGGGAGAAAAACCATTAGGGCAGAAGTTATATATCCGATCATGTCGAGATTGAAACAAACCTCTATGGGAAACGGTAGCGATCGCCTCTAAATCACCTATTCCTCGGACCAAATAATTAGAGAACCTTAAATTTATGCCCCAAGCCTGGGCGATTAAATTGATCCCGTTTAAGGTTGATCCCATAGACCATTAGGTATTTACCCCAAGTATCTAATGTCGAGTTCGAGCAATTGATTGAGTTTGCTGGGAGCTGGTGGTGTATTTTGCATTATTTCAGTGAGCAAGAAACTCCCTTTATTTAGCTCTAACTGTTCGAACGCTCCTCTCTTAAGGCGATCGCTTCGCCGACTTCCCTAAGAATCGCCCATTGCATTTCCCGAGGCGATCCCCACAAAACCCCTGACTCCCTCCTTCTATCCCCAGATCGACAGGGTGCTTGCAACTTTGGTGGTGTTTCTCTCTTCTCGCCGCGTCCCCCTTCAGTCTCTTCCTATGTCTCAGCTCCAAGCCAAGTCCGCCACCGCCGCCACCCAAGTCCAACGCATCTGTTGCCCCAACTGCGGCTGCTCGGCTGCAGAGCGCTACTATCTGCCGGAATACCGCATCATCCGTACCCAATGCGGAACCTGCGACTATCTCATGGTGATGGGAGACAAGGGCAAAGTGATTGAAGCCTATGCACCTGGCCAAGACTCCTAGGCTCCGACCCCAACGACTGTTATAGCCCTAATGTATCAAGGGCTCCCGGTCAACAAAAAGCGCTCGATTCCAAATGGGAATCGAGCGCTTTTTGTTGAGCCAAGAACCAGTCCCTAAACCTTCTGGGCTCGCAACTGCCCACAGGCCGCATCTGCCTCTAGGCCACGGGAATAGCGAACACTGGTGGCAATATGGCGATCGCGCAATCGCTGGGCAAACCCCTCCACACTCTCCCGACTGGGTCGCTTATAGTCAACCTCTGTGATCGGGTTGTAGGGAATCAAATTCACATGACTCTGGAAGCCCCGCAACTGCTTCGCCAACTCATCCGCTTGGCGCATTGAATCATTCAGCCCCGCCAGCAAAATATATTCAAAGCTCACTCGCCGCCCTGTTATTAGCAAATACTCTCGACATTCCTCCAACAACTCCTCAAAGGGATACTTCTTGGCCGTCGGGATCAACTTCTGCCGCAGCTCCTGATTTGAGGCATGGAGACTCACCGCTAGGGTGAACTGCGGCGTCCGTTCATCCACCGTACCCAGCTCCGCTAGCTGGCGAATCCGTCCCGGAATCCCCACGGTCGACACCGTCATGCCCCGCTGACCAATGCCCACATCCTGATTGAGACAGTGAATCGCCTTCACCACCTCCTTAGTATTCAACAACGGTTCCCCCATGCCCATGAATACGAGGTTGCTTACCCGCCGTTCAAAATCTTCCTGAACCGTCAAGACCTGATCAATAATTTCTGCCGCCGTCAGGTTCCGCTGAAAACCACCTTTCCCCGTAGCGCAAAAGTCGCAGGCCATGGGACAGCCCACCTGGGAAGAAACGCAGACTGTGAGGCGCTTCTCAGATGGCATACCCACTGTTTCAATAATGTGGCCATCTTTGAGCCGCAGCAGAAACTTCACCGTGCCATCGGGAGCGACCGAGCGGAAATGAATTTTGGAGCGTCCCAGATCCAGCTCCCCAGCATGCTCCCGCTGGGTCATCTGCTCCCGCCAGGCCTTGGGGAATACCGAAATCTCCATCAAACTGCGAGCCTGACGCTGGTATAGCCACTGATGGAGCTGCTTGCCGCGATAGGCGGGCTGGCCCTGCACTTGGATCCAGTCCGTCAGCTCCGCCTGGGAACGACCAACGAGAGGAAGGTTATCTACGATCGCGGGAGCTGTAGTCGAAACCAAATCAGCCATAGCAGCAGTGGGAACAGCGGAAGCCATAATCGGACAGCGGCGTTGAGCCAGCAACAAAAAGCATCAGCTTCTATCCTAAGGGCTTTACTGCCGGGGCAGGGAACAGACTCCGCTAGGGTTCATCAATCCACAAAAAACTAATAAATCCGTCGTTCCCGACGCACCCTGGCCCGAGGTGCGGGAGGCAAATCCAAAGGCGGGCCTTGAATCGAGCGGTGCGCAGGCCTAGCTCTATCCTCTGGCGCTGGCCCGGTCATAGCTCTAGGCCCCAAATTATTGAGCGATGCTGGGTTTGGAACCACAAACTTTGGTTTAACCCCAGTCTGTGCCGACGGGCTGCTGCGACGGCGATGAGCATTCTGACCTGGGCTTGGACGAGACATCCCAGGATTAACGAAGTTGTTGGCGCGGAATCCCGGTCTAGCCACAGGAGAATAGCCTTGGCGCGATCGCGATATCCCCCCGGAGCGAGCAGAACGAAACTGCTGAGCCATCAGGACCGCAGCACTACGAGTCATTCCAGAGAAAGCTTTCCCAGAGCGCCTTAACCCACCTGAAAACTGACTGGTTGTGGAGTCATAGCGCTGCTGTCGTAGCCAACGGACCAATAGTCCAGCCCCCACTGTCAACATCCCAAAAGCAAAGAGCGAGCCACGCTCACCCACTCCGCCAACAACCATATCGGCAGCGCCCACCGTCCAAACAAAGCTAGCTAAAGCATCCTTACGAGAGGTCGTGCGCGCCACAGGGAGTCCTCCAGGAAATAGCGAATGAGAACATTATGATGACTTTACAGGGGAACGTTGCCCCCAGGGACAGCCTCAACAAAGCGATCGCGAGCGAGGAAATCCCTCGAGTCTTAGGTCAACCCAATCCAGCTCAACACCCCGCGCCCGGTCAAATATTCAACCAATACGATCGCCACAAACCCCACCATCGCCGCCCGTCCATTAAGCTTCTCCGCATATCTATGAAAGCCATACTTGGGCTGAGCAAACTGGGGTGTCACAGTGGGAGTCGGTTTAGCCATGGGGAAAGTCGAGTCGTACAGAACAAGCAGTAACAATATAACGTTTCCCGCAGTCCAATCCCCAAGGGGGTTTTAAGTCGTCACCGTAAAACTACCCCCAGCCTCTAGGTCTGCCACCCAGACCACTCAGCACAATCATTCAACTTCAGCCCTAGATAGATTTATGTTCCTGATGACCCGCCAGATCCCAAATGCAGGTATTAGATTGAAGCTAGAAACCCGTCTCGCCCCCAGCGATCAACCTGCGCATATCGCTATTCACCCAGCCAAGTCCATCTCATCGGTCGAATGCCATTCGAATCGTTGTGCGGCCAACCGTGATTAGCGTACCAGTATCCTCCTGCGCCCAGCCTTAAAGCCTTAGAGATGAACATCATGAAAATCGGTGTCCCTAAAGAGATCAAGGATCAAGAGCAACGGGTAGGCCTCCTACCCGCTAGCGTTCGAGCTCTCACGGATCAAGGTCACAGCGTTGTCGTGGAAACCCAAGCTGGCGCAGGAGCAGGCCAGCCAGATGAAGCCTACCGTCAAGCTGGAGCCAGAATCACAGAGGAAGCTGCCGAAGCTTGGGCTCAAGACATGGTGGTCAAAGTCAAGGAGCCTTTGACAACTGAATATGATTATTTGCGCAAAGGCCTCCTGCTGTTTACCTACCTGCATTTGGCCGCCAACCTAGCTTTGACCGAGGCATTATTAGATAGCGGTACCAGTGCGATCGCCTATGAATGCGTAGAACGCGATCGCCGTTTCCCCCTGCTCACCCCCATGAGCATCATTGCGGGCAAACTCTCCGTGCAATTTGGAGCCCATTTCCTCGAAGCCCCCCAGGGCGGTAGCGGCATTCTCCTCGGCGGCGTCCCCGGCGTACGCTCCGGTCGGGTCACCATCCTCGGCGGTGGCATCGTCGGCACCGAAGCCGCCAAGATGGCCGTGGGCCTGGGTGCCCAAGTACAAATCCTCGACATTAATATAGATCGCCTTGGCGAACTCGAAACCCTATTTGGTTCCCGCGTTGAACTCCTCCACAGCAACAAGGCTCAAATCGAAGCCATTGTGCCCCAAGCTGACCTGTTGGTCGGTGCAGTCCTCATTCCAGGCCGCCGTCCTCCCACCCTCGTCAGCCAAGAGCTCGTCAGCAAAATGCGCCCTGGCTCCGTCATCGTCGACGTGGCAGTAGACCAAGGCGGCTGCATTGAAACCATCCGAACCACCAGCCATACTTCACCCACCTACCTCGAATCCGGCGTCCTCCACTACGGTGTGCCCAATATGCCCGGAGCCGTCCCCGCCACAGCCGCCCAAGCCCTCAACAACAGCACCCTGCCCTACGTGCTTCAACTTGCCAATAACGGCATGGCAGCCCTCAAAGCCAACGCCGACCTAGCCCAGGGGCTCAACGTTCACCAGCATGAGCTAACCCATCCAGCCCTCCGCCAAGCCTTTCCCCAGCTCTGCGCAGCCGTCGCCTAAAGGTCTCGCAATCATCCAGCTTAGGAAAGGTTTAGCAGACAAGCTAATCCAAGCCCCTAATCCCATTCCAACTCCCCCCGCCCTGGTAAAAGCCAGCCAAACAGCCGATCCTCCCTTAACTTTCCCTCTTAAGTAAATTCAGGGGGAAAGTTTGACTTGAGCTTCTGTCCCTAAGCTGCCCCCTTCGCCTCCGGGAACTTCTCAATATTTGCCGTACCGTAAAACACCAGCTTCGAACCGCGAATGCGAATGCGATCCACCCGCAACTGAGTCCCATCTAACGCAAACTTATCCAGGTTCATCAGATCATTGACATGGGCAACGAGGGCCTTCGCCACAGACTGGGATTCCTCATCCCCTTCATAAGACACATCTACAAACTGAATCTTGCGGCGATCTTCCACATCCACCCCTGCCTCAATGCTGAGCTGGACTGTTTCAGGCTGCTCCCCCACACTCACTGTGGAATCCAACTTCAACTTGCGATTCTTCTGAACCGCCATGGTGGTGTTCCGAAATTTGAGAGGCTTCCCCTCATACTCAATGAGCTCTAGCTTCGCGACAACAAATGGCGTATTGAACGAAGTCGTCAAATCCTCTTCAGTTAGCACCACCCGCATTGTGGCTTCTACGGCCCGGCGGAGCATCACCTTGCCCTTAAAAATTGCGCCAAAGTCAATGGAAATGGCTTGGAGATAGAGCTCCATGACCTCAATGCGGAGGCCATTGTACATGCGTAAGCCCTGACCTACGAGGTCAAAGCCATCAATACTACCTTGCAAAAGCTTAGCGACGGGTTCTGCTCGAACCGCCGCCTCAAGGCTATCAGTCTGTTTAAACAAAGCTGCGATCGCTGCGGTTACCGCTTTACTGATAACCTGATCGCCGCCTTGACCCATCGATGGGAGGCCGCCAAACACGCTTACTGCCTCGCTTCACTGAACGACACCAGACACAACAGCCCTAAATGTGTTGTATCTGTTGAAGAACAAGCATTACCGCTAGATCCTAGCCCAAAGCGCCACCGCAGTGCATAAAGAAAGTCCCTGGGCTGCATTGGCTGACTCGCCATCGTTTAGTCCTCCCCAGGAATTCGTTGCTGTAGCACCCCATTCAACTGACCCAAGCCCTGTAAGTACAAGCTAGCAAAGGTTCAATTCAGGTATCGCTTTGATGTTAAGAGACGAAGACAAGATAGTCCATCCTGAAGATGTCCAACTTCCATCGGCAAAGCTCAAAGCCCCAAAATGTCATTGTCATAAAAATCTGTCAGCTTCTAGAAAGGTAGACACCGCAAAGAATCTCTCTCAAATATCCCTCTCTAGTGAAATGACATCAGCCAAACAAGCCTTCTCCATGACATCAGCCCTGCCATTTAGAAGTGGCCGACGGTCTGCTCACAACGAGGAGTCACGGAATTCCGGCAATACAAGCCCAGCAAACAAAGACTTACCGGGACTGTAGAGCAGCCTTGAATAGGCTCTGGGCAAACGAAATAATTACCTAGGTAAGCTAACGATTTCACAAAAATAAAACAATCAAAACCCTGAATTATTCTGAATCTTATTCGTTATAGAAAAGTCATATTAGGGTTATCACCGCTTGAGCCTTTACGACTGAACCGATGCCTAACTCAGATGCCACCCATGTTTTTGCGACTGCACTACCACTTGCCCCCAGTGCAGACACCGTAGCGCCTTACGGACTAAGCGAAAGCACCAGCAGAGAGCCCCAAGGTGCTCAAGCGATCGCCCTCCCCATCCACAACGACATCAACGCCGACGGTCAAGGCGATCTCATCTGGCGCAACTACAGCAATGGCGCAAACGCCGTTTGGAAGACCCCGACTGCAACCAACGTCGGCGCTGAGTTCATCGAAGGACTCGGCGATACAAATTGGCGCATTACTGCTGCCGGTGACTT
The DNA here is from genome assembly GCA_938021205.1 of uncultured Pseudanabaenaceae cyanobacterium. Lineage (GTDB taxonomy): Bacteria > Cyanobacteriota > Cyanobacteriia > PCC-9006 > JAAUQQ01 > JAAUQQ01. The sequence continues at coordinate 7,286 of CALIGI010000018.1, forward strand.
CAATAACGATGGCTACAGTGACCTCCTATGGCGCAATGAGGAAAGTGGACAAAATGTTCTGTGGTACCTGAACGACGGCGTGGTTCAAGAACGACGTTTTCTTGAGACCCTCGCAGACACCAGTTGGGAAATCAAAGCAGCGGGTGATTTCGACCAAGATGGCAACCTAGATATTCTTTGGCGCAACAATGACAACGGCAGCAATGCTGTCTGGCTAATGAATAGCGATGCCAGTGTTAGGGAGCGCGCTTTCATCGAAGGTCTAGGCGATACCCAGTGGGACATCGTTGGTGCAGCAGACTTTGATGGCAATAATTCCACCGATATCCTCTGGCGTAATCAAAAAACCGGCCAAAATGTGATTTGGAGCATGGCCAACCTTAACCTTACCGAGCGCTCCTTTATCACAGGCTTAAATGACCTGGATTGGGAAATCGAAGGCGCAGGGGATCTCAACGGCGATGGCAATGTCAGTATTGTTTGGCGCAACTATGCAACCGGCCAAAATGCGCTGTGGAACATGAACGGCAAACAAATTGCCGAGCGTGTCTTTCTTCAATCAATTGACGATCCCAACTGGGAGCCCATCGTTGCAGCGAGACCCACCTCTCAAAACAATGAGAATGGCAATGAGCAAAGCCCAGTTTCGGAGCCCCCTGTCCAAGACAACACATCAAGCAATTTTAATATTCAGTTCGACTACCGCTTTGACACCAACGGCTGGTTCAATGCCGAACGACGTGCCGCCCTCGAAGCCGCTGCAGACGTCTGGGAAAGCATCATTCTGGATGAATTTGAAGATACTCCAGCCGGAACTCAGACCCCCTTCGTTCTAAACCCACAAACCGGGGAGTTCGAAGGCACAATCCGCAATGCTGGCACCCGCTTCGAATTCACCGAATTTACAACCGATGTTGAGATTGATGACTTGCTCATCTTTGTGGGAGCCCAAGAGCTGGGTAGCAGCGTCTTAGGTCAAGGTGGAGCATCAGGATTCTCGCCCCTTGAAATACGCTACGTCGGTGAGGACTTTGAACCTTGGCTGGGATCTATTAGCTTTAACAGCGAGATCAACTGGTTCTTCGATAGCACACCCAGTACTCGCGATGATATCCCCTCTAATCAAAACGACTTTATTTCCACTGCAATCCATGAAATTGCCCATGTCCTAGGCTTCAACAACGGCATCAATGCTTTTGCTCGGCACGTTTCAAATGGCACCTTCAACGGTCCTAGCGCCATTGAGAGAAATGGGGGAACTGGCGTGCCACTAGAGGGGGGAAGCAGTAACCCTGAACTCAACTCTCATATCGAAGATGGACATGAACATGACGGTTCTGGCGAAACGGTCTTAGATCCGGGCAGTGTGACTGGCGAACGCCAGCTTCCCACAGTGATCGACATCGCAATCCTAGATGACATTGGCTACGACGTGGACTTCAGTCAAGCCTCTCAGAATTCGCCGGGGTAGTCTTTGGGCCTCCGAAGGTTAACTCATGACAAGTGTTCTGGAGGGTGTCCTGGGCTGCATCTGCAGCCCAGGACACTTTGGTGATGGAGGAAAGCAAGCTGACCTTTCGCACGGTTCAGCTCCTAGAATAGAAAATACGCTCTTTAACCTTTATTAAGCGTTACCTGAGCAAGACAATGATTTTGCATCCACCTTCTGTTTAGGGTGAGCCAACGCCAGATTATGACCCAAGCCACTAGCCAGTCCTCTTCCACTCCCGCAACTCAGGACGATCGCATCCTGATTTTTGACACCACCCTGCGTGATGGCGAACAGTCTCCCGGTGCGAGCCTAAACCTGGAAGAGAAACTGGCGATCGCCAAACAACTGGCGAAGCTCCAAGTGGACATCATCGAAGCAGGCTTCCCCTTTGCCAGCCCTGGCGACTTCGAGGCCGTGCAGCGCATTGCTGAAACCGTTGGTACAGCTGATGGCCCCACTATCTGCGGCTTAGCTCGTGCCTCCAAGAAAGACATCAAGGCCGCTGGCGATGCGCTGAAGCCTGCCGCCAAAGGCCGCATCCACACCTTCATTGCCAGCTCGGACATCCACCTGGAGTACAAGCTGAAGAAAACGCGGGCGGAGGTCTTGGAGATTGCCCCAGAAATGGTGGCCTATGCCAAGATCTTTACCGATGATGTGGAGTTTTCACCGGAGGATGCGGGGCGCTCTGATCCAGAGTTTTTGTATCCACTGCTGGAAGCGGCGATCGCCGCAGGAGCCACCACGGTCAACATCCCCGATACGGTCGGCTTCACCACCCCCGCTGAATTTGGAGGCCTGATTCGCGGCATCAAAGAAAACGTCAGCAACATCGACAAAGCCATCATCTCGGTCCATGGCCACAATGACCTCGGCCTAGCCGTGGCGAACTTCCTCTCAGCGGTGGAAAACGGTGCCCGCCAACTGGAATGCACGATCAATGGCATTGGTGAGCGGGCGGGTAATGCAGCCTTGGAAGAGCTGGTCATGGCGATGTATGTACGCCGCAGCTATTACAACCCGTTCCTCGGTCGCCCGGCAGAGTCGGAAGCAGCGTTGACGAATATCAACACCCAGGAGATTTATAAGACTTCGCGCTTGGTCTCGAATCTCACAGGGATGTCTGTACAACCGAATAAAGCGATCGTCGGTAGCAACGCCTTCGCCCATGAGTCCGGCATTCACCAAGACGGGATGCTGAAGAACAAGCGCACCTACGAAATCATGGATGCGGAGACCATTGGTCTGACAACCAACCGCATCACCCTGGGTAAGCTCTCGGGCCGTAATGCCTTCCGTTCACGTCTGACGGAGCTGGGCTTTGAACTGACCGATAATGAACTGAATAAGGCCTTTGCCCGGTTTAAAAAGCTGGCGGATAAGAAGCGCGATGTTACGGATCGGGACTTGGAGGCGATCGTCAAGGACGAGACCCGCCAGGCGGAAGAACTGTATAAGTTAGTGCATGTACAAGTATCTAGTGGCACCAATGCCAAGCCGACGGCGACGGTGGTGTTGCAGACCTTGGATGGGGTGGAGTTGATGGATGCGGCGATCGGCACGGGGCCGGTGGATGCGGTTTATCGGGCGATTAATCGTGTGGTGAATGTGCCGAACGAGCTGATTGAGTTCTCGGTGAAGTCGGTGACGGAGGGGATTGATGCCATGGGCGAGGTGACGATTCGCCTGCGCCATGAGGATCGGATTTTCTCGGGAAATTCGGCCAATACGGACATCATTATTGCTTCAACCCAGGCCTATCTGAATGCGTTGAATCGTTTGTCTACGGTGATTCAGGCAGGTAAGCGGCCTTTGCATCCTCAGCAGGAGGCGGCGGCGAGGGAAGCGGCGAGTGTTTAAGATGCTGAAATCTACTGCAACAATAGCTGCTCTTGTCCTTACGATAGCGACTCCGGCGATCGCCGATTCACCAGATCGTTGTGAAGATCAAGGTCTAGCTTCCACGGGCGAAAAGGTTTATCTCAACCTAGATTCTAGCCAGATTGAGAACCGAGGGCACTGGTTCTGCCTGATGAGAAGCACAAAGCCTATCTCTTCAAGGGATACAGCCATATCGCCTACGACTTTGAAGACATGATTTAGAGGCCTAGGATGGCTAAAACCCTTACTCTTCCGTACAGTTGCTTCTTCCATTTAATTTTCTCCTTAAATGCGAAAAGCCTTTCCCTGAAAGGATTGTAGAATCTCACTAGGCGGAACCAGTGCCAAATCGACCTGATCTCCTCAAAATCCTCGCTAGTCAAGGTTTTCAAATCTAAGCAGGGCAAGTTGTGTAATCAACGGAAGAATATTCGGTGCTATCGGTCCGCTAATTTTCTCCAGAGAGTGGTCTGTATGAACTATTTTTTCTATGCTCAAGCTAAATTAGCCGAACGCCTGAAACCTATACCAGAATGGTCTTCTGGGTGATTTTTTTAAGCTGCTGGTCTTTCATTTTTCTCTAATGAATTCTGGTGACGAAGCCCTATAAGTCCTTCGACTAATTCTTGCTCAGACTTCTTACTCAGTATGGTCTGCGCGAGAATAGATAGTCTGGACATTTGCGCCCAAAAGTACTATCAAAAGATTAGTTATTGAGGCATTTTTCAGGTTTTGTAAATGTGCTGCTTAGACTGATTTGGCCAGAGGATAGCCTGGCTTCTCAGTAATGGGGAAGGGAATTATACATTCTGTCTACTTCTGAGGCTATCTTGGCGCTGCAATCACGTAAGATCTGGATACACAAATTGAGTCGGAGCAGGAAGATTGTGAATCTTGACTAGGAACATGTTGTTTCAGGTTCCTACGCAGGTCGCAGGTCTGATTCAAGTGCCATTCTGTACCCTTTTTTCCCCTCTCTGCTTCTGTTTTTCTACAAACTTGCCCTCGCGCTCCCTACCAGCCCCATGACGACCTGGCAAGAATACTCCGGTAACTGGCTGCTGCTGCCGCCCCGCCCCATTGGCATTGTGCATTTCCTCGGTGGAGCCTTTATTGCAGCGGCTCCCCAGGTGACCTATCGCTTACTGCTGGAGGCTTTAGCTCAGGCAGGTTATGCGGTGATTGCGACGCCATTTATTAATACCTTTGATCATGAAGCGATCGCGGAAGAGGTCTGCCGTAAGTTCTCAACCACCCTGGGCCAGCTCCAGCGCAATGGCATCTTAGCAGCTAATCTACCGATCTATGGCATTGGCCACAGCATGGGTTGTAAGGTCCATGTTTTGATTGGTAGCACGTTCGAGGTGGAACGGGCGGGCAATATTTTGATGGCCTTTAATAACTATCCAGCGAAGCGATCTATTCCCTTTTTAGATCAGATGATTCCCAGTTTGAATCCTTTGGTGAAGCAGATTTCTCCCGATATTGATTTGGATGTGGAGTTTAGTCCTTCGCCGGAGAAAACTCTGCAATTGGTGGATGCCTATTACGGGGTGGAGCGGAATTTATTGGTGAAGTTTCGTTCGGATACGATTGATCAAACGAAGTCTTTGGCGCAGGTACTGGAGCGGCGGTTTCCGGGGCGGGTAGAGATCGCCAGGTTGAATGGGAATCATCTGACGCCGGTCGCTCAGGATGTGCAGTGGCAGGCGAGTAAGGAGTTTTCGCCGATTGATGCGATCGGGCAGTGGATGAAACAAGAATTCTATCGAGATATTGGAGTCCTCAAGGATGAGGTGTTGAGTTGGATGAATTCTCGGCCTCCGATTAATCTAAAGCCTTTGCGCTAGAAGCGAAAGCCTTTCAGGGGATGTTTGAAAAGTAAGAAAAGAAGTAAGAAAAGAAGTAAGAAAAGGCTCATGTAAGTCTGCGTAACATGAGCCAACCCATCGCGATGTGTATGAAGGCTTCAGAAGATTCAGACAAGTGTTCGTAATCGACATTGAGTCGATGCATCAGCCAAGCCAATCATAGGTTCGTTCCACTATTCAACATTTATTTCGGCAATAGGACAAAAATTTTAGGACGTTGCTAATTTCCGGGATGAAGATTTTAAGAAAGCCTATAGGCAGCAAGATTTGTAGAAATCTGTTCATCCCTCATTTCAGCAACACCTCTTTCTTCTGTACTAGTGTTAAAGACTACTTTTCAAACATTATCTTGATACTAATTATACTAAGCTACAAAAGTCTTTGAATTTTATTTTACTGTTGTACCTTAATATTCTATAAATATGATGCTACGTATCGTATCTCATGGATGAATTAGATATCTACAACTCTAAAAATCTTAGAATTGTAGACAATATTCACGTGGCTTTGACTGCGAACATCCATATTTTTCAAACTTTCCAGAAGGGAAACAATGCTTCTAAACAGTACTCACTCTGCTAGTAGTTCCTACGATGTTATTGTTGTAGGTGGCGGAATTATTGGGAGTTCAATCGCATTTGAGCTAGCTGAATCTGCGCTCCGTGTGCTTTTAATTTCACCAAATAAAAAGAACTGTGAAGATGGGGCATCTCTTGCCTCAGGTGCAATGCTAGGTGCATATGGAGAGTTGACAGCTGATCAAGATACGCTAGAAGAACGCCAGGAGTTGGATTTTCGGGTCAAAGCTCAGAAGATTTATCCTGATTGGCTTGCTAGAGTGAGAGAGGCATCAGGCCAGCAGATCTTTACAAGTCAGGGAACATTTATCATTGCAAATAATGCGGGTGATCGCGATCGAGCCAACCTAAAAAGCATCAAATCAAAGCTAGAAGACTACTGCGAACCCCATGAGTGGGTTGAGCCAGAGGATGTTCCTGGACTAGATCCCAATAATTCTGCTGCTGCTTACCAGGCTTTGTTTATTCCAGGTGAAGGCTCGGTTGACTCCTTTGAATTGCTGAATGCTTTAGAAGTAGCACTTGAGAAAAACTCTAACAGTACTATCCTAGACGACAAGGTTGTCTCAACTGATTTTGGGGGCGAAGAGGGCAGATGGAGTGTCAAAACTGAACATAGCGGTGAAATATTTGCTCCAAATGTAGTTGTATGCGCAGGAGCGAGGGTTCCAGAAGTCATTAGTGACTCTTTAGCTATGAAGCTCAAACTCCCCCAAGTCTTGTTTGGCAAGGGGACAAGCTGCATTCTCGCTGATGCTCCTCCTATTCCTCACACCATTCGTACTCCTAACCGTTCTTTTGCATGCGGGCTGCATGTGGTGCCTCGCAGCGGAGGGAGACTTTACGTTGGAGCAACCAATTCCATAAGTGCAACAGCGCAAATGAGCTTGGGCATTCAACCCCAAGACCTTCTGTATATTTTAGGTGATGGGGCTAACCAATTCAATACTGCTCTACGCAATAGCAAAATTGAGGAAACGCGCTTTGGGCTACGCCCAATCACCGCTGATGGAATTCCTTTGGTCGGAAAAACTCAGTTTCCAGGTTTCTTTGTTGCAACAGGTACCTATCGTAATGGAATGTTGATGGCACCATTGGTTGCTCAGGTTGTCGTTTCGGAGTTTCTGAATCAAGAGCCTCCAACAGAGAATGTATTCTCTCCCTTGAATGAGCGTCGTCGCAGTGCAGACCCCCTCCAACGCCTACTATCTATCGGGGCTCGTGATTTAATGGCGACCGTGCGGGAACCGGGTGGCTTTTTACCCTACAACCGTACTCGCGAGCTAGAGGCTTATATTCGATTGCTGTTTGAAATGGCAGTTTTGGATCAGTCTAGTCATGAAGCACTGCGGCAGAAAGCGAATCAAATGATGCAAGATATTCCTCTAGATGAAGTCTTCTTGTCAATCTACTACGAGTTTGTTAGAACAGTCGATTCTTCTTCAGTTCCCCAGTCAAACAGCTCTTCATTGAAAATCTGAAAAGAAACAAGCAAGTTTATGGGGAGTCTTCTCAATGCGAAGAGTTAGGCGTTACAGTTTTGACAGTTCAATAAAGAAAGAGCTGAGTTGCTGCTTTAAATTAGATAATTACCACGGCCTCCTACAGCTCTTAGAGGATTGGTTCATTATCATTGTTAGCATCATTTTTTCTCGATGGGTATGGCAGCATCAATCCATTGGTCTTGGCTTAGTAGCCTACTGCATCAACATCTTTGTAATCGGGGCTAGAATGCGGGCTCTAGCAGATTTACTTCATCAAGCAACCCATGAAACTCTAGCAAAAAATAAAACTCTGAATTTTTTGTTAGGAACTTTTCCCTCGGGTTACTTAATTCTGCAAAGTTATTCAGGCTATCGTCAGTCTCATGTTCTTTGTCATCACGGTCGCTTTGGAGATTCTCAGCAAGATCCAGATTATGTAGGCCTCCAGGAAAATGGCTTGTATGGTAAAAACCTGTCTAATCAGACTGTTCGTCGCTACCTCTGGAATATCTTCTATCCGTCAACCACTCTGACCTATCTACGTTATCTCCTCAAAAATAGAATTTTGCATCCCCAAGAACAATTTCGAGAAAAACTCAGCCGACTGACCTACTTGTTGCTGTTGCAAGCTGTGTTAACTGGCTTAGGCTGGGGAGAAATTCTTCTGCTTTACTGGTGGATTCCTCTAATCACAACAGCAAATTGGTTAGGTGCATTTATTGAGTTGTTTGAGCATTATCCACTGATGGAGTTGACGATTCCTGATACCGAGGAAGAGCTTAATAGGCCTGAATTACAAGATATACAGACTAGATCCATTGACATCTCAATGTCTCGCAATCGACTTTGCTCGTTAGCTGAAAATTTCTGGGTGGGAACACATTGGGAGGGCTACCATCTTGTCCATCATCTCTTTCCTGGAATACCCTCATGGCGATTCAAGCAAGCACACCATATCTTGATGCAAGACCCAGTTTATGCAGCACGTAATCAAACGTATGGATGGTGGTCCATTTACCATGAAATCTTAATGTCATCCTAGAGCATTATTGGGGCTGAATTAACATTGCCTCAATAACTGAGTCCTATACAGCCTTCGCCCAAATAGCTAAGCGGATACACAAAATTAATTACCGATTTCTAGACCTCAAAAGCTCACTGGGTCTGGTCAAAGTACGTAAATTATTTTGCATAAGCGCTTAGCTCAACTATTTAAAGCTTCCAATTATCTTCAGTGCGTTATGTCATCCTCATCTTTCCACTCTTTCGAGACCCAGGCAGTTCATGCAGGGATGGATTACATCCAGGGTTCAGTCTGTCTTCCTATTTTTCAGTCTTCTATCTACAAATTGAAAGGTGATGAGGACTCTAGCGAAATTCAATATATCCGCTCTAACAACACCCCTACTCAGCTCAGTGTGAGTCGTAAAATAGCAGCATTAGAGCGGGGGGAAGTTGCACTTGTGACCTCTAGTGGAATGGCCGCAATTTCTAACGCTCTGTTAACATTTCTCTGTAATGGCTCTCACCTCCTAGCTCAATCTAATTTATATGTGGGTACTCAAAATCTTATCATTAAGAAATTTCCTGAGCTAGGAATTGAATCAGATTCTATTGTTCTAGACTCTCCAGAAGACTGGCATCAAAAAATACGAAAAGAGACGAAAGTCATTTATGTTGAGACAGTGACAAATCCAACACTCGAAATTGGTGATTTAAAGTCTGTTGTTTCTTTTGCAAAAGAACATAATCTAATCTCAATTATCGACAATACGTTTGCAACACCCATCAATTTTAATCCCTTATCTCTTGGATTTGATCTAGTTATTCATAGTGCTAGTAAGTATCTCAATGGCCACCTCGATCTGGTTGCAGGTTGTGTGGTGGGAACGCAGAAGATGATTGGGCCAATTTTAGAACGTTTAAATTATACGGGAAGCTGTTTAGACCCGCACGCCTGCTTTCTTTTGTCTCGTGGAATGGAGACATTAGCATTGAGAGTTCATCAGCAGAATCAGAATGCGATGAGAGTCGCTACCTTCCTTGAGGCTCATGCCCAAGTCGAGCGAGTGATTTATCCAGGACTGATTAGTCATCCACAACATAGCCGGGCAAAAGCATTATTTAGAGGCTATGGTGGAATATTATGCTTAGAATTAGCTGGTGACATCCAACAAACTAAAAGATTTCTAGATAGTCTTCAAATCCCTCTAATGGCACCTAGTCTAGGAGGAGTCAGGACATTAATAACTCAGCCTGCTGCAACTTCTCATTCAAAAACGATCTCCTCTAAAAGAAAAGAATTGGGAATTTCAGATAAATTAATTCGGATTTCGATTGGAATTGAATCTCCTGAAGATTTGATAACAGACCTATCAGAATCCTTAGATAAGCTCTCAGGGAAATAACAAAAGGGATCAACTTTTTTGTAAAAAATCCTACAATCTACTGCCGATTATTCACTTAGTTAAGCACACAGAATTCATAAGAATAAAATGCAAGAGACTTTATCACTCAAATTAATTGTTTATGCTATTTCGTTAATTGTCTTGATAACAATCTCTATGCTTCCTACTTTTTTAGAGCAAAGAAGAGATCTCAAAATCACATCGACAATTGCGAGTGTCTTCATATTTTTGTCCCTGATTTTGCTCGATCAGCAATGGATTTTTTTGGGTGGTTTAGTACTAGCTATGTTTTTGGAGGTGTTTATTCCTCGCAAGAACTACAATCATGATTCAACTGAAATCTCTTTGTCTCTTGGTTTAGGTGCTTGCGGCAAAATGCTTATGTTACCTGTTAATTTTTTCTTGCTAGATTATCTAAACACTTACTATCCGATGAACGGGGGTTTGAGGCTAGCTAGCTCAAGTATTCCAATACTCTTACAACTATTCATATATCTGGTTATTACGGACTTCAAAGACTACTGGCTTCATGCACTGGCTCATCGAACATCAGGATTTTGGAGTATCCATAAAATTCATCATGGTGCAGCTGAGATGAATTGTCTTCATGCGTATCGTGAACATCCTATTTATGATATAGGCACGTCAGCCAGTCAACTTGTACTTGCTTATTGTTTAGGAGTTTCGATGGAACTTTACATAATGCTGTCTGTCATTCTAAACCTCATTATTAATATTTCAAACCATGTCAACATTAATTATCCACCTACAGATCAAGATTTTCCATGGTGGGGATATATTGTTGTGACACCAAATTTTCATGCATGGCATCATACATTTTCTTGTCGTTATGATGCTAATCTAGCAAACGTATTCTCATGTTGGGACTTGTTCTTTGGGACTTTTGAAACTCCTTGGGGCAATCCTGATGACTGGCAGTTTGGAGTAAGACAAGATAGTTACCCTAAAAGCTTGTATGGAGAGTTGGCTGAGCCGTTTAACCAAATATTAGCCAGAGATACATCATCAACGAATTCCTAGTGGGAGCTTCGAGAAATTTGTGCTCAACAAGCGTACCAGTGATTTTCCTGTCTTAGCGTATTTATTCCTGGCGATCGCTATTCTAATTTTGTCATTTGCGCCCATTTTAATTCGCTTAAGTGAAAGTGATTTAGGACCTTATGGTACGATTTTTAACCGCTTTTGGATTGCCACTCTTGCCTTATGCCTTTTTAGAGCTGCTAAAGCTTTTTATCAGGAGAGAGATAATTCGTTGTTAGATGCTCAGCCAACTACTTTCTCTGCACAAGATAAATTAAATCTTATTCTAGGTGCTGTATTAAACTCGGCCTGTCTTGTCATCTGGGCTTGGTCGTTGATGAAAACAAGTGTCGCAAACTCTAACCTTTTGCATAATACAACTCCTATTTTTACGACTTTAGGTGGATGGCTGTTATTGAGGCAATCCTTTAATCGACGTTTCTTGATCGGTATGCTCGTATCATTAGGTGGAGCCTGTTTACTAGGATTTCAGGATTTTGAGATGTCCCAGGAAACATTAATAGGGGATGGGGCAGCACTGCTATCAGCAGTCTTCTATGCAGGGACATTTTTAGTTATTGAACGTCTGAGGAATAAATTTGATACGGTTACGATTTTAATGTGGAACTGCGGCTTGGGAAGCCTATTGCTATTCCCATTGACACTACTATTCGAGGAAAGACTATTCCCTGTATCTTGGGAGGGATGGCTCTCTGTGGCTTCTCTTGGTGTTATATGCACCTTACTTGGAAGTGGTGCTTTATTCTATAGTCTCAAGCAATTGTCATCTGGCTTTGTCTCCGTAATGATGTTGCTAGAACCCATGATTGCTGCATTCTTAGCCTGGATACTCTTCAGTGAAAAGTTGGGCTATCTTAATGGGATTACCTTGACCGTTGTATTGGCTGGTATTTATCTTGCTAAATCAGCATCGTTAGGTGGGTTGGTATTATCAGAGAGTGAACTTACCTCCCAAATCCAAAATGAGGTTCTGGAATGATTGTCAGTATGTAAGGGCTTTAAGTTGTATTTTCAGTTTCCTATATTGCGATTGTCTCTAACAACTAATTTTCTTTGGTGAAGTTTCGTTCGGATACGATTGATCAAACGAAGTCTTTGGCGCAGGTGTTGGAGCGGCGATTTCCGGGGCGGGTGGAGATTGCCAGATTGAATGGGAATCATCTGACGCCGGTGGCTCAGGATGTGCAGGGGCAGACGAGTAAGGAGTTTTCGCCGATTGATGCGATCGCGCAGTGGATGAAACAAGAATTCTATCGAGATATTGGAGTCCTCAAGGATGAGGTTCTAAACTGGATTAATCCACGTCCGTCCATTAATCTACAACCCTTGCCCTAAGTTTCTTCAGCCATGTACCCGGTACACCCGCGATCGCCCCAAGAAACGCTGCCAACGATGTACGACCTCCCGAGCGAAGACGCTGAGGAGCCGGGTTTGCCTGACGAGGTTCAAAAGACGGGGCATGAGTTTCAGCCCCAACTCCTGCGGGAGACTTGCCAGCCCACTGCAGCGGATGCCGAGCCCATCTTCATTGGCACCGACCTAAACCTTTACTACGACACCCGCTATACCGACTGGTACAAACGCCCCGACTGGTTCCTCGTCTGTGGAGTTGAACCTGCGGCTCAACAAAGCGACCTGCGCTTGAGTTATGTCACTTGGCAGGAGGGTATCAATCCTTTTCTCGTTGTGGAGTTGCTGTCCCCAGGCACAGAGGCGGATGACCTGGGCAATAAGGTGCGCGAGCTGGGCAAACCGCCAACGAAGTGGGATGTGTATGAGCGCATTTTGCGGGTGCCTTTCTATGTGGTGTTTGACCGCTATGAAAATCATCTGCGGGTGTTTCGCTTGGAAGGCAATCGCTATCGCTTATTGGAGCTGCCCGAGCCTCGCTTTTGGCTAGAGGAGCTGGGCATTGGGCTGGGTCTTTGGCAGGGCCAATATGGTGGGGTAGAGGGACTTTGGCTGCGTTGGTATGGGCCAGATGGGGAGTGGATTTTGACGGCTGAGGATGCAGTGGGAGAGGCGCGATCGCATTCAGAGCGCCTAGCAGCCAAGCTCCGCGAACTAGGCATCGACCCAGATTCCATTGGAGTTCGTCTCATTCTTCTCAGCCATGGTTTCTTCTAAAGACTTTTGCCAAAGCATCGTCCAGCATCTCAATCAGCTAGGACCGGTAAATTCGCGAGCTATGTTTGGTGGCTACGGCCTCTACCTCGAAGGCATTATGTTCGCCTTGATCGCCTACGACGTTCTGTACTTCAAGGTCGGAGATACCAACCACGACGACTACGTTGAAGATCGGTTAGCGCGGGAGGTTCAAAGGCTGCATAGCTATAGAAGAGCTAAGAAGCTAATCTCATGCCTTGTACAGATGGCTTTTGTCCCAGTAGCAGAAACGAAGGGGCAGAACGATGGAATATGAAGCGATCGCAGTAAAAATCCCTCAACCCAGCTCCCTGGAAATTACCTAACGCGCTGACCCACAGAGATGTATCGAAAATTGAGAAATTCTTTACTGGTAAAGAATTGCCTAGGGGCCGCTCAGCACGTCAGACTAGAGGTATACCGTTCATATATTCCCGAGACTAGACAGCGACCATGGATTTTCAAGCAATTGCCACTGCCCCAGCCGATTGGAGCGGGGATGGCCTCGTTCTCGGTTTCTTTGAAGAGGACTTTGCTGAAGCAGGGTCACTGCCCGATAGCCTTAAGGCCCTAGATGCAAAGCTCGAAGGGGCGATCGCCGATCTCCTCAGCGAAGCCAAGTTCAAAGGCAAGGCCAACAGCGGTGCCGCCGCCCGCGTCGGCAACAAGACGCCCGTGAAAAAGCTCATCCTCGTTGGCCTCGGCAAGGGCGAGAAAGCCAATACTGAGACCATTCGCCAAGCCGCTGCCAAAGCAGGCAAGCTCGCGAAAAGCCAGAAATGTAGCACCCTGGGCGTAGCGCTACCCACCGTGGTCGATGCAGGCCAGACGGTTCAGGCGATCGTCGAAGGCATGAGTCTAGCCCTCTACAAAGACGAACGCTTCAAATCCAAATCCGACGACGACAAGGATGAAGATCAAGCAGAATACCCTGCAACCGTTTCTCTGCTAGAAGTAGCTGACCAAGCCGCAGCCATCAGCAGAGCTGAGCAAATCCTCTCCGGGGTTGTATTAGCAAGAAAATTGGTCGCAGCCCCCCCCAATGAAGTTAACCCCCAAACCCTGGCAGATGCAGCAAAAGATATAGCCGATAGCCACGGGCTGGAGCTAACGGTTCTAGAGCAAGACGAATGTGAAAAGCGGGGCATGGGTGCATTCCTGGGTGTGGCCAAAGCCTCTGCTACCGATGCCCCGCCCAAGTTTATTCACCTCACCTATAAGCCTAAGGGGACAGCTAAGAAGAAGATTGCGATCGTCGGCAAAGGCGTCACCTTCGACTCCGGTGGCCTCAACCTCAAAGGCCCCGGCAGCGGCATTGAAACCATGAAAATGGACATGGGCGGCGCAGCCGCAACCCTCGGCGCAGCAAAAGCCCTAGCCCAACTCAAGCCCGATGTAGAACTCCACTTCATCAGCGCCGCCACCGAGAACATGATCAGCGGCCATGCCCTCCACCCCGGCGACATCCTCACCGCCTCCAACGGCAAAACCATCGAAGTCAACAACACCGACGCCGAGGGCCGCCTAACCCTCGCTGATGCCCTGGTCTATGCCGATGCCCTCGGCGTCGATGCCATTGTGGATCTCGCAACCCTAACCGGCGCTTGCCTCGTCGCCCTAGGCAATGACATCGCAGGCTACTGGAGCATCGACGACGACCTCGCCGCCGAACTCAAGACTGCCTCTGAATCCAGTGGTGAGAAAATTTGGCAAATGCCTTTGGAGCAAAAATACTTCGAGGGCATCAAATCCCCCATCGCCGACATGAAAAACACCGGCCCTCGCCCCGGCGGTTCCATCACCGCAGCTCTCTTCCTCAAGGAATTCGTCAAGGACACCGAAGCCTGGGCCCACATCGACATTGCAGGCCCCGCTTGGACCAGCAAAGAGGGACCTTACACACCCGCCGGGGCCAGTGGCTATGGTGTACGACTACTAGTTGATTGGGTAACAGCTAGCTAAATCTCCCACATCTATTTTTGGAATAACACTGTCGAAGTGATTCTAAACAAAAGGCCTAGCTTTCAAATAAAGCCAGGCCTTTTGTTTGCCTTGAGCATGCAATAAGTTCAATTCTCCTAGCTGGGGTCTGAGAACTCAGGCCGAAGGCTAATAACACTGGGCTGATACAGCTGTTTTGCAGTCGCCAGAACGGGAATAATTCCTCGGTTAAATACAGGAGCCGCTGCGAGCCTGGTAGAACGAGGCGTCTCAGCAGCAGAGGCATCCGCCGCAGTACAAGTGGCCTGAGCAGGTTGACTACTAACAATCAAACCCACAACCCCAAAGATCACCAGAATCGTCGAGAAAATTTTGAAAAAATTCAGTTCTTCTCGAAAAAACAGAACCCCAATAATGGCCACAAGGCATACAGCCCCTCCCGTCCAAACCGGGTAAGCCAAACTCACATCTACCGTATTTAAGGCAAAAGTAAGAGCAACAAAAGACAGAATAAATGCAACAACGGTAATCACCGAAGGGACGGGATTAGTAAAGCCGTTCGCATACTTCGCAGCGAAGGTTGCCATTGCTTCCATACAAATGGCTAATGCCAGTAGAGTCCAGCCCAGCATAGGGGGTTACTTGTCCGTGAGAAGGTTCTCTTTAGAACTACTCCAAAAACCGCCTAAATCCGAATTTAACCGAGCCAGATAAATTCGTTAAATACTGAAATTTACAACTGTCTTTTATCGAGCTTGTGTATTCTTTCTGAGATCAACTTCTAAAGCAAGATGAGATGAAAGTATCTGCTCCAGACACCACAGATTCATTTTTTAGTCAGAACTCGCTTCTTAACTGAATAGCAAATCATAGCCAACGATCGCGATCGCCACATCCGCCAAAATATGACTAATATATCCAGGCCAAAGACTATTGCTCCGACGATAACAGATAGACCAAATAATACTGGCAGTAAACACCCCAATCGAACCTAAAACTGTCGCTCTCACATCCTGGGTATAAACCCACAATGCCACAGTGTGGTGAAGCATAAAGCATAGGCCCATAATCCACACCGCTGCCGAGGCTGGAACCAACACGGCCCATTTACGAAAAATAAAACTACGCCACACTGCCTCCTCAATAAAGGAGTTGATTAGGCACCAATACACTGCCCCCCCCAACAGCACCCAGGGAGTGACAATCCCCACTTCCGCCGCCTTCGCTCGGATTTCTGCCAGGTCAATCCATTTAACTCCGAACAAACCATAGGCAGCCAAAATTATGCCGAACATCACTAGGCCGATGGCAACTCCCCAGCCCAATTGAGGCAATGTGGGTTTGGGCAGGCGTAACCTTTGCCGATCAACTTTGAGCGTCCAATAAATTGGCAAAGCAACCAGCCAGAACTTCAACATCGAAAAAATGCCCTGGCCCAGACTACCAGGCGCGACAACGGTTGAGATCAACACGCCAATGGTGCTGACTGGAACCGTGAGAAGTAGGACAAGTAAGGCATTCCGACGGCTAAGCTGAGCATCAAGCATAAGGTTTTGAATCAATGGAACCGCTCTCATGAAACGGGAGGAATCTGTGCAAGCTTATTCCTCAATGTTCCCCATTGGTTTCCATTTTCATCCATTAGTCATCCATGTCTTCGATCAAGAATCCTGCGATCCATCCCCGTTGGACCCAAACGGGCAATCGAGTCGCGACATCTAGGGTGGGCTCTTGGTCTAGGAACTGGGCACAAATCTCCCCGAACGGATGACCTGCTGCAAAGGCTTGCAGTAATTGCCAATCTGCTTCGTTGGGGAGATCAATACGGGTTTCTAGGCGATCGCGCCAAATTAATAGCTGAGCTCCAGCTTGATCTAAATTAACCTGTGCTGACTCAGCATTATCGGGTTGATTGGCCTGCCAAATGCGGTGGATGGGATAGCGCGAGGCCAGCAAAACACTACTATGGGGAAGCTCAAATCGGATCTGCCCCCATTGCTCTTGAGGAATGCTCCCTAAGGCTTGGAAATCGAGGCCCGGTTGATCCATCGCATTGAAAGCTCGATGCCACGACCACTCAAGGCGAGCGACATCTGGCAAATAGGGCAAGGCTGCCGCTGGCTCAAATTGTTCTAAAAAACTGGGAAGCTGAGACCCATAATCCCCTAAATCCGGCGAACGTGAGGGATGCTGACGCACATAGACACGGGACATCGCTGCAAAGAACTCCGGTCCGACCAAACGACAGCAGACGGGATAGATTTCTTCTAAAGCACGGGTCAGTTTTCCCATCACACTTCCCTGATAGGCCGCTAAGCCCTGCTCAAAGCCTAGGTTGTCCTGGCTGCGTATCTGGGTAGCAAGCTGGTCAATTGACGTCTGAACGGGAAGTTTAGCGATTTGAGGAGATGCTTGTTGTGCATGGGGAACGATCGCCTGATAGAACAGATTTTGGAGTTCTCTTAGTTCGCTTGGTGGGGTTGCCATAGAAATTCCCTGCTGCTATCTTTCAGGCCGGCTTCCGGTTCAGGAGATGGTTCTGTTTCAAGAGGCGATGTCTCAAGAGGTGATGTCTCAAGAGTCGATCTCCCAGGAAACGATATCTCAAGCGATTGTTGTACCGCGATCTCAATCCCTAGGCCAGTAACCTGAGGCTTTTTTCGCTTCGGCCATAAGCACTTCAAAGGTCGGAATATCTGTATCCCATTCAATCAATGTGGGCACTGGCCCAAACTGTTCTAAAGCAACCTGGTATAACTGCCACACTCCAGCCTGTACCGGATAGCCATGGGTATCAAACAGAAATCCACCTTGGTCTTCGTAGCCAGCCAAGTGAATCTCCTTAACCCGTTCTGGGGGAATAGCATGCAGATAATCTAGGGGATCAAAGCCATGGTTGACAGCATTAACATAGACATTATTGATATCTAGGAGCAGATCGCAATCAGCCTTATTTACAAGGGTGGCAATAAAGTCCCATTCCGTCAGGCTATTATGACGAAATTGAAGATAAGGAGAAAGGTTTTCAATCAGAATTCGACAGCCGAGAAACTCTTGGACCTGAAGAATCCGATCAGCCACATAGTCGAGCACCGCCTCTGTGTAAGGCAATGGAGCGAGATCATTGAAGTAGTCCCCCTGCACTGAACTCCAGCAAAGATGGTCTGAGATGTGGGCGGGTTCAATGCGATCAGCGAGGGTTTTGAGACGGTTTAGATAGTCTCGATTGATTGGATCAACAGACCCTAAGGAAAGTCCCACGCCATGGAGCGTCAGGGGGTATATTGCTCGAATTTGTTCTAGATGGTGTATGGGTAGGCCACCACCTAAATAATTGTCGGAAAGGGCTTCTAACCAAGGTACATCGGGTTGATGGGTCAAGAGATGGGCATAATGTTGCGATCGCAATCCGATCCCCACGCCTTGAATTCTTGGGGAAGGTCTCGGTGCCATTTTGGATGTTACGACTGTGCCCATACTCGATTCCATTGGACAAAATGGTGAGACCAATTCCACTATCACAGGAGAGAGCTTTCGAGACGGGATGACTTCCCGAGAGAACATCTCTCCTGAATAAGGACATCACACCTGAGTCGATAGACGGCTCAGATGCTTTAAGACCAATCAGCAAGAATCTAAGATTCTGTGGTCGCCGCTTCTACAGGCTCAGCAGGAGCCTTCAAGATTGAACCAACGATCTTCTCGCAGGTTCCAGCGGCAACGTAAATCCACTCTTCAGGGTCATTATCGACCGTTGCCTTACCTGAGCAATCATGCTTGCTAGTTCCACAATCATTCAGGCCCGCCTTGACGATCCCTGCGCATTTCTCAAATCCAGGCTTACCTGCCAGTGCCTCTTGAGTCGTCACAGTATTGAGACCTAAAGCAAGAACACTGGATAAGGCTACGGTCACAGCAGCGCATTGCTTGGTACTTTTCATGGATATTCTAAGCTCCTAATTAAGGTTTCAAAGGCGTCAGAACAAACAGCTCAAGCAAAGTAAATCACCATCTAGCTGCTTGCATCTAATCTATCTACGCACCAGCAGTGAAATTGGATGCAGCACGACCTCCATTCCCTATCCTGCTCCCCTGAATAGGGTTCCAAGTCCTGTTGTTTGGGTTTCATACCTCAATTTCCAAGGGATTCTGAAGTCCAGAGTACAATATGCAGACAAATATTATTGAGCATCATCCATAGCATAAGGGCACCTCGATTCATTCAAAATCCGAGGAGATCGTGAACGAGATCCTGTCCACTTTTTCGGGGGAAGATCAGTCATGCAAGCCAGAGGCATAAAGATTGAGGCACAAAAAAGGCGAGTCCTGATGAACTCGCCCTTGGATTAATAGAAAGACTCCAGACCCTCAAGGCCATAGCCTATCCATCAATCGGATCTTCTCTTTGGTCACTACCTGACTCGTAGCACACACTTATTGAGTCTTGTGAGCATCTTGAGATTCCAGTCTTGCTTGGGTAATAGCTACAACTATTGCCGGTCGCACTGGAATCACTAGCTCAGCAGTACAGTCACCTGAACTATGAGACTAATTGCTTTTGCACTTTAGGTAATGAAGGTTTAATCGCTAGGGTCACTTGCTCAGCAGAGCGAATCACCTCGCGACAGAACAGCATGGCCTTGATTGTGACCAGCCAGTCCCCACCGAGGTTATAACGCCAGAACATCTCTAGGATTTCTCCATTGAGGCGATCGCTAGGCATTTGATACATACGCTGGCACAAGGCAGGCTCCACATTCGCCAGACTAACCAAATAGCCATCGCAGCCCGCAGGAGTCCGCAACTGATGCTCCATGCCCTGCAGAATGGAAAGACGCAAGTCTCCATCCTGGCGCAACATACACATCGTCTGGAAAAACGCTTCGTTCATGGAAGAGTCCTTGATGCCAATGATATTCTCAATGGCTTCCAGTTGACGAATGGCGCTGAGGCTTTTCACCGCAGTGGTTTCGGTGTTGTACAGGACAATGGGCAAATTTGTTGCCTCAGCAACCTGCTGAAAGTAGGCCACAACCTCACCACCATCGTTGGAGAGGACAGGCATGACGACACCGTCACAGCCCATCGCTTCCGCCTGCTGTACGAGGCGAATGCTATCTTCGATGCGATCGCGCTTAACCCCAGCCAAAACAGGCTTTTTCGTGCTAGCACGAGTCGCCTTAACGACCTCAAACCACTGCTCATCATTGAGAAACTGACCTTCACCGGAGCTGAGGCAAGGCACAAAGCCCTGAACCTCATCTTCCACAGAGCGAATCAACGCAGTCAGAGAGAGCTTATCAAGCTGATGCTTGTAGAAGGGCGTTATCAGTGGAACGTAGATTCCGTGCAGCCCAGTCAAGGTTCGAAGGCTTTTCATATTGTTCAGCAGCTTGGCGAAGGGAACGAATAGCGGGCTCGAAAACCTGGGTGTTACGGGCAAGGGCAATACGGATATAGCGCTCGCCACGCTCGGGCTCATCCCAGAAGAAGTAGGTACCGGGCAGCACATGGATGCCAAACTCGGTCAAATAGTCCTTTAATTCACTGGCCTTGAGATTGGGGTCCTTGATTTGGCACCACATGACACTGACGTTAACCTCAGGCTTCATGGGCTCAAGAATGGACCCTCTGAGAATACCCTCAGCGATCGCCCGATTGCGCAGCAACAGGCCATGGACTGAGGCAAAGTTATCTCGCTCAGAATCGAGAATATACTCCGTCACCACATTGAGGATGAAGGGAGAAACATTCAGCAGATAAGCAGTATGAATGTCATAAACATCTTCATAGACATCCTGGCTCGTTTTGAGAATGGAAGCCTTAGCATCCTGGAGAGGCCAGGTCTTACCGGTATCTTCCATGGCAATGTAGCTAACACCAGAGCTTTCCAACATCTCATAGATGTCAAACATCTCGACGCGCTTCTCACCCAGCATAAAAGCAGCAAAACAGAAGTCAAAAATCAGCAGCTTATCGTTTTCCTTGGCAAAGCGAATCAGCTCTGACCAGCCTCGTTTTCCATACTGATAAAGTGTGAAACCCGTAGGGTTATTGGGATCTACTAAGAAAATAGCATCGCCCGTTATATTTTTCTTAAGGTTCTCGTAAATCTTGCTAGGCTCATAGAGCCAGGACTCTTCTAGAGACTCTAAAGGCACCTCAATATGCTTCATCAAGTCCACCAAGTTATCAAAACAAGGGTGAACTAAGCTCACTTTCATGCGCTTCTTACGCAGATAATTTGCTGTGATTGCCATGGCAATAGAAGCTGCATAGACAATCATCGAATTATTGTTGTTCATCGCCGCAGGACGACCCTGCACGCGGAAGAAAGTTTCTAGAAAACGCTGCTCCAAATCATATTGACGGGAATTCTCGGCGCCATACCACAGTTCAGGAAGGCGTTCAACGATATTGCGCTGCGTAGGTGATTGTGACTGATGGGTATGAGCATCAGACATGTTGTAGTCATGCTTGAGTGCCTCAACCTCGTGTTGAGTAATATCGCGAAGCCTTTCCATAGAGTCCTGAGCAATTAAGTATAATGCCGATGTTATTGAAGAGAAGAGAAGAAAAGAGCTTCATCGAGTATGAAAATCAATTGACTTTTCTGATGTAGCTCTACAGGAATAAATTGCATCATTCCTGATCAAAGCCTAATCAACTTCAGGTAGGCAGATTAAATCAAAAGGTAGGCAGATTAAATCAAAAAATCATGTCTAATCTTAAGTATAGAAAACCTATTTCAAGAGTATTTCGTGAAAATACGGATCTTCAGGATGCAAACTTGAACTGTCCTAGCAAACCTTCTTAGATAATCCAAAAACTAATGCAAAATCCATATATCTTAGATACGACAGAAGAACAGTAGATCATTTCCCTAAAATAGTAGCGAGTCATTTCTGGATTTATGCCTCTGATGATTTCAAGGATTCTTTGGGGAATGATAGCGCTACTGATGAATTTATGAAGACGCTAGTTTTCTAAATTTCATACTTCGACTGAACTGCCGATGAATTGAGTCTCCATCCGCAGGATAGATGAGGAATATACGGGTGAATAATTCTCTACTAACGCATCCATCGGTGCTTTTACTGGCATGCCAAAACCGATATCAGTTGAGTCGGCGATGCGACCAGTTGTCATCCATCGCTTGCCTAGTTTTTATCGGTCTATTAACGCCGGTTTTGATCCCTGGCATGGGAACGACTCCTTTCCTATGGGAAGGGAGAACAGTCGGCATCGTATCTGACAATCTCTACCTAGCCGAAGAACAAAAGGATGACCAGAATAAAGACCTCCGCTTAATTAATGCTCCAACGGCTAACGATCACCCCAAAGCCTTTCGTACTCAGCAAGTTGATTTCGCAGCAGTAGCCTCTTGGGAGCCCGTGCACTCTTTTCATTTAGCGGTGGGAGACCATGATGTGTTTCCGGACACAGAGAACAGCGCAGCGATACCCAACGTTCTCTTTGTACAGGGAGAAAAAATCAACTCGAATGGGCGATACCTAGTGGGTTTATATCCAGACTGCTTAAGGGCCAGCGACTACGCCGCTCAATACCAGCGAGAGGTCTTTGAGCACTTGGCCCCAGAGCATCAACGATCACCAAAGCTCATCAATCAGGTCACTAGAACAATCCACTCAGTTGACTTAGCTGATAACCAGCGGCTTTTAGAGCCCAGCGCTCGAGAGTTACAGCAACAGCTAAAGCTTATGGGTCGACAGGTGCAACAACCAGCTTTATTGAATCGGTTTACGAAGCCAATACTGGCTTGGGATAACGGCATTGTAAATCAGCTCAAAGGATAATCCGACGCCAAATCTCGTCGACCTTCGCATGACCTACATCTAAGTCCCACCGGTTCTATTTATGTTGTCTATTTCTTGCATCCTACCAAAGGCGTTTACCATGCTTAGACTTTTTACTGTTCGAAAAACTCTGAAGGTCCTCCATTGGAATCATTTCATCCGTTCTTGGAAGTTAAGAACTCTAGCTCTATTCTTTGTCGCTGCATTTTGCGCAGTTTCTTTACCAGCCTGCTTCCAGGCCAATAATTCAGCCCTACGTATTGGCACGATTACCTGGCCTGGCTATGCCAATTTCTATCTCGCGAGGGAACTAGACTACTACAAACCTGGTTCAGTCTTTCTAACCAATTACTCTTCAAATGATGCTTTAGCAAAGGCATTCCGCAACAATGAGGTAGATGGCGTTGCGCTCACTATGAGTGATGCACTACCTCTGGCAGAGGCCGTTCCTGACTTACGTTTAGTTTTGGTCATTGATAGTTCCAATGGTGCAGATGTGATTATGGGGAAGCCTTCCATAGATTCTTTAAAGGGCTTGGAAGGCAAGCGAGTTGGAGTTGAAGCTTCCGGCCTAGGTGCGTTCTTCTTGACGCGTGCCTTAGAAACAGTCTCTCTCTCTCCTAAAGATGTAGATATCGTTTCATTGGGAGCCTTTGAACATGAGCAGGGCTTTAACGAAGGCAAAGTAGATGCAGTGGTAACCTTTGAGCCCACGCGATCGCGTTTACTCTCTAATGATGCCAATCAACTGTTTGACAGTAGTCAAATTCCAGATGAGATTGTGGATGTGCTTGCAGTGCGGGAAAGTGTACTAACCCGCCAAAAGTCTCAACTTAAGACTTTGATCCAAGGCTGGTTTCGTGCCAGAGATTACCAAGAGAATGACCCCATGGATGCAGCTAGACTTGTGGCTTCTCAATACAACATCTCTCCCGACGAATTCCTAGAGTCTTTAGAAGGTTTGAATATCCCCAGCTTGCAGGAAAACCAAGCTATGCTGGCTCCCCAAGGCTCAGACCTAATATCGAGCTCTGACAAATTAGTCAAGATCATGCGTGACAATCAGCTTTTAAAGAAAGCAATTAAGCCTCAAGAGCTCGTAGATAATTCCATTATTGAAAGTGTCAAGGCCAGTCTCTAGGACTTTAAAATAAACTAGGTTCTAGATGGAGCATAGATACATCCAAGCTTTAGATTTTATCGAGGTTAATATTGATACTCTCGCCTTTCCCTATTATTGATTACAGCATCACATTAAGTATTACATAGTCAACTCAGATGATGATAGATCTATCACAACAAGCTCAATGTGATATTTCCTCAGTTACCTAGGGTTGTTCTCTTCTATCATGCGAAAATTTCCACCACCTCTAAGATTTTCTATTCCCATCGTGCTTTTGCTGCTCGGCAGTTTATCCAGTATCTACTCTTTTCAGCGAGAAGTTGCACTAGCTGAGCGTCGCAATGAGCAAAATGTTAGCAACTACACTCAATTTTTAGGGGATCATACATCAGGCATTTTGGAGTATCTTTATCGTCGTGCCAATGGTGATGGAACAGATCTCATTATCAGTCAGCTAGAAGATGAGATTGATCTCAAGTCAGCTATGATGTTTGATGAAGAGAATAAAGTTGTCCTGACCACTCATCGAGAACTGAAAGGACTCGATATTAACCAAACCCCAGCAGCAGTCAACCATCAGTATTTTGACAAAGTGCGGCAGCTCCAGGCTGGCCAAGTTATTCTATCCCCAGATCACAAATCAGTCCAAGCTTTCTATCCTGTAGCGCTCAAAGCTGATGCAGGCGAGATTCTTCCTTCTAAGATTGGGGTCCTATTCCTAGACTATGACCTGACAAGCTTGCGGTTACAAACCTATTCAGATGCTCTCAAACGTTCTCTTGAGTCCACTTTAGTTTTTGCCTTACTCTGTGCAGGAGTTTGGTTCTTATTTGAGGAGATTCTCACTCGCCGAGCTGCTCGTCTAGTAAGCGCCAGCAACCGTCTCTCTGAAGGAGACTTGAATGTGCGTGCCCAACTACAGGGATCTGACGAACTGGCCATGATTTCTACGGCCTTCGACAGTATGGCCACCATGATGCAGCACAAGACGGAGGCTTTGGAAAGCAGCCAAGTAGACCTAAGCACCGCTAAAGAAGCACTGGCAGAATACAACCGAACTCTAGAACAAAAGGTAGCCCAGCGCACTGCGGAGCTCGCAGAAAGCATTGAAGAAGCCAGATATGCTAAGGCCGCTGCCGAAGAAGCCAATAAATCTAAAAGCCTATTTTTGGCGAACATGAGTCATGAGTTGCGCACACCACTAAATGCCATCATTGGCTACAGTGAAATGTTGCAAGAAGAGATGGAGGACTTTGGAGCTGACGAGCTAACCCCTGATCTACAAAAAATCCATGGAGCAGGTAAGCATCTTCTCAGTTTGATTAATGATATTCTCGACTTGTCTAAAGTAGAGGCAGGACGAATGGATCTCTACCTAGAAAGCTTTGATATTGTCCAGCTTATCGAGGAAGTCAAGAGCACAATTCATCCCCTCGTTGAGAAGCGTAATAATCAATTGATTCTGGAATGTGAGGGTTCATTAGGTAGCATGTCTGCCGACTTAACGAAGGTGCGTCAATGTTTGCTCAATCTACTGAGCAATGCCAGCAAGTTTACAGAGAATGGAAAAATTTTACTTCGAGTCCAGGGTAAGGCTAATGAAGTTAAATTTTCCGTCAGCGATACTGGCATCGGCATGTCTGTCAGTCAACAAGCTAAGCTATTCCAAGCTTTTTCCCAAGCCGATGCTTCCACTACTCGGAAATACGGTGGTACTGGCTTGGGCCTGGCAATCTCAAAACAGTTTTGTGGACTCATGGGAGGGGATATTACAGTTGAGAGTCAATTACGCAAGGGGTCCACTTTTACAATTGAACTACCTCGTCAAGTTAAACCGCTTGATGAAGCCAATTCTCCCCAAGAATCTCTCTCCAAAGAATCGATTATCCTTCCCAAAGTCTTGATTATTGATGATGACCCTGTCGTTCATGACCTCATGAGTCGGTTCCTGATGAAGCAAGGCTTTCAAGTGGAGACTGCCAGTGGTGGCAAAGAGGGCCTTGAGAAAGCACGTCACGAGCAACCTGCTGCCATCATATTAGATGTCATGATGCCAGATATGGATGGTTGGTCAGTGTTGAGTGCTCTTAAAACAGATGAAGTATTAGTTGATATTCCGGTCATCATGATGACCTTCATTCAAGATCAAAATCTAGGCTATACTCTCGGCGCATCAGATTACCTCACAAAACCTGTAGACCGTCAGCAACTGAGTGAAGTCTTGCAGCGTCATATCAGCAAGTCTTCCTATGGAGAGATTCTATTGGTTGACGATGATGCTACGACTCGAATGCTTATGCGTGAGCAATTAGAGATGCACACTTATCAAGTACAGGAAGCAAAAAGTGGTATCGAAGCCTTAGCGTATCTCGAACGCTTTACCCCCAGTGTGATTATCTTGGATCTATTGATGCCAGCAATGAATGGCTTTGAGTTCCTCCACAATCTCCAACAGCGCCCTGAATATAAAGATGTTCCTGTCATCGTCATGACAGCGAAGGATCTAAGCCTTGAAGAAAGAGGGAAACTAACGAGCAATGTGCAAAAAGTATTCTGTAAAGGAGTCCGCGATCGCCAAACTCTCTTGGAAGACGTGCAGCAATTCCTCTCGATCGTGCTCTCTCGTCAAAACAAGGCTCTGACACAGTCAGATTCAGAAAACCAGACAGAAGAGCTCCCCATAGAAGCATCATCAAGACTCTCCTCTAACCATACCTTAAACTCAACTCCCAGAAAAACAGGAGGTAATACATCCTTCATTGCCACCTCAGAGAGGTCAGAGAAATCCTCTTTAACTCATATTTTAATGAATGAAAAAAGCTTAAATCAAGTCAAAGAACCTCCCGAAGATTATGCAGCTTAAGCCTGTGAAATCGGCAAATTCACTTTTCTCTTTTTTAATAACTGGATTGAATCTAATCCTAAATTGATATCTCACCTCTATCTAGCATTTTATTCCTAAGCGTCATGACTAAAATTTTACTAGTCGAAGATAACGAAATGAATCAGGATATGCTTTCTCGTCGATTACTCCGACGAGGTTACGAAGTTGTCATTGCAGGAGATGGAGCTCAGGGAGTGAGCATGAGCCTATCAGAATCCCCAGACATCATTTTAATGGACATGAGCTTACCTATATTGGATGGTTGGGAAGCAACTCGACATATTAAGTTCAACCCAGTCACCCAAAATCTACCGATCATTGCTCTCACCGCCCATGCCATGTCTGGTGACCGCGAAAATGCTTTAGCAGCAGGCTGTGATGATTACGATACAAAACCAGTCGACTTTAAGCGACTCCTGGGCAAAATTGAAGTCCTGCTTGAGACGTCTTTGGCTGCCTAAGGAGCTTCAAGCATGAATTGTCTTAACCCATCTATAAAATCTGAATATCTAGCTTGGATGGCTCACCTGCGCCATGAGTTATATACCCCCCTTAATGCAATTCATGGCTACAGCGAGCTGTTATTAGAAGAGCTAGAGGATGCGGGATTAGACAAAGGAGAGTTTGCCCAATCTCTGACCCAGCTTCACCAAGTCGGGGGACATATCTTCACACTCATTAGCCAGTCTATGAATGGAGATACTCTCTGTGCGGAAGCAGAGCAACCCTCTGGAACATTTTCTGCACAGCGAGAAGAGAATAGGGCTATTTGGTCTACTTCTTGGGAAAGCCTTAAGAAGCGAGCTTTTCTGAATAAGCTGCAACCACTGTCATTAGAATTGGAACAAATATCAATACAGCTTATTACGCTGACACCTCATAATTTCAAGAGAGACATTAACAAGATTGAAATCGCTTCAAACAATTTTAAGTTAATGATTGAGGCAGTCTTAGCTTCTAAGCAATGGCCTTGTGAGCTTGGGCCAAAAGGGCCTAAGCAACTAAATCATTATCTACCCCAAAGTGATGCATATTATCCTCCGAATGCCATCCCTAATCTCCGGAGCACTGAATTATCTCAGGCTCAGCTAGTTTCGATCGCTGCCGATTCAAAGACCAAGATACAGCCTTCCTCTTCAAAAAGGCCACGCAAAGTTGAGAGTACTTCTCTCCCCACAACAGCTCTAAAAACGGCGAATGTACTGGTTGTAGATGACAATAGCGCAAACTGCGATTTACTCTGTAGATATATTATTCGTCAAGGGCACCAGGTGACGCCTGTCTCGAATGGTTTACAAGCTCTAGCTCAAATTAAAACAGGTCGATACGACTTAATTTTACTTGATATTCTCATGCCTGAGATGAATGGCTATGAGGTACTTGAATGGATTCGGCAGAGCGAATGGCGACATTTGTCAGTTATCATGATTTCATCTCTTGATGAACTAGATAGCATCGTTAAATGTATTGAAATGGGCGCAGAAGATTATCTGGCTAAACCCTTTAATCCTACGCTTCTACAGGCAAGAATTGATGCTTGCTTAGAAAAAAAACGAATGCGAGATCAGGAAGTACAATATTTGGATCAATTGGCGATCGCGAATGAGAAAATCACTAAACTCAATGGCCAATTAAAGATGGAAAATGGTCGCCTGAGCTCAGAGCTAGACGTAACCCGAAGAATTCAGCAAATGATGCTGCCACGGCCGCAAGAGTTGGCTCAGATCGACGATCTGGATGTAGTTGGTTTTATGCAGCCTACGGATGAAGTCGGTGGAGATTATTATGACGTTATTCGCAGAGAGAATGGGGTCATTATTGGAATTGGTGATGTCACCGGTCATGGCTTAGAAAGTGGACTTCTCATGTTGATGATTCAAACAGCAGTTCGTACTTTAGTTGAACAAGGCTGTTGCAATCATCTACAGTTTTTAGACATTATCAATCGTACAATTCTTAGCAATGCTGAACGGATGGAGACTAATCGAAACTCCACGTTGTCCTTGATTCATTATCACGCAGGGATATTACAAATTAGTGGTCAGCATGAAGAAGTTATCATAATTCGCAGCAGTGGTGAAATTGAGCATATCGATACGATTAACTTAGGTTTTCCAATGGGTCTCGATCATGACATTTCTGACTTTCTAGGGAAAACTGAAGTTAAGATCAATCTCCAGGATGTCGTAATTTTATATACAGATGGAATCACAGAAGCGGAGAATTCTAAAGGGCAATTTTATGGCATAGAGCGGCTATCTCAAGTGGCTGCTCAGAACCGACATTCCAGTGCAGCAGAGATTCGAGATGCTGTGGTTTCCAATCTGACTCACTATATTAATGAGCAGAAAATTTTTGATGATATTACCTTACTAGTAATGAAACGAAGCTCCTAATAGGATCAGTTAAATTCGCCGTTTAATGAGTATCTTAAATATGACTATTTTGGAAACTGCACAGCAGGCTAGCACAATGTTAACGACTCTCAAGCCAGAATTAGTCGAATCCCTCCCTCAAACCTTTGGAGATTACCTAGAAGAGCTACCTCCTTACAATGAACAACTAACGCTTGACTTCTCTCCCAGCGCGGCCCCTCCCCGTAAGCGATGGCGCAATAACGGACGCTCTGCTGATTTTCTGGCCGATTTTCTAGTGACTTGTTTGCCGGAGATCGAAACGGATGCAGATCGGCGGTGGCAAGCTGAGCTCAAGGATGCTGTAAGCTACATTGCCAATGAGTTACTGGAAAATGCAATGAAGTACAGTGACCCATCTCAAGGAACCTATACTCGAATTCATCTTTACTTTAATGGTCACGTTATCCTGTTCGTAACACAGAATAATGTCCACCCTGAAGAAGTAGAACCGTTCCAAGCCTACATTCATGAACTTCTCAATGAAGATCCTCAAGAACTCTACATCGCTCGCTTAGAGGAAAGTATCGAATCCGAGAGTAGTGGCTCAGGCTTAGGCTTACTGACCATGATCAATGACTATGAAGCTAAGCTGAGTTGGAAGTTTGAACAGGTGGGTGAACATTTATCCCCAACTGCAATCTCCGTCACGACGATGGTTAAGCTCAATATATAGAGATGCACCTAATTATTTTCGCAACATAAAGAATAATCTTCATCTAGCCAAATATTATTCATCAAGATTGACCTTAAAATCATGATTTCACCTGAAGCAGAACTCCGAGGAACAGAGCCGATAATGGAAGTGATTCAAGACAATTATCAAATCATCTACCAACCCGAAGACTCAACGATTCACTGCAAGGGATCATTACGTCTAAATGGTCAAGAAGAAGATTATAAACGGATTAATCACTTACTAGAACAGGTAATTCAATCAGAGCCCTCTACCGTCATACTAAATGTACAGGAACTAAATTTTCTCAATAGTCTAGGTATCAACATGCTGTCTAAATTTGTGATCAAGATTCGCAAGAAAAAATTCATCAAAGTGATTGTTCAAGGTGCAGAAGATACACCCTGGCAAGTAAAGTCTTTGAAGAATCTTCAGCGTCTGATGCCTAGCCTATCTTTACAATTCACCTAAATTTGCTTACTTTTACCTATCAGAGAGTAATTCTCTAGTAACGGCTCTGGGAAGGCATTTTAATTGCCAAATCTAAATGGAAAAATGCAGTTAGTTCGATGCAATTCTATATCTTCTAGATTTATTCCACCTAGAAAGTATTACTCAATGAAGCTGTGAAAGAATTCTGCCCATGACTAGAGCTTTGGATGCTGAAGATATCCCCATTTAGCTCCAGCTTTGACAGGTGCAATACCATTTGTAAAGTCTGAGGCCAGGGCAAACTGAGGCGCGATCGCAAGCTCTCCATTGGGAGAGACATAGCCCGCCTGGCGACCCACTCGAACCATCGCTAAACCTTCGGAGAAGAGGCCCACAAAATCATCATAGGCTGGCGGAATCACAAGCTCTCCTGACTGATCAATATATCCGTATTTCCCATTTAGAAAAACTGCTGCATAACCTTCAGAGAAGTCCTGAGCTCGTACAAACTGGGGCTGAATAATGACGGCACCTGTGCGGTCAATATAGCCCCACCGATCATCAATACTGACTGCTGCAAGACCATCTTTAAAGTCATTGCTGTCTTCAAATTGAGGCGCAATGGCTATCTCCCCATTCGGCTTAATGTATCCGAGTTTGCCATCTAGCAAAATGGCAGCGAGACCATTCGTAAATTCCCAAGCGCCATCAAACTGAGGCTTAATGACAACCTCACCTTTACGATTGATATAGCCCCATTTCTCATCTTTTTGAATGGCAGCCATTCCTTCAGAAAAATCTCTGGCCCTGTCAAGCTGAGGAGGGAAAAGAATTTTGCCATTTTTCTCAAAGTAGCCCCAGCGATCGCCCACTTCCAGCGTAGCAACGCCATCTGAAAAGGCTGGGCTAATAAAACCCACCTTGGGGCTAATGCGCATAACAACTTTGCCCTCAGTGTTGATATAGCTGCGCTTGCCACCCACTTTTGTAAGGGCAATGCCTTCAGAAAATCCCCAGGTCTCATCAAATTGAGGACGAATGACCATGTCACCTTTGCGATTGATGTAACCCCAGCGATTATTAATACGCACCGGGGCCAGGCCTTCGGAAAAGGGCGAAGCATGGTCAAACGTGGGTTCGATCTCCCAGGTAATGTCGCCCATGGGCGTAAAGGGAGCAGCGCTAGGGAGGGGAGCCTGGGTCTGGGGAATTTGAGCGCGGGTAAGTGATGGAGAGCCCAGGCTAGCGATGAGGCCAAGACTCATTAGAAAAGCAACTTTTTGCAAGAGACCAGAAAAAGACATCCGCACCATTAGATTCAAAACACCAGGGAATACACTTGGGGACGAGAATTCAATTAGACCTTTAGGCTGCAAACGCGACTCCCAAAATTGAATGGTACGCCGTTGGTATTAGCTGACCGGCACTACCATTACGTGGATTTCAGGTCTGATTAAGTTTCTAGTCCTTCGATAATCCTACAGACTGGTGGATGGCTTATTCTGTTCCCCCAGGTTCTATTCCCCTTAGGCGTTTCAGCACAGCTACTGCTGTGATTCATCCGCTGACTGGGTGAAGTCATCACTCCATTGCTGGGCTTCAGGGCGAGGAAGTTTCGGTCCAATGGGAGCAAAGTCAAAATTGCGAGATGGGGTGGGTGGACCCACCGGGATAGCGGTACGGGGGTCAATAATGATGTCTTTGCGGGGCTGCTGGACTGATGATGCAGCATCACTCGCCTCAGAGATGGTCTCGGGTGATGTTGCTTTAGCTGGGCGGTTGGTTTGGGTGGTCTCATTATTCGAGGGGAGCGTGCTTTGCTGCTCTTCCAAGGGGCTCACAGGCTCTGAATTAACTGGCAACTGGGATGGTAACTGGGGACCAAAAACTGGCAGTATTGCAGGCAAAGCTGGACCTAGGATTAAATCGCCTTTGGCTGTCTTGCTGGTCTCAGGAGACGGTTCTTGGTTTACCTGGGGTGAACCGACGGGCTGTGCTTCGCGCTCTGGGGCCGTTGATTCGCCAGGTTCCGCCGTTTCGGCAGGTGGCACTGGCTCCCCAGCGCTGCCCGGAGCCGGAGGGGTCGTATTTTCGAGCTCGGATCCATTGCTTGGAGGGGTCGTAACTTCGGCCTCTGGAGAAGCTGTCTCGGCGGAACCTGCTTCTGAAGGTGCTGTGTTAGGTGTATTAGGATCAATCGCTTCAGGTTCTGCAGGTTCTGTGTCGGGGGGTGCAGCGGAACGAGAGAGGAATTTAAGGCTAAGGTCATAACGGCTGAAGCGTTCGTCGAGGGGACGTCGCTCAACCCCAATGGATTTAAGCTGTTCTAGAACGGGCCTACTGCTAGGGGTGAGGGGCAAGAGTGAGGGGAGCTGGGTGTCGAGGACACGGTCTATATCCACAAACATGATGCCCGCAGGGTCTTGGGAAGCGGCTCGGGGCATCCCTTCTCGGTAGAGACGACTGGCTGCGAGGGTGGCGCGGGGCTGGGGTAAGAGCAAGTTCGCGCCCGGTGCCCCCACGATGAGAAAGGCAACATTACCCTCCAGCCAACCGTGGGTAACAACAGCTTCTCCCTCGGCATTGGACCAGTTCACCACGGGCTGACCGTCCAGCTCACTGGTACTGAGGCTGAGGCCATATTTATTGACCATCAAAGCATCTAGTTTTTGTAAGGATCGTTCTCCCAATCGGCGGTTGCTGGTTTGGGCCATGACGGTGAGACCGGTCTGGAAGCGGGAGTTGGCCTGGGGGGGAATGGGGAGAATACCAATGCTGTAGGGACCATCCATCCAAGAGAGCCAGTCTTTTTGGAGATCCATGCTGGTGACGGCTTGGACCTGTTCCTGGAGGGCGCTGGGACTGAGTAAGGAGCTTCCGCTGGCAGGTCCCTGGCTAAAGCTGCGCCAGGCTGCCTGGATGCTGCTGCCGCTGAGGAGAAAAGAGGTGGAGGCGGGGAAGCGATCGCCCAGTGCCACCATAGCTTGAGGCTTATCTCCCAAACTAGGGGTAGGTTGAGCCAAGACCCCTAGGTCATCCGTTGCCCGATCCCAAGTCACGGTATTGAGGTCTAGCTCATCGCCCTCTGTCATCCGGACCTGGCTCACCAAACCTTGCAGCTCGGTCGGTAGAGGTAGCAGGCGTCCTGCGGCTTGATTGCTGAGCACCGCAGCCGGGCCATTGATGTAAAAAGACATCAAGGCCCCATCCGCTGAATTCAAGTCACTGGAGCCTAAGCGGCGTTGGGCATCCTCATATTCATTGAGGTCTCCCAGGGCCGTACCTTCTTTGTAGCTATCAATGGCCCGCTCCAGGGTGGTGCGATTGGAGGCAAGGAGCCCAAAGCTGCCAAAAATCGCCACGCTTTGGCGCTGTACCAAGTCCACCTGGAGATCCCAAATCTTGACGCCGCGATGGCTGGAGATGCTATTTTCAAAGCCTTCGGGGGGTTGGCGCTCATCCAGGCTACGAGCAACAGCTTTCGGATTTTTGAGGGGCGCAACGAGCAGCACATCCGAGGAATCGACCTGGGGAGGCTGCCCCGGTCGCGGTTGGGTGACGGGGGGGAGCGGAATCAAGGCCATGACGGGCGGACCAGCCAACTGCTGCTGAATCGCGCTGAGGTTGCCATAGCCTAAATTAACAATGCGATCGCGGCCCACCGCCAACCATTCTCCCAATCCTTGCTGCAAATTCGGCGTACCGAGCTGACGCAGCTCTTGCCAGGGGTCGCTCTTGGGATTGAGGGTCAGACTCGCCACAGCAGCATCAGGCACCAGAGCTACGGCGGATTCCAGGCTGGTAGGCCCATTGGTAGGGCGACGCAGCAAATAGCTGGTAGCCCCCCCCAGGGCAAAGGTCGCCAAGGCAGCCAGCAAGAATAGTTGAGTGGGACGATGCTTGAGGCGATGGAGAGGGCTTTGGGTCGTGGCTTTACGCTTGGTTTGGAGAGGCTGGGACGACGCTATTTGTTCAAGTGCCTCGTCATCCACAACATCTACAGATGCTTTGACCGCCCCTGTGGTTTCCAGGGCAATTGTCTCTATCTCTGCTTCTGCAGCAGCTTCCTCATCTAAGCCATCCAGTCCATTGGAGGGTATCTCTACTGCGACACCCTCTAATGGGCTGGACTGGACAGCCAAGGCCAAATCAGTCGACTCTAGGTCCGATGATGCATCCGAAGCAGATGAGAATTCTGCTGCGACAGATTCTGCAGGGCTCGCATCGGAAGGGGAGGTTTTCTGGGGGTCAACAGGAGTCATGCTAGCGGCGTTGATGCAACGTCGGTCAAACAGGGCGAATCGAAGCTACTTCTCTCCGTAGAGCAATCTTTAAGGGGTGTTACACCTATAGCCTCATTGGGCTTAATCCTATCGCTATCAGAAGGTTTCCGGGTGTTTTGCTCGGAAAGAAGAGACCTGAGGAGTGCAGAAGCTACCCCCTCGCAGGGAAACTAGACTGTATCAATTTTTCCTGCCAGATTACTAAGGATCGCTGGCGTCACCCCTGTCAGATCTGTCACCCCAGCGAAGTCAGGAATCCCAGGACCTATAACTAGCAGAGGCACAGGATTACGGGTGTGGTGGGAGGTGGATAAATCTTCCACATTGCCGTGGTCGCTGGAGAGAATTAGCGTCAAATCTTCAGGTCGTTCCTGGATGAGGGTGGATAGAAGGGCATCAATACGCTGGAGTACCGTGATCGCTTCTTCCCGGCTTTGGTGATGCCCGGCGTAGTCAGGCAAGAAAGTCTCAAACAGAGTAAAGCTGTGGGACTGGGCCAGCTTAATCAACCGTTTTCCGGCTACCGCTGCGGAAATCCCAGGCTCATCGTAATAGCACTCCACCATTTCGCCGGTAATGTCCCAGTAAACCGCTTCTCCCTGGCGATAGTCATCGAGGGTGCGAAACGGAACCGGAGCCGTGAGATTGAGCAAGGCTCCCACGGCATAACGGCGGCGGCGATTGGCGATCGCCTTAAAATACCCCGGCATGTAAGCATTTGCCTGGGTCACTGCCAAGCCCAAATTACTCACCTGACGAAAGATACCGTAGGGTTCGATCAACTGACGCAGGCTGCCATTGGCAAAGGCGGACTGATGCTGCCCCCGAAATTGAGCCGCATTATGCCCGGTATAGAGCGTCGTCTGTCCCGTTGCACTTTGGGGCAAGCCAGGAACCCCCAAACAGGCATCAATGGGCCGGAACCAGACCTCCCCCTCGGCAACCGTCAATCCAGCGAGGAGCGGTTTTCCCAGCAGCCCAGCTAAGCAGGGCATCGTTTGAACCTGGGTTAAAGGATTCTCAGATCCAGCTGGTCCCAAACCGAGACCATCGACAAAAACAAGTAAGAATCGCGAGGCAGTCATCCGCCGATCTGGCTCATGGATTTTGGGAAACGAGCTGAGCGGATAGGGGCTGAGGGGATAAGGGCCGCTGGGAAACAGTCTTTTGGCCTTGGCCCTCAGTCACTCCCTTGAGCTCCCCAATCACCACTTCTTGCTGGTCGTAAAAATAGTTGAGGTCCCCACCGCGATTCTGAACCGCAAAACAGACTGCCTCCGGCTCATCTAGGTACATCACAGGCAGCCCCGCGACAGGCAGCATGCCAGCCAAATTACTCACATCCGAAAGCGTCCCCGTTTTTCCAATAAGTCCATTGGGCAGACGTCGATCTTCCAAGGTGCCCCTGTCCTCCGGGACAATCGGCAGAACATCTTTCAAACCCAAGCCATGGGGCTTGAGCTTTTGACCAATCACATCCAACATTCGGCAGGAGGTCCGGGGAGATGTTTGGTTCTCGCGACCCAATCCCGAACCATTAATAAATTGCACCTCATCAGGCCCTACACCTGTCAAAGCAACGGTTTTTGTCGCTAAAGCAGGGGCTCCACCCAGAAGGTCCGCTAGCAGCTCCGCCATGATGTTATTGCTGTACATGTTCATGCGCTTGAGCAGCTCCTGCATGGGTAGGGAATGATGCTCAGCCAGGATTTCAACGCTGGCGGGATCAACGGATTCAACAACCAGGGTTTGCCCGGTGAGGGTGACCTGGGGCTGGGGAGTGCCTTCGGGAAAGGTTTTGAACTGCTCAGCGGCTTGCCAGGGCCAATTGGCAGAATCCATACCCTCACGGAGAAGTCCACCGGCATAGGGGCGATCGCGTTCAAAATTCATCACAAACACGCCCCCCACAATCAAGTTGCCTTCCACCTTCGTAATACCGAGCTGATTAAGACTATTACCAACGGCAATGGCAGACTCCCAAACAAACAGGGGATCTCCACCGCCCACAATGATCAAGTCTCCCTTGACCACGCCCCCCTCAACGGGGCCATTGACCCCAATGCGGGTAATAAACTTGTAGTCTGGTTCCCAACGATCCACAGCTAGCAGCGTGGTGGCTAACTTTGTCAGGGAAGCTGCGGGTAGGCGAGTCTTGCCTTCATGCTGGGCCAGAAGGCGATCGCCCCGCTGCACCCAGACCCCCTGCTGAGCTGTGTCAAAGCCTACGCCCCCCAGGCGATTCACATAGCTATCAACAACGGCCTGCACAGCCGGATCGAGGTTGGACTCATTCACCGCCAAGGGCTGGAAAGGAGGGGGTTCAGGGGCCTTGGGCGTCAAAATTTGAGGAATCAACGAGCCCCCAGCTTTAGAGCCATCTGCATTGAGTGATGCGCCCTCGGGCAGACGTTGCAACAAAAACCTGAGACCCAAGACACCGAGTACGATCGCCCCAATCAAATACAGCAGTTTGCCATAGGGGCGATTGTCATAATATCGGGGCGGAGAGGTCGGCAATGCTCCAGAAGGCCTCTTCCCATTCCCGGGGGGGGGGCCCGATGGCCTAGAGAAGGTCGTAGACTTTCGGCCTGGCTCTCCGGGGGATGAACGATGGGGAGAACGGCCCTGGGGGGCTCTGGGGGGTTGGTTTGCCATGGGAACAAGCGAAGTTGG
Organism: uncultured Pseudanabaenaceae cyanobacterium; assembly: GCA_938021205.1. Taxonomy (GTDB): domain Bacteria; phylum Cyanobacteriota; class Cyanobacteriia; order PCC-9006; family JAAUQQ01; genus JAAUQQ01. The sequence goes on from CALIGI010000018.1 coordinate 44,453, forward strand.
GCAGAGCTGACGATGGGCAGGAACTGCGATCGCAGGGCTCTTGCCAATGCTTTAAACGTAACAAGGCTCCGCAAATATTAGCAGAGCCTTAGACAAGAACAGACCTGGAGAGCAGTGTCTCGCCCAGTATCCAGCTAAATGACTTAAAACTTGGGAAAGTTTGGCAAGTTAATGCCCGCCAGAGTCGCTCGTTTTTTCTCGGGGGGCGCTGTGGCCTCTAATGAGTCACCACCAGCCTGGACAGCCGCAACTGCTTGGCCCGGCTCGGCCTCATCCAAGAGCCCTGAACGGTCAGCGACTTCTTCCGGCAGAACCGGCGTAATCGGAGGCACAAAGGCCACTTTGTGATGACTACTCACCAGGGGAGCTTGGTGAGGCAAACTGGTGTCCTCAGATGCCGTCTTAGAGACACTCCCCAGCAAATCACCCTGGAGAATAGAATCACTTTCTTGTTTAAGCGTTGCTTCCAAATCTTCCGCCTTTTCAGGGTCAAAGACCGGCTCCACCGGATTGCCCTTAGCCATCATATGGGAAGCTGCAAAGCCCATCGCGGCATTACCATAGGCCAGTTGCGCCTTGGAGGCTACTTTAGTTTGGGCCGCTTTCAAATCAGCCGCTTCTGGGTCCTCAAAGGCAAGTTGGAGATTGAGCCCCTTGGTCACACCAGGCTGCTCTAAACCCACCGGCTGATCTAAACCATTAAGAGCCTGACTTAACGCTGCTTCATCAAGCTGGTTGGACCAGGGCTGCACGGGCTTCGGTCGAGGGAACAGCTCTCCAGAGCTATCCATAGGATCCATTTCCACATCACCTAAATCATAATCACTGTCATTCACAGACACAGCCAGGCTCTTTTCCAAAGCGGCCTTGAACTGCATCGTGTGGCGCTGCTGACGACCCAGACGACTCTTGAGATCGCGGCACAGTCTCTCGGCCTGGAGGAGCTGCTGGGCCTGATCAGAGCAGCGGCGCTGAACTTGACTAAAGTCTCGCTCCATTTGAGCAACACGCTCTTGACTGCTGCTGAGCTGGTCTTGCAGCGTTTCGACCAAGATAGTTTGACGCTGGTGAGTTTTTTGTTGAATATCTACTTCTTGATTCAGAGCGACATAGCGCTCTTGGAGAGCCAAGAACTCTTGGGTCCGGTGCTCCAGAAGCTGCTCCTGCTGACCGTACTGGTGCAGCTGAACCTTGAAATCAGATTGGCAACCTTGCAGCGCCTGCTCCAGCTCCCGGATCCAACCCATGAGTTCACTGTGGTAAACCATCAGCTCCTCACGACTGGCTTCAGAGATGTCCATCTCGGCCAGGTCATCCAGACTGGGACTATCACATTGAGACTCAACCGAAACTGTGGTCGCCTCTTCTGCTCCAGCTTCCATGCTCCCAGCAGATTCTGACCCGGAGGGGTCTTTCGTCGGATGAGACCAGAGCGGCTCTCCGTGATTCCCTGGCTGAAATGACACAGTATTCACTGGAATAGAAGCACTGCTCTGGGCAGAGAGGTTAAAGGACGGAGAATCGGACAGAGAAGGGAGAGAGGCAGCCCCTCCCATGGAGGGATTGTAGATTCGATCAAAGATCACGGGCTGAGGAACAGGCCTGGGTGCTGGGCCATAAACCACCGCTGAAGGCGCAGGAACGGAATCGGCTTCATCGGAGCTATCACAGCGAGTAGAGGACAAAGGAACGTCCAGGGCATCTGCCTCGCATTCAGGATGACCCTGGAAACTATCTCGGAATGCTGCCTTATCGCTCATTGTTTGCTCACCCACGTCAAAGATGTGAAACCGGTTCGACCGAATTGTCTAGGAGATAGTCCATAGACAACGCTTTAGAGAGTGGTTTAGAAAGCTGTGGAACAGCTTCAGGGAGGCTATATCAACTGCCTTCTCCTTACAAAAGGTGTCGAACCAACTCAGGATGAGATGTTCAGACAACTACTAGCTAATCGCAGGAGCAGTACAATGTTGAGCCGTAATTCCACCTAAATTTCATTCTTGGCTTTGCTAAGTAAAAACCAGCCAAATGAATGACGTGTCTCTTGGAGATAGACCGTTGGATTACTGACTCGAACTATGCTTGCAGGAAGCTCAAATTTTGTAAACCGTTGTTCTCCGTATTAAACGGCCAGACCCATGCCAGATTTTGTGCGCGAAGATACGCAATTCACCCTGGCGGAAACGGAGTCGTTTCTGGGGTGGCGTCGATATAATCTGCCGTAAGCAGAGCGAACTGGAACGGTTGTAGCATCAAATCTTTACGTCCTTCGAGGGGGTAACAAACCTCGTAGGACAGACGGCATCGATCCAGGTTGTCAAAGACTCGGTGATTGCATCAATCTAAATCGAACAAGCAAGAACAAAAGAACTACTCAAAAACCAACAAATAGTGACTATTTGTAAGGGCATGATGGGTGTCTCTGAAACCTGATCCAACCGAAGAAAAAGGCCAGCTCCTGAATTTATGGCTGAGTAACCCCATGGGAACCTACAAGTGAAGTGATCTCCAAAACTTTGAATCTACTTTGTTACAGCACCCCCTAAGACAGCGTTTGGTGAAGCAAATCTCGATGCATGAGGGCGCGATCGCGCAAGGACTGAATCTGCTGCGGACTCAACGCCTTACCCCGATCAAACTGCTCCTGCCAGACTTGAGCGATCTCTGCAAAGGATTCCGGCAATGCGGCTAGGTCCCAACCCGGAATGTCGGTTTCCTCCATGAGGCGATTGACCTTGGGGTCATAGCTAAGGGCGTAGCAGCGGTTACCCTCGGCAGCGGCCATGATCAGTCCATGGAGGCGCATGGAGAGGGTCATGTCCACTTGCCGGAAAATGCCCTTGAGGTAGCGAGGGTCTTCGATTTCAACGATTTGGCAGGGGCCATTGGTCTTGTTCTTAATCTGGGCTTTGAGCTGCTGGGCGATCGCCCGATCCTGCGAGGGCTGGAAGGGCAACAGCAAGATCGAGGCCCCGCTGCTCTCCTGAAGACTGACTAAGGCATTGCCAATGCGACTCAGTCGTTCCGGGGTAAGGCTGGGGTGGGGGCGTAGGCAAACAGCGATGCGAGGACTGGGGAGTTCTAGAGGCTCATGGGGAATCGCATCCAAAGCCCAAACGGGATCAGGGGCCAGGAGACAATCGACATTCCAGTCCTTGAGCTGTTGGGCAGAACCGCCATCGCGAACGCTGGCAGTACTACAGCCACTAAAAGTTTGGCGGGCTATCCAGCGGGTGAAGGAGCGATTGAGGGGGCCAATGCCTTGGGACCAGGCGATCGTAATGAGACCCATTTGCTGGGCGAGGCCCATGAGTCCCGCATAGTAGAGGGGGCTTAGGGCACTGGTACTGTCTTGGATGAGGCTGCCACCGCCAAAGATGAAAGCGTTGGCGTCTTTGAAAGTGGAGAGAATGGCGAAGCTATTATTGCGATCGCACACCTCAACGCCATACTGCTGTTTAGTCTGCTCCGGATCACCACTGAGCACAATCGGCGTCACATGCTCCGGCAGCATTTGCAATAGCGTAGCCAGCAGGGCCTCGTCACCGCTATTGCCCTTGCCGTAGTAACCGCACAGAACTGCTCGCATAGATCTTTAGTAGTTTGACGTGGATTGGGCTGGGCAACCCCACTACAATACCGTCAGGGGATCAGCTCCAGTGAGTGATAGGCCATGCAACGCCCTAGCTTTCGGACTGGGAAATACCCTAAAAAGACGACGATAAGGATTGCGATGCACGCCCTTTCGATTCCCACTTGGATTATTCACGTGTCGAGCGTGCTGGAGTGGACGGCTGCGATTTGGATTATTTGGCGCTATGGCGAGGTCACGGGAAATGAGGCCTGGTACTGGCTGTCCCTGGGAATGCTGCCGTCCCTGGTGAGTGCAATGTGCGCCTGTACCTGGCACTTTTTTGATAATTCAGTGGCTTTGAATTGGCTAGTGACGCTCCAGGCGGCGATGACAGTGCTGGGCAATTTCACCATGATGGGTGGGGGCTGGATGGTTTGGCGATCGGCCCTGGCTGGAAAGAAGGCTTAGGAATAGGGATTTAGAACAATGGATAAAGAAACGCTGTTTGCCATTTCCCTGTTTCCCTATTTGGGGTTTCTGTGGTTTTTGACGAAGTCAAAGCTGGTGCCGAAGCTGGCGCTTATTGGGTTTTATGTATTGCTGATATTTGTCATGGTGACAATTCCAGCAGGGATTTACGCCAAGGTTCATTACGGTGAGGAGCTGGCCAATGTGGATTGGCTCCATGGCAGCGCCGAGTCGTTTTTGACGCTGACTAATGTGTTGGTGGTGCTGGGCTTTCGCAATGCACTGAAAAAGGCTGAGGCCGATGCAGGATAAACAGCATTCGCTTAGGGGCGAATCATCAATAGATCTCTTGCGCAAATTCAAATCCGCCCCCATCCCCCAACCCCTTGCCCCCAATTCTGGGGGAAGGGGAGCCCTAAATCCCTCTCCCAGAATTGGGAGAGGGATTTAGGGAGAGGGCAGGGATTTACAAGACGTCTAATCGTGATTCGCAGCGATCGCAATCAAGTAATTCAGTTCATTAGGTGACTTCAATCGATGGTTCAGGCAGTAGCGATCGAAACAAAAACAGAATTCTGGACTTGGCGAGGCCATTCCATTCGCTATCAGCAATGCGGAGAAGCTGGACCTGCGCTGGTGTTGATCCATGGGTTTGGGGCATCGAGTGATCATTGGCGGAAGAATTTGCCGGACTTTGGCCAGACCCACCGGGCATTTGCGATCGATTTACTGGGTTATGGGCGATCAGAGAAGCCTGCACCCGGAGAAGAAGTCCAATACACCTTTGAAACTTGGGGCCAGCTCATCGTTGATTTTTGCCGAGAGGTCGTGGGTGGTCCGGCATTTTTGGTCGGTAATTCCATTGGTTGTGTGGTGGCACTCCAAGCAGCAGCCTATGCCAATGGCTTGTTAGCTAAGGTTGCTGAACACACTGAAGCTGAAGCTCCCCTGATCTGCCAAGGCGTAGTGATGTTGAATTGCTCTCTGCGGCTATTGCATGTGCGCAAGAAGCATCTGCTACCGTTTTATCGCAGTGCTCCGGCTCCGCTGATGATGAAGCTGTTGGCAAATACACCGATTGGGCCGTTTTTCTTTTCGCGCTTGGCAACGCCGAAAACACTGCGGACAGTGTTGAAGCAGGCCTATGGGCGGGAGGAGGCGATTACAGATGAGTTGCTGGAGCTACTGTTAGGACCCGCATTTGAGCCAGGGGCGGTGGAGGTATTTTTGCAGTTTATTCAGTATGACCATGGGCCGCTGGCGGAGGATTTGCTGCCGCAGATGCGTTGCCCGGTGTTGGTGCTATGGGGGGAGGAGGATCCTTGGGAGCCGGTGGAACAGGGGCGAGCCTATGGGGAATATCCCATGGTGGAGCAGTTTGTGAGTTTGCCAGGGTTGGGGCATTGTCCCCAGGATGAGTCACCAGAGGTGGTTGATCCGTTGGTCAGGGATTGGACTTTGGAAGTGGCAGCTAGGGGGTAGATTGGCGATCGCCCTCCACCTTTTCCCTCGGTACTGCTACCCACACTAGATCGCCGCAATTCCACCCTCGTCACTCTCAAATATTTTGGGCATCTT